>NZ_JAELVH010000523.1 GCF_019399235.1 Streptomyces poriferorum | reverse complement strand
CCCGCCCCGCCGCCCCGGCCCGGGTGGCGGCCCCGGCCGCCAACCCGGCCGCCGATCCGGAGTTCGGCTGGGACGAGGAGCCGCCGGAGTTCGACTGAGCCCTCGGCTGCGACGGGCGGTGGGCCTACTGCGGGTCCGCTGCCCGGCGTCGGGAGACGATCGCGGTGAGGTCGAGATCGACGGGGAAGGGCGAGGAGACCTTCATTCGGTCGTGGAAGATCCCGGTGGAGGTGTAGGCCCCGGTCGCCGGCTCCAGTTCGAAGACGTAGACGACCGCACGGCCGTCCTGGTTCTCGACCCGCCAGTAGTGCGGGATCTTCGCCCGCGCGTACTTCACGGGCTTGGTCTCCCGGTCACGGGTGACGGAATCGTCCGACACGACCTCGATCGCCAACAGCACGTGCTCCGCAGCAAATCGCGTCTGCTGCGGACTCTCGACCGCGTCCGCGCGCACGACGACCACATCGGGCTCGGGCCGGTTCGAGCGGTCGATATCGATCGTGAGGCGGGCCACGGACTCCAGACCGGGCGGCGCCGAGGACAACAGGTGCCTGCTGAAGAGGCTGACGGCCCGGGAATGGAAAACGGTCTGAGGGCACGCGAATACCAGACTGCTGTCGATCAGCTCCGTGTGCGGAGGCAGGTTCGGTAGCGTGTCCAGGTCATCGGCGGTCCAGCCGCCCTCGGGCGGAACCGCCCACTGCGGCCCGGGGGGCGGGGGTTCGGCGTTCAGCGGTGCTCGCATACGACGGAGTCTCGCGTCCCGGCCGGCGCACGCGCCGATAGCCGCAGCCAGGACCCTCCGCATGGGTGAACGAATCACGCACTGTTGACCCCCACCCCCCTCCCCGCATAAGCCCGCACATCCGCGTCCCGGTCCGCCACCGCCCCCGCCAGGGCCTCCCGCGCCGCCGCGTGCCCCGGGTGACGCAGCAGCGCCAGCACCGCCGCCTTGCGCACATCGGCATTCGGGTCGTCCAGCGCACCGGTCAGCGGGGGGACCGCCCGCTCGGGGTCCGCCGAGGACAGCGCCGTCGCCGCGCCCGCGCGCACCTGCCAGGCCGGGTCCGCCAGCGCCGCCACCGCCCGCGCGGCGTACGCGGGCGGGCACCCCGTCCCCGCGAGCGCGGCCAGTGCCGCCGCGCGGACCAGCGCGTCCGGGTCGTCCAGCAGCGGGCCGAGAGGGCCGGGCGCGGGGGAGCGGACAGCGGCCAGCCCCTTCGCCACCGCCACCCGCACCTCGCGTGCCGAGTCGGAGGCCGCCCGGACCAGCCCGCCCACCGCGTCCACGGACACCAGGGCCCGCACGGTCTCGGCCCGCACATCGAGATCCGGGTCGCTCAGCGTTCCGGCGAACAGTTCCGCGTCCCCGAGCCGCAGCGCCCGCAGGGTGTCGAGGGCGGCGGCGCGGACCACGGGATCGTCCGAGGACAGCGCGGTGACCAGGGGCGTGCGCAGGTCGGGCGAGGGGTCCAGCACCTCGACCAGTTCCCGCAGGGACGCCGCGACGGCCGCGCGCACGGCAGGCGCCGGGTCGGCGAGCGCGGCCGCCAGGGCGGGGCCCGCACCCGGCGGGGTGGACTCGGTGAGCGCGGCGACGGCGGCGCGGCGGACGGCCGGGTCGGGATCGTCCAGGTACGGGGCGAGGGCGGCCAGCCCGGGTTCGCCCTCGCTCAGCGCCAGCAGCTCGAGGATGCGCGGCGATGTGGACGGGCCGGCCCCGGTCCCGGTGACCGCAGCCGTACGCGAGGTACCGGACACCGGCGCCGCGTCGCGCGGGCCCGCCGTCCCCACCCCCTCCGG
>NZ_JAELVH010000522.1 GCF_019399235.1 Streptomyces poriferorum | reverse complement strand
GGCCCGCCGTACGGCGGGCCCCAGACCAGCCGGTCCAGCACCGACAGGGCCTCCACCGGTGCGGTGTCGAGGAGTTCGCCCATCCGGGTGCGGTCGGTGAACAGCGCGGAGAGGGCGCCGACCGCGGAGACCGGGTCATGGGTGGCGGGCAGCCCGGCCTCGGTGAGGATCTCCTGGAGCCGGCCGGGCGACATGCCGGCGGTGGCCTCGGCGACGGTCGGCCCGAGACCGGTGGGGGAAGGGTGCTGCGGAGAGGGCGACAGCAGTTCGCGGGCGGTGCGCACCAGGCGCAGCCGGTCGTTCTCGCCCCAGACGAGGGCCTGTTCGCGCAGCGTGCCGAGGGCGCCGGGCAGCGCGGCCACGATCGCGGCGCCCGCGTCGCCGCGGTGCTCCCCGTCGTCCCGTCCGTCGCCCGTGAGCAGGCCCAGCAGGATGTCGTACGGCGCCGGGTCGGGTGCGACGGCCAGGGCCTCGGCGGTCTGCAGGGCGAAGCGGTCGAGGTGCTCCAGGGCGCGGACGACGGAGGCACGGGTGCCGGCGCGTGTCGCGAGCTGGGTGATGTCGCCGGGCACGGGGGTGAGGAGATCCGGCCGGGCACGCAGCAGCCCGGCCAGTGACTCGTCGTCCCGGGCGCGCAGAGCCTCGGCGAGCGTCCGCGGTGGTGTGGTCATCCCCATCCGTCCCACGGTAGTCGCTCCGGACAGGCCCGAGGACGCTACCGTCGGTGCAGGGCGGTAAGAGGGGAACGATCGCGTGGGGATCGAGAGCGACCAGCTGGTCTACGACTACCTGAGCCGGGTCGGCGACCTGGCACAGCAGCAACAGCTGTCCTCGGGCACCCGGATGAGACTCGTGTCGGAGTTGCGGGGCGAGATCGACCGGCAGCGGGTGGCGCAGGCCGCGGACACCCCGGGGGCGGTGCGCCGCATCATCGGGAAGCTCGGCACCCCCGACGAACTGGTCGCGGCGGCGGCCTCGTCGGGCGACGGCACCCCGTTGCCGCCGCGGGAGCCGGACACGGCCGGCGCGCAGCCGGCGGGGATCCCGCGCCCGCGCCTGGCGAGGCTCCGGAAAGACAGTTCGCGCAAGGGCGCGTCGGAAGCGCGGGAAGGTGCTTCGAGGCCGTCGCCCCGCCCGGCGCCGTCCCCGCCGCACCGGGCGGGGTCGGACGAACTCGGCCCGTCGGGTGACGACACGGACTGGTGGGGCGTGGCCCCGGGCCGGTTCGGAGACACCGGTGAGTTCGGCGCGGGAACCGATGTGCCGGGCTTCCGGGGCGGGGTGGAGATCCCGGCGGTGCTGAGGCCGCCGGTGGCGGCGGACGACGACGAGGACGACGAGGAGTTCGAGGAGGACTTCGAGGAGGACGAGGAGCCCGACGAGGCGGAGGCCGGGACGCCGCGCCGCAGGCGGTTGCCGCGACTGCGCCGCGCCCGTGACCGCGAGGCTGCCGCGGGCCGCGGCTTCGCGCACCCGTTGCTCCTGCTGGCCGCCGCGCTGCTGGTGGCCGGCGCGGTGATGGACCCCCCGCCGGCCCTGCTGGCCATGGCGGTCGGCTGGCTGCTCGCGTACGGCTCCCGCACCTTGTCGCGGACGGAGGCGAAGTGGGTCGTGATGGGGCTGCCCGGGGTCGTCGCCGCGGGCGCCCTCGTCTGGCTGTGGGGCCGGATGGACGGCCGGTGGGGCGCGCCCATCGCTGAGGGGCAGATGAGCCCCGCGATCGGCGACGCGTGGCCGTGGGTGCTGCGGGGTGCGGCCGTGGCCTCCGCGCTCTACCTGGTCTGGCGGGCCCGGGGCCCTCGGCCGGGC
>NZ_JAELVH010000521.1 GCF_019399235.1 Streptomyces poriferorum | reverse complement strand
CCTCGGCCGCCGCCACCGCCACTGCCGCGTCCACGATGCGTCCCAGGCTCAGCCCGGGCTTGGGCCCCTTCACCGGGCGCGCCCGCAGCCCCCAGGCGGCCTCGATGCTGGCCGGCAGGCCCGTACCGCCCGGCGAACCGTTCTCCTGCGTCACCTGAACCCACCTTCCCTTGACGCCCATCCTAGTTATGCGTAACTCTTACACAGTAACGCGTATGCCATACACATAAGGGGGAGTCCATGCCGTCATCCGCCATGATCGAGGCCGTCGGCCTCACCAAGTCGTACGGAAGACCCGCGCAACCCGTCCTGGACGGCATCGACCTGCGGGTCGACCGCTCCACCGTCTTCGCCCTGCTCGGCCCGAACGGTGCGGGCAAGACCACCGCCGTACGCATCCTGGCCACGCTCACCACCGCCGACAGCGGCACGGCCCGCATCGCCGGGTACGACGTCGTCGCCGACCGGAGCCGGGTACGCCGCACGATCAGCCTCACCGGGCAGTACGCCGCCGTGGACGAGGCCCAGACCGGCGAGGAGAACCTGCGCATGATGGCCCGGCTGGCCGGCCGCTCCCCCACGGACGCGCGCCGCCGCGCCGCCGGACTCCTCGAACGCTTCGGCCTGTCCGACGCCGCCCGCCGCCCGGTCCGCACCTACTCGGGCGGCATGCGGCGCAGGCTCGACCTGGCGGCCGGTCTGGTCGGCAGCCCGCAGCCGGAGGTCTTCTTCCTGGACGAGCCGACGACCGGCCTCGACCCCCGCAGCCGTCAGGCACTCTGGCAGGTCGTCCGCGAACTCGCCGCCGACGGGGCCACGGTCCTGCTCACCACCCAGTACCTGGAGGAGGCCGACCGGCTGGCCGACCGCATCGCCGTCCTGGACCGCGGCCGGAAGGTCGCCGAGGGCACCGCGGACTCGCTGAAGTCACGCGTCGCGGGACACCGCCTCGACGTCGTCCTGGCCGACCGCGCGAGCTACCTCCGGCTCACCCGCAGGGCCGTGCATCACGCGCCCGCGACCCTCACGCTCGGGCTGCCGACGGACGGCTCGGCGGCCCATGTCCGCGCGCTGCTGGACGAGATCGACCCGGACGGCACAGCGGTGGAGCGGTTCAGCCTGCACAGCGCCACGCTCGACGACGTCTTCATGGCCCTGACCACGACGAAGGAGGCGCGGACCGCCCATGTCTGAAATCCTCACCGCCAACCTCGCCCGAGCCGGCACCATGGCGGGCCGTTCGCTGCGCATCAGCCGGCGCAACACGGACGCCCTGATCACCTCGCTCATGCTGCCCGTCATGCTGATGCTGATCTTCGTCTACTTCTTCGGCGGCGCGATCGACACCGGCGTCCCGCACTCCTCGTACGTCACCTACGTCGTCCCCGGCGTCCTGCTCCTGTGCGCGGGCTTCGGTTCCGCGAGCACGGCGGTGGCCGTCAGCGAGGACATGAAGAGCGGCATCATCGACCGCTTCCGCTCCCTGGACATCGGCGGCGCGACCGTCCTGGCCGGCCATGTCGCCGCCAGCACGGCCCGCAACCTGATCTCCACCACGGTGGTCCTGGGCGTGGCCCTCCTGATCGGCTTCCGCCCCACCGCCACCCCCACCGGCTGGCTCACCGCGCTCGCCGTACTCGTCGCCTACATCGTCGCGCTGTCCTGGCTGTCCGCGGCGATCGGCCTGCTCGCCAAGACCCCGGAGGCCGCGGGCGGATTCACCTTCCTGATGTCGTTCCTGCCCTACCCGAGCAGCGCCTTCGTCCCCGTCGACTCCATGCCCTCCTGGCTCCACGGATTCGCCGACCACCAGCCGATCACCCCGGCCATCGAGTCCCTGCGCGCCCTCCTCCTGAACCAGTCGGCGGGCAACGCCCCCTGGATCGCCCTGACCTGGGCCGGGGGCCTGCTGCTGGTGGCGATCGGACTGTCGGGGGTGCTGTTCAGGGTGCGGACGCGGTGAGGGTGGGGGTCCCGCCAGTCATCGGGCACGGAGCCACCGGTTGTAGGCGCCGATCACCTCGCGCACGGCGGAGCTCGGTGACCTCGGCAGGGGACACACGATCGGCACCGCGTGAAGGGTCGTCGTCGGCAACCCGCACCACCGCGGCCCTCCCTAGAACACATCCGGGCACCAGGCCCGCCGCCCCGCCCGCAGC
>NZ_JAELVH010000520.1 GCF_019399235.1 Streptomyces poriferorum | reverse complement strand
GGGCGGGGGCGCGGCGCAGGGTCCGTCCGCCCGGCTATCGCGCGGACGCGACGACCGGATAGTGATCCGAGAGGTTCGTGTACGTGTAGTCCGTGCCCCAGCTGGAAACGGTCCAGGGCGCGCTGTCCTCCTTGACCACCTCGTTCGTCCACCCCGCCGGCTTGGCGTGGCCCGCACGGTGCAGCACGTAGTCGAGGTCCTCGCGCGGGTCGTCGGGGTAGCGGTCGGCGGCGATCGAGTTGTCCTGCGTGTCGAAGGAGTACGGGTGCCCGGTACGGGCGTCCGCCCCGGTCAGCCCGGCGTTCGCCAGCAGCGACGCGTACTCGGGGGAGTGGGAGTCGACGTTGAGGTCACCGGCCACGATGACCTGCTCGGACGCCGGGATGTTCTTCGCGTCGAGGAACGCGTCGATCTGGCGGAACTGCCGGCCCCGGATCTCCGCCGCCTCGCCCGCACCGCATCCCGGATCCGTGGACTGGGTGTGGGTGCCGACGATGTGCACCCGGGCACCGTTCACGTTCAGTTCGGCATAGGCGAAGCCCTTGTTGGACCACCAGTCGCTGCCGCAGGCATCCTTGTAGATGTGCTGCTCCTGCCGGACGATCGGCCACTTGCTGAGGACGGTGACGCCGCCGTCCTCGGGCGTCGCGGCGGAGTAGGACCCGCTGGTGGCGTCCCATCCGCTCCTGCTCCGGCCGACCACCGGGGTGTGGAACGGGTACTGGGCCGAGGCGTTGGCCGTCAGCGCGTCCGACGAGGCGTTGTCGAAGGCCTCCTGGAGTACGACGACGTCGTTGCCACGGAAGAACGAGGTCTTCGGTATCTCCGCCGCCCGGTGGGCCTGGCCCCAGTTCGGGTAGAGGTTCGTGCTCATCAGGAACGTGTTGTACGTGAGCACCCGCAGGGACGGAGTACCGGCGACGGCCGACGCGTGCGGGGCGCCGGCGGTCAGAGCGACGGCGGCGAGCGCGGCGGACAGGGTCACGCCGGAGATGCGGCGAAGCGCGGAGTGGGGCACCTGGACTCCTGATTCTGCTGTGGCAGTTGGGGGGTGGTGAGGTCCTGGCCCCATGAAAGCAGGAGGAGTTACCCGTGGGTAGACGGCGGGTGCCAGGAGTCTGTCCCGCCACCGTCCATCAGGTCCTCCGGCCGCGCCGCCGCGTCCCGGTGTCCGTCATCGCCTCGTCGCGTACACGATCAGGTTGTCGACGGGGTGCCCCTGCGCGTCGAACGCGCCGTCACAGGTGACCAGACGCAGGGCCCGGTCGTCCGTCGGTCCGTAGACCCGGTTGGTCGGGAACGCGGTCTTGCTCGCCGTCTCGCGGCCGGTGACCTCGAAGTGGACTTCGGCGCCCTTCGCGTCCCGGACGGTGATGTCAGCCCCCTTGGTGATCTTCTTCAGGTCGTGGAAGACGGCCCGGCCGAAGCGGGTGTCGTTGTGGCCGATCAGGACGGCGGGCCCTTGCGCGCCCGGCACCGGGCCGCCGGTGTACCAGCCGACCGTCATGCCCTTCTCGGCGGGCGGCACTTCGACCGTGCCGTCGGTGTTCAGACCGAGACGCATGATGTCGCTGTCCACTCCGAGGGAAGGGATGGAGACGTGAACCGGCGGCTGGGCAGCGGGCTTTGCCGGGCTTCCGGTGGCGGCCGAGGATCCGGCCTCAGGGGTGACGGCCGTGGAGGTCGTCGGAGCGACGGCGGCCGGAGACTTCGACGGCGAGGCGTCGGAGCAGCCGGTCAGTGCGGTGAGTGAAGTCAGCGCGGTGAGCACCAGACAGGCGTGGACCAGGGACGGGGTGGTACGGGGCATGGGGG
>NZ_JAELVH010000051.1 GCF_019399235.1 Streptomyces poriferorum | reverse complement strand
CTTCACCTCCGTATCGACCGGCCGGCCCAAGGGCGCCATGATCCGTCACGAGGCCATCAGCGAACGCCTGTTGTGGCAGGTCGAGGAGATCCTGCACTTCGGCCACGACGACGCGTCCCTGTTCAAGGCGCCGCTGTCCTTCGACATCTCGATCAACGAGATCTTCCTGCCGCTCGTGTGCGGCGGCCGGCTGGTGGTGCTGCGGCCCGGCGGCGAACGCGACCCGCACCATCTGCTGAGCGTGATCGCCGAGCAGCGCGTCACCTTCACCTACCTGGTGTCGTCCATGCTGGACGTCCTGCTGGAGATGGCGGGAGACTCCGGACGCCTCGACAGCCTGCGCCATGTGTGGTGCGGCGGTGAGGTGCTGACCCCCGAGCTCTACGAACGCTTCCGCACCCGCCTCGACATCCCCATGTACCACGGATACGGTCCCGCCGAGACGACCATCGGCGTCTCGCACGTCATCTACCGGGGCGCGGCGGAACGCCTGTCGACATCGATCGGCAGGGCCAACCCCAACACCCAGCTGTACGTGCTGGACGACGAACTGCGCCCCGTCCCGGTCGGGGCCGGCGGCGAACTGTACGTCGGCGGCTTCCTCCTGGGCCGCGGATACGTCAACGCTCCCGGCCTGACCGCGTCCCGCTTCGTGGCGAACCCGTTCGCGGCCGACGGCTCCCGGCTCTACCGGACCGGTGACCTCGCGCGGTTCGCCCCGGACGGCTCACTGGACTTCCTGGGCCGGGCCGACAACCAGATCAAGATCCGCGGGATGCGGCTGGAGATCGAGGACGTCGAGGCCGGTCTCGCCGAACACCCCGCGGTGCGCCACAGCTGTGTCGTCGCCAGGAAGAACACGGCGGGCGGCACCTACCTCGTCGGGTACGTGATCCCGGCCGCCGGGCACGAGGACCTGCACGCCGACGAGGTCAGGGCCTGGGCCGACGCGCACATGGTCGAGTACATGGTGCCCACCCACACGGTCGTGATGAAGGAGTTCCCGCTCACCGCCAACGGCAAGCTGGACCGGGCCGCGCTGCCGGAACCCGTGACCTCGGCCGGCCCGGTCCTCCAGCCCACCACCGAGAACGAACGCGTGGTCTGCGCGGCCGTCGCCGCGGTCCTGAGGCTGGACGAGGTCGGCGTCGACCAGGACTTCTTCCGGCTCGGCGGGGACAGCATCCTGGCGATCTCCCTGCTGAGCGCGCTGCGGGACGCGGGGCTCCACGTCACCGCACGGCAGATCTTCGCCCACGGCGTCGTCGGCGCCCTTGCCGCGGTCGCGAGCCGCGAGGACGCCTCCACGGCGCAGGACGACGACGTGGCGACCGGGCCCGTCGTGGGATCCCCCATCGTCCAGTGGCTCGGCGAGGTCACCGACGCGGTCGACGGCTTCGTGCAGTCGGTGGTGCTGAACACCCCGCCGGAGCTGAGCGCCGAAACCCTCGACAGGATCCTCACCGCCGTGGTCCGGCGGCACGACATGCTGCGGGCCAGGCTGGTGCGCGGTGAGCGCTGGAGCTTCGACATCCCGGAGGCAGGGGAGACCGTCGCCGGGTGGCAGGAGAGCGGCCTGCCGCTCGACGCCTGCGTCGAGCTGGCCACCGCCGGACTCGACCCGGACCACGGAGTCATGCTGCGGGCCGTATGGCGCCGCGAGGCGCGGGAACTGGTCGTGGTCGTTCACCACGTGGTCGTCGACGGCGTCTCCTGGCGCGTCCTGATGGAGGACCTGGCCACGGCATGGCGGCAGACCACCGCCGGCGCACCGGTCGAACTGCCCCCGGTGGGAACGTCGTTCCGGCGCTGGACCGAGCTGCTCGCAAGCACCCCGTTCGACGCGGACCGTGCCCACTTCGCGCGTCCCCTGCCCGATGTGGACGGGCTCCTGGGCAGGCGCGCCCTGTCCGTCGCCGACACCGTGGCGAGCGAGCGGGAACGGACGGTATCGGTCGGACCCGGGATCACGGCGGCGCTCCTCGGCGAGATACCGGCGAAGTTCCACGCGGGCGTCAACGACGTCCTGCTCACCGCGCTCGCCGTCGCCCTCGCCCGGTGGCGCCGCGACCTCGGCCGGGACCAGACATTCGCCCACATCGAACTGGAGGGCCACGGCCGCGAGGGACGCTTCGTCGCGGACGCAGCCGGCTTCGAACCTGAACTGTCGCGGACCGTGGGCTGGTTCACCACCCTCTTCCCGGTGACCGTCGACCCCGGCGCCGCAGCCGACCTCACCTCACCCGCGTATCTGGCCGCCGCGCTGAAGCGGGTCAAGGAGGACCTCGCCGGCGTCCCGGGCAACGGTCTCTCCTACGGCGCCCTGCGGTACCTGGCCGGCGCCCGGTTCGACGCACCCGCACCCCAGGTGCTGTTCAACTACCTGGGCCGGTTCGACTCGGACTCCTCCGGAGACTGGCAGCTCGCCGGCTCCACCGGGCAGTTGGGCGAGAAGCGCGACCCGAGGATGCGCCTGCGGCGCGCCCTGGAGTTCAACCTCATCGCCGAGCCGGCCGCCACCGGCGGCGGGTACGAACTCGTCACCACCATCTCCTGGCCCGACGGCGTGTTCACCGACGAGGACATCACCGTCGTCGGCGCTTACCTGCGTGAGGCCCTCACCGGGCTGGCCGCGCTCGAACACGGCGGCCACTCGCCCAGCGACTTCGCCCCGCTGCCGCTCACCCAGCCCGACGTCGACGCCCTGGACGGCCCCGGACTGTGCGACATCCTGCCGCTGACCCCGTTGCAGGAAGGCCTGTACTTCCACTCGGTCTTCGACGACGACTCGGCCGGCAGCTACGTGGAGCAGCAGCTGCTGACGCTGGAGGGCGAGGTGGACGGCGGACGACTCGCGGCGGCGGCCACCCGGCTGCTCACGCTGTACCCCAACCTCGCCGCCCGCTTCGTGCCGCTCGCGGACGGCCGGGTCGTCTCCGTGCTGGAGAGCGGCGCCGAGGCGCCCTTCACCACACTGGACCGCCCCGGCATCACCGACGCCGAGATCCACGACCACGCCGAGCGGGACCGCCGCGCCGGGTTCGACCTGGCCACCGGCCCGCTGATGCGCTACACGCTCATCCGCGACGGCGCCGGCCGCAACGTGCTGGTGCAGACCGTGCACCACATCATCGCCGACGGCTGGTCGGTGCCGCCGATGCTCCGCACACTGCTGGCCGAGTACCACCGGCCGGGGACCGCTTACCGGACCGGCGGCTTCCCCGACTACGTGCACTGGCTCGCCGGACGGGACGACGACGAGAGCGACCGGGTCTGGCGCGAGCAGCTCGCCGGCCTGCCCGGCCCCTCGCTGGTCGCCGACGGGCACATCCCGTCCGACCGGTTCGCCGACACGGCCGTGGAGCCGTCGGCCGACGTCGACGCGGCAGCCCGGGCGGCCGGTGTCCCCCTGAGCGTGGCCGTGCACAGCGCCTGGGCGGTGACGCTCGGCGGCATCCTGCCCGGCGACGACGTCGTGTTCGGCTCCACCGTGTCAGGACGCGACGCGGCGGTGCCGGGCATCGCCGACATGGTGGGCCTGTTCATCAACACGATTCCCGTACGTGCCCGCTGGGGTGCGACGACGACGGCCGCCGGCCTGCTGGCCTCGGTGCGGGAGCACCAGAGCGCCGTGCTGCCGCACCAGCACGTCTCGCTGGCGCGGATCGGCAGGCTGACCGGCGCCGGTGCCCGCTTCGACACCCTGGTCGTGTTCGACGTCGCGACCGACGTGGCCGCGCTGCGCCGGCCCGGTGACGAACTGGTCATCACCGGCATCGTCAACGAGGGGGCCCCGCACTACCCGTTGACCCTGGTCGTGGAACGCACACACGACGGCCGGCCGCGCTTCAACCTGATCTACGACGGCGCGCTGCTCCGGGAGTCCGGCGCCGCTGAGATCCTGCGCACGTTCACCCGCACGCTGACCGGTCTGCTCACCCGGCCGGACGCACGGGTCGAGGAGCTGGCGTCCGAGGACGGCCGGCGCCCCGCCGTGCTCGCACCGACGACCCTGGGCGCGTTGTTCGACGCCGCCGCTCTCCGCGACCCGGCCGCCGTCGCCGTCACCCAGTGCGCCCTCGACGGCGACAGCAGGTCGCTCACCTACGGCGAACTGGCGTCGGCGAAGGACGAGCTGGCCGCGGCGCTGCGAGCGGCCGGCGTCGGACCGGGCGGACGTGTCGCCGTCGCCGTACCTCGTTCCCTGGAACAGGTCGTAGCCCTGGTCGCCATCGTCACCGCGGGCGGCGCCTACGTCCCGCTGGATCTTGCGTATCCGGACGAACGGCTGGCGTACATCCTGGCCGACGCCGCGCCGCAGGCCGTACTCGTGGACCGTGAGCAGCGCGACCGGTTCACCGGTCTGCTGGCCCGCGCCGGAGTACGGGCCCGGGTGCTCGTGCTCGGGGACGAACCGCCGCAGGCGGACGGGACGGCGCCGCAGACCGCGGTTGCCCGCCCGCAAGACCCCGCGTACGTGATCTACACGTCCGGGTCCACCGGCCGGCCCAAGGGCGTCGTCGTCCCGCACGCCTCCGTCGTGGCACTGCTCGCGAACACCCGTCCCGACATGGACTTCGGCCCGCAGGACGTGTGGGTCCAGTTCCACTCGTACTCCTTCGACTTCGCCGTCTGGGAGCTGTGGGGCGCGCTGGCGCACGGCGCGGAGCTGCTGGTACCGGACTACGCGCTGACCCGTTCCCCGGTGGACTTCCACCGGCTGGTCCGAGAGCGCGGAGTCACCGTGCTCAACCAGACCCCGTCGGCGTTCTACCGGTTCATCGAGGCGGACCGGCACGCCGGAGAACCGGCCACCGCGCTGCGCCGGATCATCTTCGGCGGCGAGGCCCTGGATCCGGCGCGGCTGCGCGGCTGGGTCGAGCGGTACGGCACCCGCTCGCCCGAGCTCGTCAACATGTACGGCATCACGGAGACCACCGTCCATGTCACCCACCGGGTGCTCACCGACGAGGACTTCGGTGCCGGCGCCGAAGTCAGCCCGATCGGCGGTCCGATCCCCGGTCTGGACACCTATCTCCTCGACGACCGGCTCCGGCCGGTGGCACCCGGCAAGGTGGGTGCCATCTATGTCGCGGGCGACCAGGTCTCCCTCGGCTACCTCGGCAGGCACGGGCTCACCTCGGGCCGGTTCGTGGCGAACCCGTTCGCGGGCGACGGCTCCCGCATGTACCACACGGGCGACCTCGCCCGCCGGACGCTCGACGGCGAGCTGGAGTTCGCCGGCCGGGCCGACGGCCAGGTCCAGCTCAAGGGCTTCCGGATCGAGCCCGGCGAGGTGGAGGCGGCGATCAGGGAGCTCGACACCGTGGTCGACGTGGCCGTCACCGTGGCGGACAGCGGCGACCACCTGGTCGCGCACGTCGTGGGCCGGGCGCCCGGCGACCTCACCGCACTCCTGGCCGCGAAGCTGCCCGCACACATGGTGCCGGGCCAGGTGCGGTTCCTCGACGCGCTGCCGCTGACGGTCAACGGCAAACTGGACCGCGAGGCCCTGACCGCGCGCGCCGCGCAGGAGGCCGCGCCGGTCGTGACCGGCGCCGCGCGGGACGGCGTCGCACCGGCGACGACCGGCACCGCGCTCGCCGCGCTGACCGGCGTCTTCGGCGAGACACTGCCGGGCTCCGACGTGGACGCCGACACCGACTTCTTCATGGCGGGCGGGGACAGCATCCTCGCCATCACCGTCATCAACCGGGCCAGAGCTCTCGGACTTCACATCGCACCGCGGGACGTCTTCCTGTTCAAGACCCCGCGCGCACTCGCCGGGCAACTGGACTCGCGCACACCGCCGGCTCCGGCCGCCGGGCCCGTCCGCCGCGAGGACGGCCCGCTGCTTCCGACCCCGATCATCATGCGCAGGCGGGAACTGGGCGGTTCGCTCGCCCGGTTCGCCCAGGCCCGGTCGCTGGTGGTCCCCGACGGCGCCGGGATCGATGACGTCGAACGCGCCGCCAACGCCGTCGTGGCCGCGCACCCCGTCCTCCGGCTGAAGCTGGACGTGGATCACGGTGTGTGGGCCCTGCGTACCGAGCCCCACCGCGAGGTCGCCGTCGTCCGCACCGAGACGGGCGACACGACGGCCGCCGCGAACGAAGCCGCCGGGCGCCTGAACCCCGAGGCCGGGGAGGTCGTCGCCTTCTCCTGGATGCCGCGGAGCCGCACTCTCGTGGTCACCGCGCACCACCTCGCCGTCGACGCGGTGTCCTGGCTGATCCTCCTCGACGACCTGGCCACCGCCCTGAGCGGAGCGGCCCTGGCGCCGCCCACCACCTCCTACGGCGAGTACGCCGAAGCGACGGGTGCCCGCTGCGCCGAGGTGACCGGCCTCGGCGAGTGGATCACCACGCTCGGGGCGCCCGCGCTGCTGCCCCGCGTCGAGGGCCTGCGCGAGACCACCGTCGTGCTCGCGCCCGAGGTGAGCGGCCGGGTGACGCGCACCGCACCCGCCGCACTCGGCATCGGCCTCACCGAGCTGCTGTGCGGCGCACTTCGCACCGCACTGACCCACGTCCAGGCGGCACCCACCGATCTCGCCGTCGACCTGGAGCGCCACGGCCGTGTCCCCGTCCGGGAACACCACGACTACACGCGCACGGTCGGCTGGTTCACCGCCATCGCGCCCGTACGGCTCACGGCGCACACCGACCCCGTCGAGGCGGCGCGCGAAGTCGCCGGACGCCAGCCCGACGAGGACGGGCACATCGCCTACGGCAGGCTCAGGTACCTCAACCCGCAGACGGCCCCGCTGCTGACCGCCCGCCCGCAGGTCCTGTTCAACTACCTCGGCCGCAGCGGCGAGTCCCGGGCGCCGCACATCACCGGCGCGGACGAGGGCAGCCCGTACGCCGTCGAGGTCAACGCGTGGACCGACGACACCACGGGCAGCCTGCACGCGGCCTTCACCCTCGCCGACGGCATGCCCGACGAGATCACCGGGCACTGGCGGGCCGCGCTGGAGCGCATCGCGGAGGCCTCCGCCACGGCCGAGCGCACCGCACCGGTCACCCCCCTCCAGCGCGGCCTGTACTTCCAGGCCCAGATGGCGGGCACGGCCGGACACTACGTCGCGCAGAGCTACTTCGCCTTCGACCGCCGCCTGGACACCGACGCGCTCGCCGAGGCGATGGCGTACGTGATCGCCCGGCACCCGGTCGTGGGCGCCGGATTCACCACCGACGACCGCGGCAACCCGGTCCAGGTCCTCGGCGCGGGCCGCCGCGTCGACGTCCGTACGGTCACCGTCGCGACGGAGGCCGAGGCCGACGCCCTGCGCGCCAGGGACCGCGACACGGGCTTCGACCCGGGCGAGCCGCCGCTGGTCCGGCTGACCGTGGTGCGCCTGCCCGGCGACCGAGACGGCCTGCTGCTGAGCTACCACCTGCTGCTCTGGGACGGCTGGTCCCGCGAGATCCTGCTGCGGGACCTGTTCGACGCCTACCGGGACGTCCTCGCGGGCGAACCGCCGGCCGCGATCCCGCTCTCGCCCGGCTTCGAGGACTACGCCCGCGCGCTCGCCGCCAAGGACCCCGCCGTGGCGGAACGCTTCTGGGCGGACCACCTCGACGGACTCGGCGGCCCCACCCTGCTCGCCGGGGAGCAGCCCACCGTCACGGACGAACTGCCGCGTGCGCTCGTCCACACGATGTCCGCCGAACTGTCCGATCTGCTGCGGCAGGCGGCCAGGACGCACGGCGTCACCCTGAACTCGGTGCTGACCGGGGCGTTCGGCCTCCTGCTGGGCGCGCACACCGGCCGCAGCGACGCCGTGTTCGGCGTCACCGTCTCCGGCCGCGAGGGCGAAGGCCTGTCCGGCATCGTCGGCGTCCTGCTCAACACCGTGCCCATGTGGACGCGGGCCCGGCCGGACGACACGGTCGGGGAGTACCTGACGGCCGTCCAGACGGCCCGTGTCGAGGCGATGGAGCACGAGCACCTGGGCCTCGGCGAGATCCAGCGGGCCAGCGGACACGACACCCTGTTCGACAACCTGTTCGTGCTCCAGAACTTCCTGGACCTGGACGCGTTCGCCGAGATGAACGCACGGCACGGCATCACCTCGGTGCGGGCCGACGACTCGACCCACTACCCGTTCACCTGGGTCGTCACGCCCGGCGACCGGCTCACCGTCAAGCTGGAGCACCGCGACGACGACCCCGAGGGCGCCCGCCGCCTCCTCGACGGCTACCTCCGCGTGCTGGAGGACCTGGCCGGGTCGGCCGGCCCGGTCGGCGCGCTGCCCGGCGTGGGCACACTGCCCGGAGCGGCCCCCCGTACGGACGTCGGCACGGACACCGTCGTCGACCGGTTCGACCGGGCGGCCGACCGTGACCCGCGGCGCGTCGCCCTCGTCGCCCACGGTTCGGCCATGACCTTCGCCGAACTCCGGGACCGTAGCCGTGCGGTGGCCGGAGTGCTGGCCGGCCGCGGTATCGGACCGGAGCGGACCGTGGCCCTCGCGATACCGCGCTCCCTCGACTCGATCGTGGCGCTGTTCGCCGTACTGCGCGTCGGCGCCGCCTATGTGCCGCTGGAGCTCGACCACCCGGACGAGCGCATCGCCGCGATCATCGAAGCGGCCCGCCCGGACGTGATCCTCACCGTCGGCGCGGTGTCGCCCCGGCTGACAGGTGAGCTGATCGAGCTCGACCGTCCGCTGCCCGCGGCCGAGCCGTTCCGCACGTTCGCGCCGGAGGACCCGGACCGCCTCAGGCACCCCGCGTACACGATCTTCACCTCCGGATCGACCGGGAAGCCCAAGGGCGTGGTGACCGAGTACGCCGGACTCACCAACATGCTGATCAACCACCAGCGGCGCATCTTCGAACCGGTGCTGGCTGAGCACGGGAACCGGGTCTTCAGGATCGCGCACACCGTGTCGTTCGCCTTCGACATGTCGTGGGAGGAACTGCTCTGGCTGGCCGACGGCCACGAGGTGCACATCTGCGACGAGGAGCTGCGCCGCGACGCGCCCCGGCTGGTCGAGTACTGCCTGGAGCACGGCATCGACGTGATCAACGTGACCCCGACCTACGCGCAGCAACTGGTTGCCGAGGGACTGCTCGACACCCCCGGGCGGCGCCCCGCGCTCGTTCTGCTGGGCGGGGAGGCCGTCACCCCGGCACTGTGGCAGCGGCTCGCGGAGACCGAGGGCACGGCCGGCTACAACCTGTACGGACCCACCGAGTACACCATCAACACCCTCGGCGTCGGCACCTTCGAGTGCGAGGACCCGGTGGTCGGCGTAGCCATCGACAACACCGAGGTGTACGTACTGGATCCGTGGCTCAGGCCCCTGCCGGACGGCGTGCCCGGCGAACTGTACGTGTCGGGTGTCGGCATCGCCCGCGGCTACCTCGGGCAGCCCGCGCAGACGGCGCACCGGTTCGTGGCCTGCCCGTTCGGGGAACCGGGCGAGCGCATGTACCGCACCGGGGACCTGGTTGTCCGTCGCCCCGACGGCAACCTGGTGTACCTGGGCCGGACCGACCAGCAGGTCAAGATCCGCGGGCACCGCGTCGAACCGGGCGAGGTCGAGGCCGCGTTCGCCGCGCACCCGGCGGTACGGTTCGCCGCCGCGGTCGCCCAGCCCGACCCACAGGTCGACGGAGCGTACCGGCTGGCCGCGTACCTGGTGCTCGACGGCTCCGGTCTGGCGTCCGTCGCCGCCGAGGTGGGCGCCGCCCTCCCCGACTTCCTGCGCCCCACGCACTACGCGCAGGTCGACCGCATCCCGCTGACCGTGAACGGCAAGGCCGACACCAAGGCGCTCCCGGAGGCCAGGCCGCTGGGCGTGCTGACGACGGTGGCCGAACGTGCACCGGAGACGGACACCGAGATCACGGTGTGCGAGTTCTTCGCCGAGGCACTGGACCTGGACGACGACGAGGTCAGCGCGGTCAGCGACTTCGTGGCCCTCGGCGGACACTCCATGCTGGCGGTGCGCCTGATCGGGCTGCTCCGCCGGGAGTACGGTCCAGTTATCACGATCCGCGACCTGCTCACCCTGCGAACCCCCGAAGCGATTGCCGGTCACCTCGATGCGAACTCCTGAACCCCACCGGCCCCTCAGCGGAGCCGGCATCCTGCGGACGGCGCTGCGCCGCAACCTCGGTGCCATGACCTGGGGCACCGTCCTCATGGGCCTGTACCAGGCAGGCGAGACCGCCTTCCCCATCGCGCTCGGGCTGATCCTCGAGCACACCCTCCAGGACCGGAGCCCCGGTTCGCTGGGGGTGTCGATCGGCGCGCTGGCCGTGATCATCACGACCGTGTCACTGTCGTGGCGGTTCGGGATGCGCGTCCTGCAGAAGGCCAACACGACGGAGGCGCACCGCTGGCGGGTGCAGGTCGCGGAGTGCGGACTCCAGCCCGTGGACAGGAAGATCGATCTGAAGTCCGGCGAGGTGCTGACCATCGCCACCGAGGACGCCGACTCCACCGCAGACATCATCGAGGTGGTGCCGCTGCTGATCAGCTCGCTGGTCGCGGTCGTGGTCGCGGCGGTCGCGCTGGGCCTGGCGGACCTCCGGCTCGGACTGCTGGTGATCATGGGAACCGTCGTGATCCTGACGATCCTCAGCGTGATGTCCAAGCGGATCGGCGCCAGTACCCAGGAACAGCAGGCCCGGGTGGCGCGGGCCGGCGCGAAGGTCGCGGACCTGATCACCGGCCTGCGCCCGCTGCACGGGTTCGGCGGCAACCACGCGGCGTTCGTGTCCTACCGGAAGGTCAGCACGGAGGCGAAGCACCAGGCGATCACCGTGGCCAGGGTGAACGGCGCGTACGCCGGCGCCGCACAGGCCCTCAACGCGGTCCTGGCCGCCGCCGTGACCCTGACGGCGGGCTGGCTGGCGTTCGACGGCCAGATCACCATCGGGGAACTCGTCATGGCGGTGGGTCTCGCGCAGTTCATCATGGAACCGCTGAAGATGTTCTCGGAGATGCCGAAGTACGTGATGATGGCGCGCGCCTCGGCCGACCGGATGGCGCTGGTCCTGGCGGCACCCCCGGTGTCCGCCCCGGGCCCGCAGCGCCCGGCCGCGGGCGGGGACCTGGAGATCGACGGCATCCGGTACGGGACGCTGCGCGAGCTGAAGTTCCGGGTCGCCGCCGGGGAGTTCGTGGCGATCACCGCCTATCAGCCGCGCGCGGCAGCCGACTTCGCGTCGATCCTGGCGGTGAACGTCCCGCCGCAGGAGTACGACGGGACGGTCCGGATCAGCGGGCGGGAGATCGCGGAGCTGCCGGTCGAGGCCGTCCGTGAACACATGCTGGTCAACCCGTACGACGGGGAGATCTTCGCGGGCACCCTCCGTACGAACATCGACCCGGCGGGCACCAGCCGCACCGTTCCCGAGGCGGTGGAGGCGTCCATGCTGACCGACGTCGTCGCGCTCCACCGCGACGGGCTCGACTACGCCATCCGCGACCGGGGCGCGAACCTGTCCGGGGGACAGCGCCAGCGGCTGTCCCTGGCCCGTGCCCTGGCCGCCGACACCGACGTCCTCGTTCTGCACGATCCGACCACGGCCGTGGACGCGGTCACCGAGCAGCTGATCGCGCGCAACCTCGTGAAGCTGCGCCGGGGCCGTACCACCGTCGTGATCTCCAGCAGCCCGGCTGTCCTGGACGCGGCCGACCGGGTGCTCGTCCTGGACGACGGGATCATCACGGCCGAGGACACCCATCGCAACCTCCTCGCCACCGACGAGGCCTACTGCCTGGCGGTGGCGAGGTGAGCGGCCGGGGCGCCGGCCGCTGAAGGTGTCGCACCGGACAGGACGCCGGAACACGCGCTTACTGTCTCTCAGGCATCCCAGGCACGGGGGCGGTTCAGCGCGTCCCACTCGGGGCGCAGCAGCGCGAACACGGCGAGATCGTGTCGTCGTCCGCGATGCGGACATGCGGCGCGGCTGACCCCTTCGTGTTGTCGCCGTCGCGGTGAGCAGCTTCCCGACGGACGTCCGGGCGTGTTCGACCGTGGGCGTCCCGTCGCCGCGTTCGGAGAGCAGGGCGCGGAAGCCGGCGGCGTCCGACTCGGCCCAGGGCAGCAGCAGCAGCCGCTAGGTCCGAAGGTGGAACGGCATCGTCTCGTACGTGGGCATGTCCCCACTCCGCCTCACGGCCGTCAGGAATCGTGTCCGGAGCTTCGGGAGGCCGCGGAAGCGCCCGCCTGCGTGCTCCTCGGGGCGTGAAGCCGCCCGCCGAGGGCCCAGGCGACATCCCTGAGCAGGGCGTGCCGCCAGCCTGCCCGGTCGTGGCCGGACGGTGACCTTGATACCCGTACCGTCGCGCCCGCCTCCTCGGCCAGGGTCTCGACCGGCCGGCAGTGGGGGAGCATCCGCGTCTCGTGTTCCCCGACGTCGAACGCGATCCGCAGCCCGGTCAGGTCGGGGCGCTCCCGCAGGCGTGCGGCCACGGAGCCGCCGGCCGGGCCGCCGAGAGGGTCGGCCTGGTCCGGCGCTCCGGGTGCCCACCAGAACGACCCCGACTGGCAGGCGACCCGGGAGACCAGCTCGGGGAAGTCCAGTGCCGCGTTCACCGCGCTGAGCCCGCCGAGGCTCTGCCCGGCCACCACCAGCCGGTCCGGGTCCGCCGTCACTCCGGACTCCGCGACGAGCGGCAGCAGTTCGTCCCGGACGGCCTCCCACAGCCCGGACCCCTCCGCGAACTCGGCGGCCCGGTCCTTGGCCGGCAGGAAGACCAGCGTGACGGGCGGCATCCCGCCTTCGGCGACGGCCGAGTCGAACGCGGCCATGGCCGGATGCAGGTACAGCCAGTCGTCCCCGTCGAGGAGCAGCACCACCGGTCCACCGCCCCCGGCCGGGTGGACACGCACCGTGCGTCGTCCGCCGAGCCGTGCGCTGTTCCAGCGGAGCCGGGTGTGCGGAACGGGGAGCACGTCGTCGGCGCCGACCACGGGCCAGTGCGGCTGGGCGGGGGCGTCCGGGGTCGCGGCGACGGAACGGTCCATGCCGGCGCCGGCCGGGTTGAACGGGTCCGCGTGCGGTGTTTCGTCCACGAGGAACCGGTAGGTCACGCGGAGCCGTTCGGGCATGGGCACTTCGGCGTACCAGCAGTCGGTGTCGCGCCACCGGCGCAGGGGGACCGGCCCCGACCAGCTCTCGAAGTCGACCGTGGCCGGAGAGCCCCGCCAGAGGAACAGCGATACCCAGCCGCCGTCGCCGGCGGGTACCGACGCGGGCGTGCGCGCCGCCGCCCAGAACGCGTCGGTACCGGGAGCGCCGGTCAGTCCGAAGCCGGCGAAGTCGCTCTCGGTGCGGATCCGTTCGGTCACCGGGGGCATGAACGTCTCCTTGTGAGAGGGGAAGGGTAGAGGCTAAGCTCTGGGTGATTAGGGGAGCCTAACCTAAGTTGGACTTCTCCTTCCATATCCCTGGCTCATCATTCGAACTCGTTCTCCGGGCCCGCTCCCGGGGAGCGCCGCCGGCCCGCCGGCGGGCAGAAGAACACGCTCGGCGCGGCTGTCACCGGCCCGCCGGACCCGAGGAGGTACTGACACATGAGCACCAACCCGTTCGACGACCCAGACGGCCGGTTCCTGGTCCTGGTGAACGATGAGGGCCAGCACTCGCTGTGGCCGTCCTTCGTGGACGTGCCCGGAGGCTGGACGATCGCCTTCGAAGAGAACACCCGGGAGGCGTGCCTGGACTTCGTCGAGACCAACTGGACGGATCTGCGGCCCCGTTCCCTCACCGTCCCCGCGGACGCCTGACCGGCTCAGCACCGGTCCGCAGCCGGGGTGCTGCCGTTCGGCCGTGCTGCCCGCTCGTGGAACCGGGAAGGAATGCGTTGACCACGACCATGCCGCGTCCTGCCCTTGAGGCGGGGGCGCTCCGTGCGGCTGCGCCCTCCGTACGCTTCGCCCGTGCGGAGGACGCCGGCGAACTGGCCGCCCTGTCCAGGCCCTTCGTCCGTGCGGGCGCGCTGCGGGAGCGCCCTGTCTCGCTCTACGCCGCCCAGGCGGCCGACTTCCTGGTGGCCGTGGGTCCCGCAGGCCGGCTCGAAGGCTGTGTGGGTCTGCGCGTGTACCCGGCCGGCCCGGGGGAGGGCGGCGCGCCCGCGGGTGTTCTGTACAACTTCTGTGTGGCCGGGCACCGGCAGGGGTGCGGAGTGGGAGCGGTGCTGCTGCGCTCCGCGCTGACGAGGGCGCGTGCGAGGTCGCTCGGTGCCCTGTTCACCGCGACGACCGGCGGCGGACGGCTGTTCCAGCGGTACGGATTCACCTCGACGACCGCGTCTCTGGCGCCCAGGGCCTGGGCGGAGTCGCTGGACCCGCGGCGCGACGCGCGGATCCTCGCTAGGGCCGTGTAGAGCGTCCGCGTCAGGGGCGCGGCGCCGTGGCGCCGCGCCCCTGACGTCCAGTGGCGGTCCGAGTCGCGCCGTCGAGCGGTCACACGGTGCTCAGGTCGCGGTCCGGGCCGGCGCCGGGCGTGACGGCGGTGTCCGGAACCACGGTGGTGCCGGGACCGTTCTCGCCGAGCACGCCCCGCAGCACGGCGTGGGGCACCCGGCCGTCGAGCACCTGCGCCCTGCGCACGCCGCCCCGGACGGCCCGCAGACAGCCCTCCATCTTCGGCAGCATCCCGCTTGCGAGGTCCGGCAACAACTCGGCCAGCGCGTCGGCCGTAAGGTGTCTGATCACCTCGGTGCTGCGGGGCCAGTCCGCGTACAGCCCCTCCACGTCGGTGAGCATGACCAGCCGTTCCGCCCCGAGGGCCACGGCCAGCGCGGACGCGGCAAGGTCGGCGTTGACGTTGTAGACCTGCCCGTCGTCGCCGCGGGCCACGGGGGACACCACCGGGATGTGACCCTGCTCCAGGAGCGCGCGCACCATGCCGGGGTTCACGTCCACGATGTCTCCGACGAGACCTATGTCCACCGGGCGGCCGTCCACATAGGCGGGCCGTCGTACCGCCGTCATCGTGTGCGCGTCCTCGCCGGTCATGCCCACGGCGAAGGGCCCGTGGGCGTTGATCTGGCCGACCAGTTCCCGCTGGACGCGGCCGGACAGCACCATGCGCACCACGTCCATGGTTTCCGCCGTGGTCACGCGCAGGCCCGCCTCGAAGTGGCTCTCCAGGCCCAGGCGGTCCAGCATCGCACTGATCTGGGGCCCGCCGCCGTGCACGACGACCGGGTGAAGCCCTGCGTGCCACAGCTCCACGACGTCCTGGGCGAAGAGGCGTTGCAGGCTCGCGTCCACCATGGCGTTGCCGCCGAACTTGACGACGACCACACGGTGCCGTGGTTCTGCCGGCCTGCTCGCCGACACGGTCGACGTATCCGTGTCCGGGTTCACGCGATCTGTGACGACCGGTGTCATGTCTGCCCCACCCCGTTCGAAAAGTTAGCTTAGCCTAACCTTAACGACCGGGTCCGGGTGGCGATCCAGCAGTCCCGTCCGTTCGTCGCCGCGGGTGTTTCGGGTCGCCTGCGGCGCGGGCTGCCCGGGAAGCGGTTCCACTCCGTTTGCGGAGCCCTGGGCGGCGGGTTTGAGTGGAAGAACCCCTTTGCCCGTCTGGAGCTGACATGTCGATGGCGTTCGGTTCACCCTTCGGTTCGTCCGATCCCTTCAGCGAGATGCTCGACCGCTTCTTCGGTACGTCACCGGCGTCGTCGCCACCTGCCGTGCAGCGGGTGCCCATCGGCCGCCTCCTCACGGAGTCGTCGCACGAACTCCTGGGCCTGGCCACGCAGAAGGCGACGGAGAACGGGACCTCCGACCTCGACACGGAACACCTCCTGTGGGCGGCCACGCAGGTGGACCCCGCGCGGCAACTCCTCGCTCAGGCGGGCGTCGATGTCGACGCGCTCGCGGCCCGGATCGCCGAGGTGCTGCCCCGGGAGGCGGGCGAACCTTCCGCGGAGCCCGGACTCACTCCGGCGGCGAAGCGCACCCTCGCCGCCGCCTACGCGGGCTCGCAGGCGGCGGGAGTGTCCTACATCGGCCCCGAGCACATCCTCGGTGCGCTCCTGGAGGACCCCGACTCCGGTGCGGCCCGTTTCCTGCGCGCCGAGGACATGGACACGGAGAAGCTGCGGGGCCGGACGGACCGGGCGGCCCGGGCGGAGGGCGCTCCCGCCGCGGGCAGGGAGCCCTCGACGACCCTGGACGAGTTCGGCCGGGATCTGACGGAGGAGGCGAAGGCGGGCCGGCTCGACCCCGTCGTCGGCCGGGCCGAGGAGATCGAGCAGACCGTCGAGATCCTCTCGCGGCGTTCCAAGAACAACCCGGTGCTCATCGGGGAGCCCGGCGTCGGGAAGACCGCCATCGTGGAGGGGCTGGCCCAGCGCATCGTGGCCGGCGAAGTGCCCGATTCCCTGAAGGGCAAGCGGGTCGTCTCCCTCGACATGTCCGGCATGGTGGCCGGTGCGCAGTACCGCGGCCAGTTCGAGGAGCGGCTGAAGAAGGTCATCGAGGACGTCCAGGCGTCCGGCGGCGACATCATCCTCTTCATCGACGAACTGCACACGGTCGTCGGCGCGGGCGCGACGGGCGAGGGCGCGATGGACGCGGGCAACATGCTCAAGCCCGCACTCGCACGCGGCGAGCTCCACGTGGTGGGGGCGACGACGATCGACGAGTACCGCAGACACATCGAGAAGGACGCCGCCCTCGAACGCCGCTTCCAGCCCGTCCTCATCCCCGAGCCGAGCGTCGAGGAGGCGGTGCAGATCCTCGAAGGTCTGCGTGACGCGTACGAGGCGCACCACCAGGTCCGCTTCGCCGACGGAGCCCTGACCGCGGCCGCGGAACTGTCCGACCGCTACATCAGCGACCGGTTCCTGCCGGACAAGGCGATCGACCTGATGGACCAGGCGGGCGCCCGGGTACGGCTGCGCAGCGCCGGCCGTTCCACCGAGGTCGTCAGCCGGGAGGACCGCCTCGCGAAACTGCGACGCGAGAAGGACCAGGCCGTCGCCGGCGAGGAGTTCGAGAAGGCCTCGGAACTGAAGCGGCAGATCGCCGAGGTGGAGGGCGAGCTCGCGGGGATCGAGGAGCGCCGCGAAGGCGTCGTCTCTGTCACCGCCTCCGACATCGCCGACATCGTCTCCCGCCGCACGGGCATCCCGGTCTCCCAGCTCACCGCCGGCGAGAAGGAGAAGCTCCTCAGGCTTGAGGAGGAGATGCACGCCAGGATCGTCGGCCAGGACGAGGCGGTCACCGCGGTCTCCGAAGCCGTGCGCCGCAACCGCGCGGGCATGGGTGACCCGAACCGCCCCGTGGGCTCGTTCCTCTTCCTGGGACCCACCGGCGTGGGCAAGACCGAACTCGCCAAGACGCTCGCCGAACTGCTCTTCGGCGCCGAGGACCGCATGATCCGGTTCGACATGAGTGAGTTCCAGGAGAAGCACACGGTCGCCCGGCTCGTCGGCGCACCTCCCGGATACGTCGGCTACGAAGAGGCCGGCCAGCTCACCGAGAAGGTCCGCCGCATGCCGTACAGCGTGGTGCTGTTCGACGAGGTGGAGAAGGCGCACCCCGATGTCTTCAACACGCTGCTGCAGATTCTCGACGACGGCCATCTGACGGACGCACAGGGCCGCACGGTCGACTTCCGCCACTGCGTGGTCATCATGACGTCCAACATCGGCGCCCATCGCATCCTCGCCCACCAGGGCGACGCGGCCGAGCTCAAGGACGAGCTGATGGACGATCTGCGGGGACGGTTCCTGCCCGAGTTCCTCAACCGGATCGACGACATCATCATCTTCCACAGCCTCACCGAAAAGGACCTGTCGGAGATCGTCGAACACCTCCTCGACCGGAGCAAGCACCGTGTCCGCGCGCAGGGCCTGACGCTGGAAGTGACCGAAGCGGCAAAGAAGTTGCTGGTGGCACACGGCTACCAGCCCGAGTTCGGTGCCCGTCCGCTGCGCCGTACGATCCAGACGGAACTCGACAACCGCATCGCCTCTCTGCTCCTGAGCGGCGAGAGCGACCCGGGGGACACGATCGTCGCCGACGTGCGGGACGACTCGCTCCACTGCACGGTGCGCAAGGGCGGGGCCGGGGGCGTCGCGGAGCAGCCGGACACCGCTGGAAGCGACGCCGCCCAGTAGTGCTTCGGCCGGCAGCATGGCCGGCCCCCGCTCCATGGTCGCGTGCTACGTTCGCGTGATCGGACGACCGGGGGCACGTGGTGACGGAAGCAGGCGAGCGGCAGCCGACATCAGGGGCGCGGCTACGGAGACAGCCGCAGCAGGCACGCAGCCGGGCCCGGGTCGAGGCCATCCTTGCCGCAGCCGACCGGATCCTGTCCCAGGAGGGGTACGAGGCGCTGACGACGCGGCGGATCGCCGAGGAGGCGGGTACGCCGGTCGGCAGCATCTACCAGTTCTACGCTGACAAGGGCGCCATCGTGGACGCCCTGGGCCGGAGGTACCTCGACGCCTTCAAGGCCGCCATCGACGAACTCGTCGAGCGTACGGTCGAGGGCGACCTGTCCGACCCGGTCGGCACGATGGTCGGCGTCTACGCCGAGCTCGTCCGGTCCCAGACGGGCGGCATGGCTCTGTGGGCCGGCCGGCACCTCAGTCCTGAGCTCGCGCGGGCCGACGAGGCGAGCAACGCGCACATCGCCGAGGGGCTGCAGCGCATCGTGGAGCACCTCATCGGCGGGCCCGGCGGTCACCGGGCGCAACGGGCAACGCGGATGGTGGTGTGGGCCGCCAACGCCGTGCTGCACGAAGTGTTCAAGAGCGACGGCGAGCCGGACCTGGAGGCCGTGGACGAGCTCAAGCGGATGCTGAACGCCTACTGGGAGGACCTGCGCGGCCGGCTGACGGCCGCGGAAGGGTGATCCGGGGCGCTCGGCGGCCCGCCGGGCCTCGGGCCACGGTTCCGGACTTCCGGGCCGACCGGTTCCGCCGCTGACCAGCGCCCATCCTGGGCGTCGTAAGCCGTGGCAAGGAAGCCCCGGCCCGTCCTGCCCGCCCTCCTCGTCGGCCAGGTCCTGGCCACGCCCGAACCATAGAACATGAACAAAAGTTCATGTTATGGTGCGGCCCACCTCGGTGGCGCGCCCCGGTCACGAACAGCCGCCCCCTGGGCTGCCGTTGGGGTGCGAAGAGCCACCGTCGGCAGGATTCCGGAGCCACCGCGCGGGCGGCCGAACCTGGGCGACTCGCGCACCACCGATGAAGGCAGCGCCAGTGACGACGAGCTTCACCGATGCCACTCGACTTCCCCGGCTCCCGGCCGACTTCGTCTGGGGCGCCTCGACCGCCGCGTACCAGATCGAGGGCGCCGCCGACGAGGACGGCAAGGGGGCGTCCATCTGGGACACCTTCGTACGGCGCCCCGGGGCCGTACGCGACGGCCACACCGGCGACGTCGCCTGCGACCACCACCACAGGTTCGACGAGGACGTCACGCTGATGCGCCGCCTCGGGCTCGACGCGTACCGCTTCTCGGTCTCCTGGCCCCGCGTCCTGCCCACCGGCGCGGGCAGGATCGAGCCGCGCGGACTGGACTTCTACGACCGCCTGGTCGACGCGCTGCTCGGCGCCGGGATCGAGCCCGTACCCACCCTGTTCCACTGGGACCTCCCACAGGCCCTGGAGGACGAGGGCGGATGGCTGAACCGCACGACCGCCCATCGTTTCGCCGAGTACGCGGCCGTGGTCGCGGAACGGCTGGGCGACCGGGTCAAGCGGTGGATCACCCTCAACGAGCCCTTCGTCCACATGTCCTTCGGCTACGGCTTCGGCGTCCACGCCCCGGGCCGCGCACTGATGCTGGACGCACTGCCCGTCGCGCATCACCAACTGCTCGGCCACGGCCTGGCGACGGCGGCGCTGCGAGCTGCCGTTCCGGGCGGGCAGGTGCTGATCGCCAACAACTGCACGCCCGTCCGTCTGCGCCACGACGCCCGGCACGACACGGACGTGGCGGCGGCCTCCGCCTATGACGCCCTGCACAACCGGCTCTTCAACGATCCGCTGCTGCTGGGGAGGTATCCCGACCTGTCGGCCTACGGCATGACCGACCCGAGCTGGGGAGGGATCGTGCGCGAGGGCGATCTCGCCACGATCGCCGCACCGCTGGACGGGCTGGGCGTCAACTACTACAACCCCACCTGGGTCACCGCCCCGGCCGATACCGCCGCCGCGCTGCCCTTCGACCTGGCCGAGCCCGCAGAGCCGTACGAGCGGACCGCGTTCGGCTGGCCGGTGGTTCCCGATGGGCTCACGGAGCTGCTCACCGGACTCGAGGCCCGATACGGCAACGACCTTCCACCGGTGTGGATCACCGAGAACGGCTGCTCGCAGCCGGCCGGACTGCACGACCGGCCGCGCATCGAGTACCTCGCCGGGCACATCGACGCGATCGCCCGTGCCGTGTCCCGTGGGGTGGACGTGCGCGGCTACTTCACCTGGTCGCTGCTCGACAACTTCGAGTGGGCCGAGGGCTATCACCAGCGCTTCGGTCTGGTCGAGGTCGACTTCACCACCCGGCAGCGCACGCCCCGGGCGAGCTTCGAGTGGTACCGCGACCTCATCGCCTCCCAGCGGTCCTGAGCGGCGGAGCCGTCATGTCACATGCCTCCGCGGCGGACGACGCCGCCGTCTTCGCCGAGCCCACCGTCCCGGTCAAGGCCGTGTGGACGGTGAACCTCTCGCTGGCCACGCTGGCCGTCTTCATGGCGTTCATGACCCCCATCCAGATCCTGCTGCCTCTCCAGCTGGAGCAGATCGACCCGCACGACAAGAACGACGCGCTCTCGCTCGTCACCGGCCTCGGCGCACTCGTCGCGGTGCTTGCCAACCCGCTCGCCGGCGCATGGTCGGACCGCACCACGAGCAGGTTCGGCCGCCGCCGGCCCTGGATTCTCGGCGGCGCTCTCGCCGGGGCGGCGGGGCTGTCGATCACCGCCACCCAGCACACCGTGGCCGGGGTCGCCGTCGGCTGGTGCCTCGCACAGGCGGGCCTGAACGCGATGCTGGCCGGGGTCACCACCCCGATCGCCGACCGTGTACCGCTCACCCAACGCGCTCAGGTCTCCGGCTGGACCGGCATCACGCAGTCCTTCGGCCTCGTCCTCGGCGCGCTGATCACCACACTGCTCATCACCGGTGTCCGCTCCGGCTACGCCACCCTCGCCGTGCTCACCGTCGCACTCGCCCTCCCCTTCGTGCTCCGCCACTCCGAGCCGCCCCTGACCCGGGCACTGCGCCCCGCCTTCGACGCCCGCGCCTTCGCCCGCTCGCTCTGGGTGAGTCCCTGGCAGCACCCCGACTTCGGCTGGGCCTGGCTCACCCGGTTCCTGATCAACCTCGGCAACGCCCTCGGCACCCTGTACCTGTTCTACTTCCTCACCGACGCCGTCCACTACGACGACCCCGGCACCGGCGTCCTGATCCTCACGGTGATCTACACCCTCTGCGCCGCGCTCACGGCCATTCCGGCCGGTGTCCTGTCCGACCGCCTCGGGCGCCGCAAGGTCTTCGTCGTCCTCTGTTCGCTGGTCATGGCCGCGGCGGCAGTGCTGCTCGCCGCGCTGCACACCTGGCCGTCCGCCCTCGCCGCCGCGGCCGTCCTCGGTGCGGGGTACGGCATCTACCTCGCCGTCGACCAGGCCCTGGTCACCCAGGTCCTGCCCGAGGCGACCGACCGTGCCAAGGACCTCGGTGTCATCAACATCGCCAACTCCGGCCCGCAGGTCCTCGCCCCCGCTATCGCCTCGCCGATCATCACCCACCTCGGCGGCTACACCGGCCTCTACGCCACCGCGGCCCTGGTCATCCTCGTCGGCGGACTCCTCGTCAACCGCATCCGCGGCGTGGCCTGACGAACGGCCGGACGGGCGGGCCTGTCCGTACGTCCGGCCATTCGACTCCCGACACTCGTTCAGTCCGCAACTTGCCTCAGCCGAGCGTGAGTTCATTAAAGATGAGAAATTCTCATGTTTCCCTGCCGTGACCGTTGACTCCGTCGGCCGCGGTCGCGATTCTGATAACTCGTCAGTAACGTGAATGAGCATGTCAATCGAAGCGAGTGATGACCATGGCTCGACCTCCGCGCCGCAGATTCGGATCCCTCACGGTGGTGTCACTGCTCCTCGCGGTGCTGTCGCTGGTACTCGGCCCGCTGCCCAGCTCCGCGGCGGAGCCGGATGCCGGCTGGTGGAACCCGACCGCGCGGCCCGCGCCCGACGCGCAGATCAATGTCACGGGTGAGCCCTTCAAGGGCACCGACGCCCAGGGCCGCGTAAGGGGCTTCGTGGACGCCCACGACCACATCATGTCCAACGAGGGCTTCGGTGGCCGGCTGATCTGCGGCAAGCCGTTCTCGGAGCAGGGCGTCGCCGATGCGCTCAAGGACTGCCCCGAGCACTACCCCGACGGCTCGCTCGCCGTCTTCGACTTCGTCACCAAGGGTGGCGACGGCCGGCATGACCCCGACGGGTGGCCCACCTTCAAGGACTGGCCCGCTCATGACTCGCTGACCCATCAGCAGAACTACTACGCCAATATCGAGCGGGCCTGGCGCGGCGGCCAGCGGGTGCTGGTCAACGACCTGGTCACCAACGGCGTGATCTGCTCGGTCTACTTCTTCAAGGATCGCAGCTGTGACGAGATGACCGCCATCCGTCTCGAGGCGAAGAAGTCCTACGACATGCAGGCCTTCATCGACAAGATGTACGGCGGCCCGGGCAAGGGCTGGTTCCGGATCGTCACCAGCAGCGCCCAGGCCCGCGAGGTCATCGAACAGGGCAAGCTGGCTGTGGTCCTGGGGGTCGAGACGTCCGAGCCGTTCGGTTGCAAGCAGATCCTGGACATCGCGCAGTGCAGCAAGGCGGACATCGACCGCGGGCTGGACGAGCTGCACGATCTCGGCGTGAGCAGCATGTTCCTGTGCCACAAGTTCGACAACGCCCTGTGCGGGGTGCGCTACGACTCCGGCGCGCTCGGTACGGCCATCAACGTGGGCCAGTTCCTGTCGACCGGTACCTTCTGGAAGACGGAGACCTGCCGCGGCCCGCAGCACGACAACCCCATCGGCAACGCGGTGGCGGCCGAGGCGCAGAAGCTGCTGCCGAGCGGGGTGGCCGTCCCCGCGTACGCCTCGGACGCGCAGTGCAACACCCGCGGACTGACCGGCCTGGGTGAGTACGCGGTACGCGGGATGATGAAGCGCCACATGATGCTGGAGCTAGACCACATGAGCGTCAAGGCCGCGGACCAGGCCTTCGACGTCCTCGAGTCCGCGTCGTACCCGGGTGTCATCTCCTCGCACAGCTGGATGGACCTGGGTTGGACCGAGCGCCTCTACAAGCTCGGCGGGTTCGCCGCCCAGTACATGAGCGGTTCCGCGGCGTTCAGCGCGGAGGCCGCACGTACGGAGGCGCTACGGGAGAAGTACCAGGTCGGCTACGGCTACGGCACCGACATGAACGGCGTCGGAGGCTGGCCCGCCCCGCGGGGCGGGGACGTTTCAAACCCGGTGCGGTACCCCTTCCGCAGCACGGACGGCAGTTCGGTGATCGAGAAGCAGACCACCGGCGAGCGCACATGGGACTTCAACACCGACGGTGCCGCGCACTACGGCATGGTCCCGGACTGGATCGAGGACATCCGCATCGTCGGCGGCCAGGGCGTCGTGGACGACCTCTTCACGGGCGCCGAGTCCTACCTGCGTACCTGGGGGAACGCCGAGAAGCACAAGTCCGGGGTGAATCTGGCCTCGGGAGCGGCCGCCTCGGCGTCCACCTCGGAGTGGTGGAACCCGGCCGTCAGCTTCGCCCCCGGCCGGGCCGTGGACGGAGACGAGGGAACTCGCTGGGCCAGCGAATGGACGAACGACCAGTGGCTGCGGATCGACCTCGGATCAGCGAAGCTGGTCGAGCGCGTCACCCTCGACTGGGAGGCGGCATACGCGAAGTCCTACCGCGTCGAGCTGTCGCTGGACGGCAAGAACTGGCAGACGGCCTGGTCCACGGCTACGGGTGACGGAGGCCTGGACACGGCGCGGTTCACCCCGGCGCAAGCGCGCTACGTACGCATGCACGGCCTGGAGCGCGGCACCAAGTGGGGCTACTCGCTCCAGGAGGTCGGCGTCTACAGCGGCTGACGGCGCCTGCTGCGCCGTTCCGGCCCCGGACGGCCGGACAGTGGGCCGGTGAGCGGGCGGAGGGGGTACGGCAACGGGCCGTACCCCCTCCGGTGCGTCCGGAACGGCGGGCAGCTGACTGCTCTACTTCGGTTACGACCTCGGAAAGACCTATCAGGTGCCCGACACCAACGTGTCGGGCTCCGCGCTCCGCGCGATCGTCCGCAGGCACTGTCCGCTGTCGTACGTCCTCGGTGCCGGCATCCCGGACGCCACCATCGACCTCGTCGCCGGAGTGGTCACGAGGGCTGCCCCGGGGCGGCGGGGCGGCCCGCCGGGGTGTCCCGCGGTCCCGGGTGAGGCGGGCGGTCCGGGGCCATGTCGGCCGGACGGCGTACCCGTGCGCAAGGGGTGCTCCCGGCGCCCCGCGGCGGGGACGCCTTGCCACTCCCGGGTACCGGGGTGATGCTTGGGGGCATGGCTGACCAAGCCGGACCTGAGCCTGTCGCGGCCGTCAGACGTGCTCTCCGCCTGTTGGAGGCCGTCGGGGCACACAGGAGCGGAGCCACCGTGCAACAGCTGGCCCGGGAAGCGGGGCTTCCCCCGGTCACGGTGGCCGAGCTGCTGCCCGGACTGGCCCGGGACGGGTTCGTGACCGACCTGGGCGACGGCGCGTACGTCCTCGTCGACACGGGGACCGGGTCGGGCGCCGCACGCGACGGCCGAGAGTTGCACGAGCGTGTCCGCCCCGTGCTCACCGCACTGCGGAACGACCTCTCGGCCGCCGTGTACCTGACCCTGTACGAGGAGGGCGAGATCCGTGTCATGGAGATCGTCGACAGCGCCAGGACCCCACGGGTGGACCTCTGGGTGGGCTTCGAGGATGCCGGGCATGCGACCGCCCTGGGCAAGAGCGTGCTGCGGGAGCTGGACGGGGAGGCGCGGGCCGAGTATCTGTCGCGGCACACCCTGACCGGGCTCACACCCAGGACCATCACGCGCCCGGAGGAGCTGCTCCGGCAGCTGGACACCTCGTCGGCGGCGCCGCTGGTGATGGACCGCGAGGAGTACGCCCGGGGTACGACCTGTATCGCGGTGCCCGTGTACAGCGGCGATCAGGTCGGGTCCCTCGGCATCTCCTTCCGGTCGGATCGGATGTACCGCTCCGACCGGGTCCGTGAAGGGCTGCTGGCCTCCGCGATCCGCGTGTCCAGGCGGCTCTCGCTCCCCGGGTGAGCCCGGGGCCCTCCCGGGTCCGCCGCCGCGCACGCGCTGCTCGGCGGCCCGGCTACTCGATGACGAGCTCGACCGGGATGTTGCCGCGGGTCGCGTTCGAGTACGGGCAGACCTGGTGGGCCTGCTCGACCAGCTTGCGACCGGTGGCCTCGTCGACGGACGAGGGCAGTTCCACGCGCAGCGTGACCGCGAGCCCGAACCCCTCGCCCTGCTTGCCGATGCCGACCTCGCCCGTCACGGCGGCGTCGGTGACATCGACCTTGGCCTGACGGCCCACGAGGCCCAGGGCGCTGGCGAAGCACGCGGCGTACCCGGCGGCGAACAGCTGTTCCGGGTTCGTGCCCTCACCGTTTCCGCCCATCTCCACGGGGATGGCGAGCCGCAGGTCCAGCTTGCCGTCGGAGCTGACGGCGCGGCCGTCACGGCCGTGGGTGGCGGTGGCGACGGCGGTGTAGATCGATTCCATGGAAACCGGTTCCTCTCGAAGGTCATGTTCCGCGGCGGGTCCGGCCGCTCTCCCTGAAGTGAAGCACACAACTTAGTTGTGCACAATCAAATGGGGTGTCCGGCGCTATGCTGGATCCATGACCGCCACGCCCAGCACTGCCCGCCAGGACCCGCCCGAGGCCGGCTATCTCCGCCTCGACCAGCAGATCTGCTTCTCCCTGAACGCCGCCTCGCGCGCCTTCGGCAGTGTCTACCGGGTGCTTCTCAAGGATCTGGGGCTCACCTACCCCCAGTACCTCGTGATGCTGGTGCTCTGGGAGCACGGCGAACTCCCGGTGAAGGCGCTTGGGCAGCATCTGCGGCTGGACTCGGGCACGCTGTCGCCGCTGCTCAAGCGGCTCGAGGCGGCGGGCCTGGTGCGTCGTGAGCGGAGTGCCCGGGACGAGCGCTCGGTGCGGGTGCACCTCACGGACGAGGGCGCGGCCCTGCGTGAGCGGGCGCTGCTCGTACCCCGCCGGATCGCCGCCGCGACGGGTTTCGGCCTCGACGAGATCAGCGAACTGCGCGAACGCCTCGACCGGCTCACTGACGCACTCGACGCGGCGGCGACGGCGGAGGGGCAGGACGGTGTCGACCCGAGGTAGCTCCCGCGCGACGCGTGGCGCGGTGCCGGTCAGGCGGCGTACGCGGTGACTGCCAGCGTGGCGGACAGCACCTTCCACAGCGCCCAGGCGCCCGCACGGCTCGCCACCGCGCACGGGGTGCTCCGCGTGCAGCGGGTCGGCCGGTCCTGCCAGGCACTCACGACCAGATAGTGGAAGCCGAACGTGCGGCTGAAGGCGAAGCGGATGTGCAGGCCGTCGCCCAGGTCGTGACCGGGACGCGTCGAGATCTGCAACCGGGTGGCGCCGACGGCTTCCACCCGGACCGGGTTTCCGCCCAGCAGATCGCACTCGTCCGCAGGCCGGATCCGGGCCGGACACGCGCCGCTCACCGGGAACAGCCAGAAGTGGTCGGTGAGCTGCCGGCGCACCTCGTGCGGACTGGTGAACGGATGCAGCCCCAGCGAGTAGCTGTACCGGTACAGCCACTTCACGCCGCCGTGGCATGCCGCGGGACCCTCGTCGCACCCCTCGGCGGCCGCTCCACGGCTGCCGGAGGGCTGGACGGGGGAAGCGTCCGCGTACGACGACGGGGCCGGGGCGACGAGCGCGAGCGAGCCGGCGAGCAGCACGGCCGACGTGAAGAGTGCGGCCGGACGGGTGAACCCCGGCGTGTGCCGGGAGCCGACTGCGCCACCTTCGCCCGCCGCCCCTTGCGCGGACCCGGGGGAGGCGCCGGACCGAGGGCGATCCGTCTTCCGCATCAGCGCCTCCCGACGTGCGGTACGAGCCACCTGGACGCTATGTCCTCGGGAAGGGTTCGGCATCTTTGCCCGGGAGACCCCGCCCGGCGTGGCGTGGCTCCTTGCCCGGGCACCTCCCCGGCGAGGAGCCGCCGGGTTCAGGCCGCGAGACCGAGGACCATGGCCCCGACGACCGGAGCCGCGTACACCAGGGGGAAGGGGATGTGCGTGTACCGGCGGGCCCGGATCACCGTGACGACCGCACCGGCGAAGTACAGCACGAGTCCGGAACCGGCCAGGAAGCCGACGACCGGGACGAACAGCCCGGCGACCAGACCCACGGCCCCGGCGGCCTTCGCCGCGCCGAGCCACGTCCACCAGGAGCGCGGGACGCTGTAGTCGGTCAGGGCCTGGACCACCCACTGGGCGCGGAACAGCAGGGCACCGGCCGAGTAGCCGGCCATGGCGGCAGCGACGAGAGTGACGACGACGTGGGCGACGGACATGATGGGAGCTCCTCAGCGGGCGGGTGCCGGGGTGTTCTCGCCGGCCTCGGTGGCCGGTCCGGCACCGCACTGAAACGCCCCGACGGGAAAACGTGACGGGTCCGCGAAGAATCTTTTCCGGGTGCGGCCCTGCGACGCGCGGGGCGACGCGCCCCGCCGCGCCACCCCGTCAGGTCCTGCGCGCCAGGAGGAACAGCTGGGGCTCGGGCACGGCCGTCGGATGGTCCGGTGTGAACAGGACGCTCTCCCGGGCCAGGACCGTGAACCCGGCCGCCGTCACCACCGCGGTGAACGCCTCCTCACCGAAACTGGTCACCCGCACCGCCTGGTCCATGAACGTGCCGCTCACGCCCTCGATGTCCAGCGGTACCGTCGCCACGGCCAGATGGCCGCCGGGCCGCAGCACCCGGGCGGCCAGGCGCAGCACGTCCGTCTGCTCCGCACGGGACAACTGGAGGAGCGCGAAGTACACGCAGACCGCGTCGAAACGCCCGTCCTCCAGAGCCAGATCACGCACATCGGCGCACCGGAACTCCGCCCCGGGCACCTGCCGGGCAGCGATGTCCACCATGACGGGGGAGACATCGACGCCGAGCACCTCGTGGCCTGCGTCGGCGAGGGTCTGCGCCGTCGGCCGTCCCGTGCCGGAGCCGATGTCCAGCACCAGGCTGCCCGGAGTGAGGCGCTCCAGCAGGGAACCCAACGAGGCGTGGTGCACGGCCGATCCGCCGAACGCCCGCTCGTAGTCGGCGCCGAGAGCGTCGAACACCGACGCGGCGGTGGGGTGCCGGTCCGAATCCATGGCGGACTCCCTTCTTCTCCGGGTGTTCCTACGGTACGCGGGCGACGGCCACGTACAGTCCGCTGTGCTCGGGCTCCGGCGCGGGCGTGTCGCGGAACCACTCGGGCGCCGTGACGAGGCCCGGCTCGGTGACGGCCAGCCCGTCCAGGAACAGGGCGAACTCGGCCCGGGTACGCAGCGCCAGCCGGATGCCGCCCTTGTCGTACTCGTCGGCCCCCTGCTGCCCCCGTTCCGGATTGACATCGGACGCACCCTGGGACAGCACCACGTAACTGCCCGGGGACAGCGCGTCCGTCAGGGTGCGGACGATGCCGACCGGGTTCACGTCATCGGGCAGGAAGTGCAGCAGGCCGAGCATCGACAGGGCCACCGGGCGCCGGAAGTCCAGGACCTTGTGGGCCGCCTCGATGATGGTGCCGGGTTCACGGACGTCCGCCGGGACGTAGTCGGTGGCGCCCTCGGGCCGGCTGATCAGCAGCGCCTCGGCGTGCCGCAGGACGATGGGGTCGTTGTCGCAGTACACCACTCGTGAGGCCGGGTTGATCTCCTGGGCGATCTGGTGGAGGTTCGGCGCGGTCGGAATGCCGGTACCGATGTCGAGGAACTGGTCGACACCCTCCCCGGCCAGCCACGCCGTGGCGCGGTTCATGAACGCGCGGTTCTGGTGGGCGCCGATCTTCGCCTCGATGGGCAGTTGGTCCGCCACCGCCTGGTCGACGGGGTAGTTGTCCTTGCCTCCGAGGAGCGCGTCGTAGACGCGCGCCGACTGCGGCCTGCTGGTGTCTATCGGGGGCTGGGACGTCCCTGTCGTCATGGCGAACTCCGTTGCAGATGAGGTGAAACCGCTCCTGTGGTGAAGTCTGCCACAGCAACTTGGCGATGATCATGCGGTGTTGGGGAGCGTCGGCCGGCCCGCCGGGCCGGTGGCCTGCACCGGAGCGGAATCCGGTACGGCGCGGCGTCTACTGCAGTGCGCGCACCGCGGCACCGAACAGGGCCGGAGCCCGGTGCGCGGCCGGGACGATCAACCTGGCGGTGGCAGGACGCCGGGCCACCGACAACAGACCGGCTGTGAGCAGCCGATGACGCCGGGTCAGCCTGGCCCAGCCGGCCGGGTAGTCCTGCGGGCGGCCCGCGGCGAGCGCGTCCACCGCCGCACCGGCCGTCGCCACGGCCAGCGCGACCCCCTCACCGGTCAGCGCGTCCACATAGCCCGCGGCGTCGCCGACCAGCAGGACCCGCCCCGCCCGCCGGCTGCGCGCCCGCCGGCGCAGGGGCCCGGCGCCGCGCACGGAACCGGCCTCCCGGCCCAGCAGCCTGGCGGCCAGGCGGGGGAAGTCCGCCAGCTGGCTCTCGTACGCACGACGCTTCCCGCCGAGCACCGCCACACCCACCAGGCCGTCCCCGAGCGGCGTCACGTACGCCTCACCGTGGCGGGACCAGTGCACCTCCACGAACTCCGTCCACGGGTCGACGCCGTAGTGCCGGCGCAGCCCGTAACGGCGCACAGCGCTCTCGGGCCCGTCCAGGCCGAGTCCACGACGGACCGGCGAGTGCAGCCCGTCGGCGGCGATCAGCCAACGGGCGGTGAGCCCGCAGACGCCGACCCGGTCATCGCTCTGGCGAACCTCCCCCGCTTTCCCCGGCACGATCCGGACCCCGAGCTCCACCGCACGCGCGTGCAACGCGGTGTGCAGTGCCGTCCGGCGCACCCCGAGCCCGGCCCGGCCACGGAACGCGGCCGCCGCGCTCCGCGCCCCGTCCACGTAACGGATCCCGCGCAGGGGGTGGCCGGACACCTCGATGCCGAGGGCGCGCAGCGCCGCCACCCCACTGGGCATGATGCCCTCGCCGCACGCCTTGTCGACGGGGGAGGCGCGGGGCTCGACCACGACGGTCTCCATACCGAGCGAGGCCGCCCGGATCGCCGCCGCCAGACCGGCCGGGCCGCCGCCCGCGATGAGGAGATCGATCACGCCGGCACGCCCCCGGCGGAGGCGAGGGCCGCCTCCTCGCACCGGACCCGTACGGCCATGAGAGCCCCGTTGAGCACGGTGAAGACCACCGCGGTCACCCAGGCGCCGTGGACCAGCGGCAGTGCGAGCCCCTCCGCCGCGACGGCGACGTAGTTGGGGTGGCGCAGCAGGCGGTACGGGCCGCCCGTCACCAGCGGCAGCCCCGGCACCACGATGACGCGGGTGTTCCACCGGTGGCCGAGCGTCCGGATGCACCACCAGCGCAGTGCCTGCGCGGCCACCACCACTGCCACCATCGTCCAGCCGAGCAGCGGCACGAACGGCCGGTCGGCCAGTCCGGCCTCGGCCAGACACCCCGCCAGCAGCGCCGTGTGCAGGGCGACCATCGCGGGATAGTGACCGCGGCCCGACTCGGTTCCGCCCCGGGCCAGCGCCCAGCGCGTGTTGCGCAGGGCCACGGCGAGTTCGGCGAGGCGCTCGCCCGCCACGGCCAGCACCAGTGCCGTGTACCAGATCATGCGTCCTCCGACCTACCAGCGCAGCAGCACCAGTTCGCAGCAGAAACCGGGTCCCATGGCCATCAGCAGTCCGGGAGAGCCCCGTTCGGGCCGCCGCTGCTCCAGTGTGTCGCGCAGGACGTGGAGCACCGAGGACGACGACAGGTTCCCCACGTCGGCCAGCGAACGCCAGGTGACGTCGAGCGCGCCGTCGGGGAGCGAGAGGACGTCGCTGACGGCCTCCAGCACCTTGGGACCGCCCGGGTGGCACACCCAGTGGGCGATGTCCTTCGGCTTGAGCCCGTGCTCGGACAGGAAGTCGCCCACGTCGTCCGCCAGATGGCGGCGCACGACGTCGGGAACGGCCGGATCGAGCACCACCTTGAAGCCCGAGTCGCCGATGTCCCAGCCCATGACGTGGCCGGTGTCGGGGTACATCCGGCTGCGCGTGGCCACCACCTCGGGACCCGCCTGGGCCGCCCTGCCCTCGCCGAGCGCCACCACGGCGGCGGCCCCGTCACCGAACAGCGCGGTCGCCACCAGATTGGCGGGCGACGCGTCGCCGCGCTGGAAGGTGAGGGAGCACAGCTCCACCGAGAGCAGGACCGCCACGTCGTCGGGCCGGCCGAGCAGGTAGTCGTGGAGGCGGGCGATCCCCGCGGCCCCGGCGACGCAGCCGAGCCCGAAGACCGGCAGCCGTTTCACATCCGGGCGCAGACCGAGGCGCCCCACGAGCCGGGCGTCGACGGAGGGAGCGGCCACACCGGTCACCGAGGTGAACATCAGCAGGTCCACGTCTGCGGGCCGCAGCCCCGCCGTCCGCAGCGCACCGCGCAACGCATCGGCGCCCAGGTTCACGGCCTCCTTGATGAACACGTCGTTGGCGTCACCGAAACCGTCCAGCTCCGCGTAGCGCTCCAGCGGCAGCACCATGGTGCGGCTGCGCACCCGGGCGTTCTCGTGCAGCCGGTCCAGGACCCGCCGGTCGGCCCCCGGCGGCAGACAGGTGCGGGCCACCATGTCGGTGACCTCGCGCTGGGTGTGGCGGTAAGGGGCCAGGGTGCCGTGCACGGCTGCGATCCGCGTCATCCCGGGCCCTGCTTCTCAGGCGTCATGGCCCATCCCTGCCCCAAAACAGGGGCAAAACACCGCAGACAACCCGTGCGGCTGTCAGGTCTGCGGTGTCCGGAGTACCTACGATCACGTGATGGGCACCCAGGACCCCTCTCGCGCCTACGCTCCGACCACGTTGCCGCTCCGCCGCACAGTGGGGCTGGCCCGCTCCTGCCATCCGGGGCCGGTCGTCGCCGTGACCGCCATCGCGGGCGCCCTGGGCGTGGGCGTAGGGCTCGACGGTGTCCGCTGCGCCGTCCTCGTCGCCGCCGTCCTGAGCGGCCAGCTCTCCGTGGGCTGGTGCAACGACGCGTTCGACGCCCGCCGGGACGCCGCAGCCGGACGCACCGGAAAACCCGTGGCCGAGGGCTCGGTGAGCCGCCGGACGGTCTGGGCGGCGGCGTTCACCGCCGCACTGCTGTGCGTTCCGCTCTCCCTGGCCTGCGGCCTGCTCGCCGGCGCGGTGCATCTGACGGCGGTGGCGGCCGCCTGGGCGTACAACCTGAAGCTGAAGGCCACAGCCCTGTCCTGGCTTCCGTACGTCATCGGGTTCGGCACCCTGCCCGCCGTGGCCGCGCTGGCCCTGCCCGGCCGCCCCGGTCCGACGTGGTGGGCGGTGACCGCGGGCGCCCTGCTGGGTCTGGCGGCCCACCTGGGCGACGTGCTGCCCGACATCGAGGACGACCTGCGCGGCGGCGTGCGCGGGCTTCCGCACCGGTTGGGCCCCACCACCACCGGACTGCTGCTGCCGGTGCCCCTCGTGGCGGCCTCCGTGGTCCTGGCCCTCGGCCCGGCGGGCCCGGCAGGGCTGTGGGGAGCGGTCACACTCGCCGTCGCGGCGCCCGCGGCCCTCGCGGGGCTCCTGCTCGCCCGGACCTGGCGCAAGGCACCGCTCGCCGCGGCTGCCGTGGTCGCGGCGGCGGACGTGACGCTCCTGCTGGTCCGCGGCACCGCGCCGGTGTGACCCGGGCACACGGCCTCACAGCGTGCGCCCTCGCACCCTGCGCAGCCAGACGCCGAGCAGCCGCAGGTCGGCCGCGGTCAGCCCGAGCCCGGGATCGACGCGGTGGAGCAGGGCCGGTCCGCCGTGGTGGGCCGCCACCCAGCGCCGGTCCCGCTCGGTGATCTCGTCGTCCACCCACACGAAGGCGCGCCCCGCGGCCCAGCGGACGAGCGTGCGCGTCTTCCAGTGGAGTCCCGCCGGTGTGCCCCGCTCGTCCTCGTCCGAAGGAGCGGGCCAGGAGACCACGCGCAGTTCCGGCAGCCCGAGGCGTGGTGCGACGACCGTGTTCGCCTCGTCCTCCCAGGTCGTCGCCCAGACCAGCTCGCACCGGAGCGCGGCAAGCCGGGGCCCCAGCGCCGGGTCGATCCTGTCGAGCAGCGGATTCGCCCCGGCCTCCGGCGGACCCGGCGCTCCCGGGAAGACGGGGTGCCCGCCGGCGCGCGGGCCGAACGGGATGAGGGGGCCGTCGACATCGAGGAAGAACAGCGGGAGCCCGCCGGGACCGGTCACCGCCGCACCGTACAACCGGGCGTCAGCGACCGCCCGCCACCCTCAGGATCGCCCCGGTGGCGTACGAGGCGTCCTTCGAGAGCAGCCACGCGACGGCGCCGGCGATCTCCTCGGGCTCTCCCGGCCGGCCCAGGGGGATTCCGGCGGCGGCCTTGTCGGGGCGTTCCGGGTCCGCGTGGAAACCGGTGCGGATGATGCCGGGGGCGACCGCGTTGACGCGGATGCCCGCCGCCGCGACCTCCTTGGACAGCCCGATGGTCATCGTGTCCACGGCTGCCTTCGCGGCGGCGTAGTGGATGTACTCGCCCGGACTGCCGAGCGTGGCCGCCGCCGACGACATGTTCACGATGGCCCCGCCGCCCGACCCGGTCATGTCACGCACGGCACGCCGCGCGCAGAGCAGGTAACCGACGACGTTGACGTCGAGGGCACGCCGGAGCCCGGCCGCGTCGGCATCGGCGAGCGGGCCCGTCGGACCGCCGACCCCGGCGTTGTTGACCAGACCCGTGACCGGGCCGAGTTCAGCCGCCGCGGTGTCGAAGAGCAGGTCGACGCCGGCCTCGTCGGTCGTGTCCATCCGCACCGTGACGCAGCGCCGGCCCACCTCCCGTACGGCCACCGCGACGGCCTCGGCCGCTGCCGCGTCGGAGCGGTAGCCCAGGGCGACGTGATGACCGTCGGCCGCCAGCCGTACGCAGACGGCGGCTCCGATCCCGCGACTGCCACCGGTGACAACGGTGACCGGCTGACGGCTCATGCAAGGCCCCTCGCTCCTGTGTGACGACGATGTGACGTCCTCGGTGAGGTCCCATCGTAGGGAGCGGTGATCAACCACCTCCGGGTGGGCCTCCGCTGCCCGGGGGCAGGCGTACGCGCGGCGCAGGCACGCCGATGGGCTGCCACCCCCTCATGGAAGGGTGGCAGCCCGTCGTCCGCGTGGGCGGTGGTCACACGGGGCGTTCGCTGCCGCTCCGGACGCCCTGCTGCTCGCTCTGCTCCTGCAGCTTCCGGGCCTTCTCCTGGAGCCGGCGCCGCTGCTCCGGATCGCTCGTGCGCTCCGCGGCCTCGGTCATGTGCCTGGCCTTCTCGCGCATCTGCTGGGCTCGGCCGGTTTCTCCTGCAACGCTCATCGTCGCTCCTTGAACGGTAGGGAAGAGCGGGCCCCCTCAGAGAAGCAGCGCCGCGTGAGCAGCGCACCCCGAAGCGTCACGTACGGTGAGAGCGGCAGGTGGGTCGGGTGTGACGCCGTGGCGACGCGACGCGGGCACCGGGAGCGGAACCGGCGTGATCCGGGCCTCCGGACGCTGGCATGATCAGGGGTATGAACGAGCGCATGATCGCCGCGTGTGACGGGGCGTCGAAGGGTAATCCGGGGCCGGCCGCCTGGGCCTATGTGGTGGCCGACGCGGCGGGCAGGCCGCTGCGGTGGGAGGCCGGTCCGCTGGGCACCGCCACGAACAACGTCGCCGAGCTCACCGCCCTGCAGGAACTGCTGGAGTCACTCGACCCGGCCGTCGCGCTCGAAGTCCGGATGGACTCGCAGTACGCGATGAACGCCGTGACCAGGTGGCTGCCGGGCTGGAAGCGCAACGGCTGGAAGACCTCGGCCGGCAAGCCCGTCGCCAACCGTGACCTGGTGGCCCGCATCGACTCCCTGCTGACCGGCCGGGCCGTGGAGTTCGTCTACGTGCCGGCCCACCAGGTGGACGGTGACCCGCTGAACGCCCTGGCCGACCAGGCCGCCAGCGAAGTGGCCGTCGCGCAGCGCGCGGCGGGCACCTCGCAGGGCTCCGCGGACCTGCCGGTTCCCGCACCCTCCCGTGCCACCGAAGGGAGGCGGACCGGCGCCGCGACGAAGAAGGCGGGGAGTGCGGCCCGGGCCGGAGCGACCATCCGCGCCAAGTTCTCCGGGCGGTGCCACTGCGGAAAGCCGTACGCGGCCAAGGACATGATCGCCAAGAACGACCATGGCTGGGGCCACCCGGAGTGCCGGACCGCCACCGCCTGACGGGCATCCGGCTGGACGCCCTTCCCGGCCGGGTCCCGGAGATCCCGCCCCCGCGAGGGGGCACGCGTGCCATGATGCGGCTCCGGCGGCGAGGGCCTTTCGTCTGGATCGTGCCGGGCCCACGGGCCCGGCACGATCCAGACGAAAGGCCCTGGGTATCCGAGATGCCGCCGCGGCAGTGGGATCGGCGCGACACGCTGGGGGGCGTATGGAAAGCACGGGCACGGTGCTGCGTGAACTGCGCGGGGCACAGAAGTCGGCCAAGGGGGTGTCGCTCTACTCCCGGTACGTGAACCGGCCGGCCGGCCGGGTCTTCGCGGCGGCTGCGTACCGAATCGGTATGACACCCAATCAGGTCACTCTGCTGAGTGCGGCGTTCACCTTTTCCGCCCTTGCGGCGGTGGCTCTGACACGCCCCGCCTGGGGGCCGGCGGTCCTGGTCTACCTGGGGCTCGCCGTGGGGTTCGCCCTCGACTCGGCCGACGGCCAGCTCGCCCGGCTGACCGGCCGCGGCGGCCCCGACGGCGAATGGCTCGACCATGTCGTCGACTGCGCGAAGATGATCCTCGTCCACACCGCCGTACTGATCTCGTTCCACCGCTACTTCGGTCTCGGCTCCGACGCCTGGCTGCTGCTGCCGCTCGGCTTCCTGTTCGTCGCGGTGCTCACGTTCTGCGCCGGGCTGCTGCGTGAGCAGCTGGGCAAGTCCGCCGCCCGTTCGGCGCCTTCCGGAGGAGCGCCGGCCGGGCCGGTCTCCCGGCTGCGCGCGGTAGCGCTGCTGCCGGCCGACTACGGCGTGTTCTGCCTGGTGTTCCTGCTGCTCGGCGACGAGACGGCGTTCCGGACCGGATACGCCGTACTCGCCGCCGTGCACGCGCTGTTCCTCGTGGCGTTCCTCGGCAAGTGGTTCAGGGAGCTGAGAGCGCTCCGGGCAGACTGACGAGCGTGTCCAGCGCCCGGCGCAGCTGGGTGCTGGACGTGTGGACGGTGTACGGGAAGTAGACGACCTCCACACCGACCTCGGCGAAGTCGCGTTCCAGCCTTTTGCCCTTCTCCGTGTCGCGCCAGTCGTCTCCCTTGAAGATGACGTCGAACCTGACCTGTTGCCAGGTCTCGACCTTGTCCGGGACGGTCTCGACGAAGGCGGCGTCCACGTACCGCACGCTCCGCACGATCTCCAGCCGTTCCGGCAGCGGTATGACCGGCTTGTGCCCCTTGGCGAGCGCCGCCATCTCGTCCGAGACGACCCCCGCCACCAGGTAGTCGCACTGACTGCGGGCATGCCGCAGGATGTTGAGGTGACCTATGTGGAACAGGTCGTAGACCCCCGGCGCGTAGCCGACCCTGTGCACCATCCGTTCTCTCCCCCCACGGTGTGAACGTGATGTCCGTGTCCCATCGGCTGGTGTCCGGACATGGCATCCGGTCCGGTGGGATATCGGTATCGGTGTTGATGGTGCAACGACCTTACTGTGAAGACCACTTGCGCATCTCGTGAACGGATAAGCTCACTTTTGGGGCTGTTCCTTGGGGGAACACAGGTGGCTCCGGGGGGAAGGCGATCGTCCGATGACAGAAGAAGAGCACCGCAAGCCGCTCGACGGCCGCCGTCTGCTGGTGGTCTCCACGAACTACGCGCCCGAGCTCACCGGCATCGGTCCGTACGCCGCCCAGCTTGCCGAGCACTGGGCCCGTTCCGGGGCCGACACCCATGTGCTGACCGGTATGCCGCACTACCCGTCCTGGCGGACGGAGGAGGCCTACCGGGGGGTGTGGCGGACCGATGAGCAGCGCGCGGGTGTCACCGTCCACCGGCGAAGACACTATGTGCCGCCCCGTCAGAGCGCCCTGCGCAGAGCCGCCTTCGAAGCGAGCGTGCTCGCGCACGGTCTCGCCGCCCCGCCCGCGCTGCGGCCCGACGCGGTGATCGCCCAGCTTCCCAGCCTGGCCGGCGGCGTCATCGGCGCCCGGCTGGCCCGCCGCCACGGCATCCCGTACATACCCGTCGTGCAGGACCTGATGGGCGCCGCCGCAGCCCAGAGCGGCATCCGGGGCGGGGGCAGGGCAGCCGCCCTGGCGTCACGGGCCGAGCGTTACGCGCTGGGGGCCGCCACGCTGGTCGGAGTCATCCACGAGAGCTTCGTCCCCCGGGTCACCGCCTACGGAGTGGCCCCGGAACGCATCCGGCTGGTTCCCAACTGGACCCACGTACAGGCCCCTTCGGCGGACCGTGCCAGGACCAGGGCCCGCCTCGGCTGGCGCGAGGGCACGCCCGTGGTGCTGCACTCCGGCAACATGGGGCTGAAACAGGGGCTGGAGGTCCTCGTCGACGCGGCGCGGCTCGCTCCGGAGATACGCATCGTCCTGATGGGGGACGGCAATCAGCGCGACGCCCTGCTGGCCCGTGCGTCCGGCCTGCCCAACCTCGACTTCCTGCCGCCGGCCGGTGCGGACGAGTTCACCGACGTCCTGGCCGCCGCCGACGTCCTCGCCGTGACCCAGCGCGCGTCCGTGCTCGACATGAGCGTGCCCTCCAAACTCACCTCGTACTTCGTCTCGGGCCGCCCCGTCGTCGCCTCCGTGGCCGACGGGGGCGGCACGGCCCAGGAGGTGCAGCGCTCGGGCGCCGGACTCCTCGTCGCACCGGAGGACCCGGCCGCGGTGCTCGCGGCGGTCCGCAAACTCGTCGAGGAACCCTCCGCCGCCGACGAACTCGGCTCCAACGGGCCGCGGTACGTGGCCCGCCATCTCGGCAGGGAAGCCGGTCTTGCCCGCTTCGACGCACTGATCACCGAGGTCCTTCAGGACGCCGAAGGGAGAGACCGCCGATGACCCACCCGATCCGCGCCCTGGAGGACCAGGACGAACCCGCGCTGCTGAGGGACCAGTTCCGCCAGCTCCTGCGCTACCGCACCCTGCTCGCGTGCGGTGTCGTCGTCGGACTGCTCGGCGCCGGCTGGCTGGCCCTGGGCGGCGAGGACACCTACACCTCCACCGGTGAGGTGTCCGTACGCTCCGCCACGTCCGACCCCTTCGCCGCAGGCGCCTCGGCCGACAAGGGCATCAACATCGGCTCCGAGCGCCAGACCGCGGTCAGCGACGCGGTCGGCACCGTCGCCGTCGGCTCACTGACCAAGACCGGCGACGCCGTGGACGTGGGGACGCTGCTGGCCGGGCTCCAGGTCACCAATCCGCCCAACACGCTCGTCCTCAGGTTCTCCTACACCGGCCGCACCCCCGAAGAGGCGAAGGCCCGCGCCCAGGCACTCGCCGAGGCCTACCTGGAGATACGGCGGGAACGCACCGAGAACAGCATCGACAACATGGTCGACGGCTATCGCGCCCAGCTGAAGCCGCTCACCGAACAGCGCGACAGACTCGCCGAGCAGGAGACCGGCACGGTGGGCAACGACGTCACCAGCGCGCGGGCCAACCTCATCGTCTCCATCTCCGAACTGAGCCAGAAGATCTCGGAGTTGCGGGCCCTGGACACCACACCCGGCTATCTCAACAAGAAGCCCGTCGCGCCCGAGAAGCCCAGCGGTGCCGGGCTGCCGCTGCTTCTCGGGCTCGGTGGCGTCGTCGGACTCGCGCTCGGCCTGCTGCTTTCCTGGGTACGGCTCGTCTTCGACCCCGCCGTACGCTCCACCAGGGAACTCGTCCGCTCGCTCGGCGCCCCGCTGCTCGGCACACTGCCCAGGGAGCGTGCCGCGGCCGGACCACTGCTCGCCATCGGACGCGGTGGCAGCAGACTCGCCGAGGAGTACCGGGCGGTGGCCTTCCGGCTCGCCTACGACCCCTCGTTCACCGAACGCCGCCGGATCCTCGTCACGGCGCCCCGCGGCGACAACGACATGGCGACGGCCGCGGCGGCCAACCTCGCGGCCGCCTTCGCCGAGATGGGGCGCGACGTCCTGCTCGTCGAGGCCGATCTGAGGGCCCCGTCCCTGGCCGGGGCGCTCGGCGCGGTGGGACGCGCCGGCCGGCCCAGCTGGGCAGCCGAACGCGACGGGCGCGGCTGGCCCTCGGACAGCCGCACCAACGTGGACGTGCCCGGATCGGGGGCCTTCACGCTCATCGCCGGCCGCCGTACGGACAACGTGCCGCGCGCCCTGACCTCCGCGCCCGTCAGCCGGATCCTCGCCGAGGGCGGACGGCCGGGAGCGGTCGTCATCGTGCTCGCGCCGCCCGTGCTCTCGTACGCCGACGCCGTCGCCCTCATCGACCGCGTCGAGGGCGTCGTGGTGGTCTGCGACCCGCGTGAGGTGCACCGCAGCGACCTGGAGCGCATCCGCGAGATCATCGGCGCCGCGGGCGGCTCCGTCCTCGGCACCCTGCTCCACCCCGGCTACGGACGCCTGGAGCGCCGGGCCCGCCGGAAGGCGGCCAAACGCCGGGGCCGCAGCCGGCCCGCACCCCCGGACGGCCGCGACGGCCAAGGCGACGCGGAGACGGACGGCCCCGACCGGGCGGACGACGTCGCCCACACCGGCGACCCCACCCAGACGCTCGGCCTGCGCACGCTGGACAGCGGCGGACGCGGCGGCAGCGACCACAGCAGCACCGCGGGACGCAGATGAGGGCACGCACCGCCGTCGTCTGCTCGGTCGCGGACCAGGGGGTGGCGGCGCTCACCAACATCCTGGTCCTGGTGGTGGCCGCCCGGCTCTCCACCGTCGCCGACTTCGCTCGCTTCTCCGCCGTCTACCTCGTCTTCTCCGTACTGCTGGGGGTGTCCGGCGCCTACACCGGACAGCCCCTGGTGCTGCGCAGGGGGGCGGCGACCGACGAGACGCGTGGTGCCTGCCGGTCGGCGGTCGGCTTCACCCTGCTCGTCTCTGCCGTCACCGGCGGCCTGCTCGCCGCGGTCTGCGCACTGCTGCCGGGGGAGACGGCACGCGCCGCGGCGATGCTCGGACTCGTACTGCCGGTCGTCCTCGCGCAGGACACGGCCCGCTACGCATTCGCCACACTGCAGGCCCAGCACCTGGCGCTGGCCTCCGACACGCTCCGGCTGGTCTGCGTCCTCGGCGCGCTGGCCGTACAGCCGCACGGCACCCCGGCGGCCCGGCTGGTCATCGTCTGGGGCCTGAGCGCCCTGCCCGCGCTCCTGCTGTCCGCGGCCGTACTGCACCGCAGGACGGCGGGCACCCCGGTGCGGCTGAGGCCCCTGCTGGGGAAGGGGCACCTGGGCCGCCGGTTCGTCGTCGAGTTCGGCGTGGGCAACGCGACCAGCCAGCTCTCCGTGCTCGGGCTCGGCGCCGTCGGCAATCCCCTCGTCGTCGGCGCCCTGCGCGGCGCCACCACGCTCTTCGGCCCGCTGAACGTGCTGTACACCTCGGCCACCGGCTTCGGCCCCCCGCTCCTCGGGCGGCTCGCCACCGACCGGCTGAGGGTGCGGGCCACCGCGGCCCTGGCCGGCCTCCTGGCGCTCACCGCCGCGGGCTGGGCCACCGTCCTCGCCCTGCTCCCCGGATCGGCCGGCCGTCATCTGCTCGGCGATACCTGGCCGACGGCGGCGGCGCTGCTCCCGGCGACCGGCAGCCAGTACGCGGCGATGGCCGTCGGCACCTGCGGACTGCTGGCGCTCAGGCTGCTCGATCCGCGCACCACACTCTCCATCCAGGTGGTCTTCTCCCTGGCCGCTGTCGCCTTCCTCGCCGGCGGCTATCTGACCGGCGGAGTGATGGGCGCCGCCTGGGGCCTGTGCCTGGGATCCGTCTGCAAGGCGGTCGCCACCTGGACCCGGGTGGCCCGGCTCACCCGACGGGGCGAGCGCGGGCACACCCCCGTCACTGCGACCGCCGTCGGCTCCGGCCCGTGAGACTCGTGACCAGTGCCAGGCACAGCGCCGCGATGGCGAGCTTCCCGACGGCTTGAAGCAGGGGACCGCGCAGCAGGATGAAGGTGTATCCCGCGATCAGTGGCGCCGTGATGGCCAGGACACTGCCGGGCCCCGGACCGTCCCGCGACACCGCCCGCGCATAGCGGCGGTCGGTGCGCGCCGTCGCGTAACCGATCAGGGCGAACCCGCCGATCAGGCCCGGTGCCCCGAAGTCCACCCACAGCTCGGTCCACATCGGCGCGGAGAGATTCGTCATGTTCATCCCCATCCACTGCCCGACGCGCACCCCGGTGTCCTCCGGTTTCCCGCTCCACACCGCACGGGGCACGAAGAAGAAGGCGGAGCCCGCCAGTTGGCGGCCGTACGTGTGGCCACGGGTGTCGACCCACGAGATGGTGTTGGCGAACATCACCGTCTGGTCGTAGTCCTTGGTGGCCAGCGGTTCGAACACCGACGACGACTGGACCGGGCGGTACCCGGAGTCGTCGTAGCGGAACCTGTCCGCGTACGGGAACAGCACCAGGGCGCCGACGACCCCCATGGCCAGCACCGAGCGGTACATCGCCGCGCTGCTCGGGAACGCCGTGAACAGCAGCGAGACCAGCACGGTCAGGAACCAGTAACGGGCGTTGGATATCGGGTTGTTCACGACCAGGTTCACCCCGGCCAGCGCGATCCACACGAGGACGGTGGACGGCGAACGCCGGGCCCGGCGCGAGGTCACCAGCCGGCGGGTGTAGAAGAGCAGCGCCAGCAGGGCCGGAACCGTGCCGAAGCCCTTCAGGAACGCCGAGCCCACATTGGACTCCCCGGACGCGACGCCGCTCTCCGCCACCGAGGCGCTGATCTCCTGCCTGCTGGAGAAGAACACGCCGGGCCCGCCGAGCTTCAGCACGTAGTAGCCGCTCGCCGCGAAGGCGAGCAGCACCAGCAGCCGCAGCCTGACCGGATGCGCCGTGGCCGGGCCGCCGCCCCCGCGAGCCGTGGTGCGCCGCCGCAGCGGACGCCGGGATGCCAGCAGCGCCCCCAGGTCGAAGGCGGCGCACCCCACCAGGATCAGGGCGATCGCCGTGACCAGATCGGAGCGCGGCCCGACCACCGGCGTCGGCGTCTGACCGATGACCGCCTGGGCGAACGGCGCCACCCCCATCGCGATGTACACGAACATCCAGAAGACGCCCTGCAGCAGCCGCCGCCGGGTGGACAGGATCATGGTCGAGAGCCGGGCCCCGGCGTAACACGTCAGCACGAGCTGCAGCCAGTACGCCGTGTCCCGGGATCCGGTGCCGGGCTGGGCGGCGATCAGGGCCGGCAGGAAGCAGACCAGCCCCAGGATGAGTGGCACGGCCATCGCCCGGGAGAGCATCGCCCAGGACATCGGCCTGGCGGGCGGCTCGACCGGATGGCGCGGGCCGTCCCCCCGGACGGGGGCGGACGGCGGTGCCTGGTGCACGGACGTCATCGTCTCCCCGTTCCGTGAGCCTGCGCGCCTGTGAACACCTTAGCGAATCAACCCACTTGAGGTGATGTGATGACTAGTCTGTGAACAGCCGGCCGAGGTCGAGGGGAACCCTGGTGAAGATCCTGCACATCGTCACACTGCACACCCCGGACCACGCGTTCGGCGGTCCGACCCGAGTGGCCCTGAACCTGTCGAAGGTCCAGCGGGCAGGGGGCGACGACGCCCGGATCATGGCCCTGGGCGACGGCTTCGACGGCCCCCTGCCCGGCGAGGTGGAGGGTGTGCCCGTCCACCTCTTCCAGGCCCGCCACGTGCTGCCGATGTTCGAGGTCAGCGGCATCGCGTCGGGAGCCCTTCTGCGGACCGCGCACCGCATGATGCGGGGCGCCGACCTCGTGCACGTCCATCTGATGCGCGACCTGGTGACGCTGCCCGCCGCGCTCCTCGCGCTGGCCACCCGGACCCCGCTCGTCGTGCAGACGCACGGCATGGTGGACCCCACCGAGAAGCGGGTGGCGCAGTTGACGGACCTGCTGGGCGTACGGAAGGTCCTGCGTGGCGCGGACGCGGTGCTCCATCTGACCGAAGTCGAACGGGCCGATGTGAACGCGGTGGCCGCCCCCGTCCCGCTCACCAGGACCGTGCGCCTGGTCAACGGCGTGCGCCCGCAGGAGTTCAAGCCCGCCCGCGATCCGGCCCGCCCGCCGACCGTGCTCTTCCTCGCCCGGATCCAGGAGCGCAAGCGCCCGGAGGACTTCGTGGCCGCGATGCCCGCGGTCCTGGCGAAGCACCCGGACGCGCGGTTCGTCCTGGCAGGACCCGACACCGGCGCACTCCCCGGCACCCTGCGTCTGGCCGGCAGCCTGGGCGTGCTGGACTCGCTCGACCATGTCGGACCCCTGGGCCACGAAGAGGTACTGGCCGCCGGACGGCAGGCCGATGTGTACGTCCTGCCCTCGATCGAGGAACCGCTGGGCGTCTCGGTCCTCGAAGCGATGTCCGTCGGCACCCCCGTGGTCGTCACGCGCACCTGCGGCCTCGGCCCGGACGTGGCCCGGGCCGGAGCCGGCCGGGTCATCGACAGCCGGGTGGGTGAGGACGGGGCCAACGCGCAGAAGGTCGCGCAGGCCGTCCTGGAACTGCTGGAGCCCGAGGCCAACGCCGAAGCGGGGAAGGCCGCCTGGGAGCTGGTGAACGAACACTTCACCATCGACGTCGTGACCCGGACGCTCCGGCGGACCTACGAGGACGTGGTGGCCCGCCGGAAGCGCCGATGAGTCAAGGAGACGGACTCTCCCGCGACTTGAGAGCGATCTGCCACCGGTAGAAGCTCATCGCCAGGGCGAAGTCGAGCCCCGCCCGCCCGTCCAGGAAACCCCGCCGGTACACGTACATGTACGCGAAGGACACCAGCGGTTTGAACGGGGCCTTGTGGAACAGCTGCCCCTGCCGGGACTTGACGCGGCGCACCTGTTCCTTGACGTCGGGATGGTGCTCCAGCCACGCCTCCCAGTCCGAGTACCTGTTGTGCCGCTCGAACCAGGCGGTCACCGGATCGAGGTCCTGGTGCTCGATCGGGTTGCGCAGGGATCCCGCGCTGTCCGCGACCGGCTGGTAGTGCCCCTCCACCTCGCCGATGCCCGGCGCGTCGAGATCGCCCACCTCCGGGTAGTGGCTGCGGGTGCGATCGGTCAGCGAACGCTTGCGGATGGTGTACCCGTGCCGCAGCCTCTTGCCCGAGAACCAGTACCCCAGCGGGATGTCGTACGCGGCCGGCCGGGGCGCGTCCGGATCGGCGAAGATCTGACGCAGCTCGGCCAGCAGACCCGGGCTCAGCCGTTCGTCGCCGTCGAGCAGCAGGATCCAGTCCAGGTCCGTGCGGACATGGTCCAGGCACCACTGCTTCTTCCTGGGGTGCCCGCCGTCCCAGGTGTACATCACGACCTCGGCCCCGCACTCCGCGGCGATCTTCGCCGTGTCGTCGGTGCTGTGCGAGTCGACGACGACGACCGCCTCGAAGTGGCCGAGCACCGACTTCACCGCCTCGGCGATGTTGAGCCCCTCGTTCTTCGTGGGGATCGCCACGGCTATCGGCAGTCTGCTCATCCGTTGTCTCCTTCGGGCAGCCAGGCGTAGCAGCCTGTGGAGGTGAAGGCGCGGGCCGCCTCCGGGATCGTGACCACGGTCCGCCTGCCGTCACCGGAGGACCCCGACACGAGGTTCTTGCCGTTCGCCCCCGTTACCTGCCAACTGCAGGCCTTGGTGGGGGAGACGTCGCGGTAGCGCCCCGCACGGAGCGCCTTGCCCTCGTGCGTGCCGTCGGCGTACCCCCCGGAGGCCCGCTCCACCAGCTCCTCGTGCTGTACGCACAGGTGCTCGACGGCGGGTTCCGCGTCGGTGATCTCACCGCTGATGATGGCGCCGACGGCCGTTTCCCGGTCCACCTTGACGAGATACGTCAGCCGGTCGCAGGTCTCCTGCCCGGTCTGGAGCACGGCCGCGGGATCCATGCCCCTGGGGACGCGGTCTACGAGGTACTCCTTCTGCTTCTTCGTGAACGTGCCGGTGGCCGGCGTGAGTTCGGCGGCGGGGACCTTCGGTGGCTCGCTGGTCGGGGAGGCCTTCGGATCCGTGGCGGAAGGACTCCCGGATCCGGCCTCGGGCCCCGATGATGCCGCCCCCGACGAGGCCGCGGGGCCGGCTGCGGCCGGCTTCTGCCCACCCCCGTCGTCGGAGGACGAGCCGCAGGCGGCCAGCGCCGCCGTCATGACGACGACGGCGCCGGCCAGGAACGGATACCTCATCCACCCGTCCTCAGTGCGTAGTGGGCAGTGACCTTCGAGCTGCTCAGCACGGTCGGGTAGACCGCCGTCTCGTCGACCTGCCCGGCGAAGAAGTTGCTCGTCGGACGGCTCGGCCAGCCGGACAGATTGTCCCCGCCGACCCGCCAGTAGCCCCGGTAGTTCCTGTTGCCGGTGTACAGCGGGTTGGTGGCGCGGAGCTGTCCGTCGACGTACAGCGCCACGCCCCCGGAGCCCTGGGTGGCCACCACATGGTGCCAGGCCCCGTCGTTGTACGCGGCGGACGTGGCCACCGCCCGGTAGCCGCCGCTGTAGACCCCGAACACCAGACGTCCGTCATTGCGCATGTAGACGTGTTTGTCGTGCTGGCCGCTGTCCTCCATGGTCAGATTGCCGAAGCCGAGGATGTTTCCTCCCCGGGTGGTCGTGGTCTTGACCCATGTCTCCACCGAGAAGGTGGAGGGCGAGCTGCTCGGCCTGTTGCCGTAGGCGTACTCGTCCGTGCCGTTGAAGCCGATGGCGGTCGACGGACCGGAGACCGCCGCCGGAGTCTGGCGATAGGACGGCGCGTTGCGCAGGAAGCCGTTGTTCAGATTGCCCGAGGCGTCGGCGGCGAACGTCGAAGTCCCCTCGTCGTAACGCCAGTACAGCGAAGCCCCGTCGGCGATCACCCGGGCGGGATATGCCTCCGCCTCGGACGCCACCACCGCCGTCACCGCGGGCGACTTGGCGCTGGTGTTGGTGCCGTCGCTCGCGCTGATCCGGTAGGTGTGCGTCTCACCCGGTGCCACGTCCCGGTCCGTCCACGTGAGTTGAGGACGGTCCCAGAACACGGAGAAGCCCGTGATGGTGTGCACAGGGGTGCTCGCGCCGTCCTTGTAGATCCGGTACGTCAGCTCCCCGTCGTCGGTGTCGAAACTGGTCTGCCAGTTCACGTCCACCTCGCCCGGGCGGACCGTGGAGACACTGGCGTTGGGCACCCACGGCGCCCCCGTGTCGGGGCCGTCGGCGAACCGGGTCAGGCCCTGCTGCGCCGAGCCGTTGACCGTGGTGAACTCGCCGCCCACCCACAGATAGTGACGGCCACCCTTGTCCGTCTGCGCCATCACCCGCGGACCGACGGGCTCCCCGATCCCGTCATTGGTGTCCGGGAACCACGGCAGCAGCTTCGGGTCGTCGACCGCCTGCGCCAGCAGGTGCTTGCGCGGCTGGTCGGGGAACTCGCCCATGGACGCGCAGTCGTGCGCGTGACTGCCGCTGTACAGCACCCCGTTGTGCACCAGCAGCGCCTGCGTGGCGCCCAGGCACGTGTCGCGCCAGACCTGGGAGAACGTGGCCAGGTCGAGGGCGATCCGGCCGTCGAAGACACCGCCCCCGGTGCCTTCGTTGGCGGTGTAGAACTGGGTGGCGTCCGACGTCAGGTCCTGCACCGTCGAGGTGTTCGGAATGAATCCCGGATAGCTCTTGTCCAGGGCGCCCGTCGTCGCGTCCACCACGGCCAGCGCATGCGAGTTCGTCCCGTTGACGGTGAAGAAGTCCCCGCCGATCACCACGTGCGAGCCGTCGGGGGTGACCTCCACGGCCCGGCCCACCTCGTCCGTGTTCGCGGTGAACGGCTTGAGCTGGGCGCCGGTGGTCACGGCCGCGAACTTGTTGCGCGTCTGCCCCGCGACACTGTTGAAGTCGCCGCCGAGATAGACGGTGTCATCCGTGACGGCGAGCGCCCGCACGGTCGCGGACACGGCGACCTTGAAGTTCTCGCGCGGGGTGCACGTGGCCGTGTCGATGGCCGCGATGTTGCTGACCCCGACCCCGTTGACCGCGCCGAACTGACCGCCCGCGTAAAGGGTGTCACCGTCCGGCGACAGGACGAGGGACCGTACGGTCGCCGTCCCGGACGAGAGGGTGAACGACAGGCTGCAGCCCGTCGGCGCCCCGCTCGCGGCGTCGAACGCGGCGAAGTTCACCGCCGGCTGCTCGGAGGTACCGGCAGCCGCGTCCGGCGGCCTCACGGTGGAGAAGGTGCCGCCCGCGTAGACCACCCCGTCGGCGGAGGCGGCCATCGACCACACGATGCCGTTGGTCTGCCACGTGGTCAGGTCGTCCGCCGTGATCGAGACCGGTGGGGCGAGGGCCGCCGCCGGGGAACCCCCGGCGGCGGCGCTCAGGGCCCCGGCGAGCAGGCAGAGCGCGGCGGCCGCGGCACGCGCGCGGCCGTGGGCGCCGCGTCCGCGCCCCGTACTTTCGTTCATCATTCAGCTCCGAAGGTGAGAACGAGCTGCGGCCGGTAGGCCGCGGTTGCGACTTCGCCGGACCAGATACGGAGACTGTCCGTCCCGCTGCTGGTCAGAGCGAATGAGTAGGCGGAGCCCAGGGCCCCGCCCAGTACCGGCGCGTTCAGCTCCACCGAGTAGTCGGTGGAGACGGCGGTTGCGCCGGAGATCGTCCCCAGCACCGTCGTGGCAAGTGACGGGCGGGTGTTGTAGGTGACCGCCGACTCGGTCCACGCGCCGGTGACCGGCACGAGTGTGTGGGGTTCGGCCGAGCCCGCCGTGGCGTCGGACGAGGTACGGAAGGTGAGCCGGGCGCTCCTGAGCTGCTGCCCGGCCGGGGCGGCGGGCAGGGCGAAGCGGAGGTAGCCGAGGTACGGCGTGGTGCCCCGGGAGGCGAGCTGGGTGTCGTTGTACGTGGTGTTCGCGGCGACCCCGTTGACGTACGCGTCCTCCGTCGGCGTCAGCGTGAGCGTGGTGTCCCCGGGACCGGACGGGGTGTCCGCCAGCTCGTGGTGCGCGGCCACCTGGGCGGCGGTCAGCGCGGAGGGGTAGATGGCCGTCTCGTCGACCTGCCCCGCGAAGTAGGTGCTGGTCGGACGGTTGGGCCAGGCGGTGGCCATGGCGTCACCGCCGACCCGCCAGTACCCGTTGTACGAGCGGTTGCCGGTGGTGGCGTTGCTGCCGGCCTGCGCCCCGTCCACGTAGAGCCGCATGCCGGACGGGCCCTGGGTGGCGACCGCGTGGTGCCAGGTGTTGTCGTTGTAGGACGCGGCGGAGGTGATCGTCGGGCGGCTGCCGGAGCTGCCGACCTGCACCCCGAAGGCGAGACGCCCGTTGTCGGTGAGGTACAGGATCTTGTCGGAGATCCCGCTGGTGTGCCCCTGAGCGGTGCCGATGTTGCTGCCGTACCCGACGAGGCGCCCGCCGCGGGTCGTGCTCGTACGGAACCACGTCTCGATGGAGTACGGGGTGGGTGAGGTGTAGTGATGCAGCCGGTCGCTGTAGACGTACTCGTCGGTGCCGTTGAGGGTGAGCGCCGAGGAGCCGGTCACGGCGGACGGAGTCGAACGGTACGAAGGGGTGTTCATGTACACCCCGCCGTCGCCGTTGTCCGAGGCGTCCGAGGCGAAGGCGCCGCCCGCCTCGTCGTAGCGCCAGTACAGGTCCGTCCCGTCGGCGAGCACGCGCTCCGCGTACGGACTCGCCGAACCGGTCGCGGTGACCGAGGCGTTGGCGGAGAGCGTGCTGGTGTTGGTGCCGTCGCTCGCGGTGATCCGGTAGGAGTAGCTGCGGCCCGCCACCACGTTCGTGTCGGTGAAGGTCAGCTGCGGCCGGCTGAAGAAGAGCGAGGAACCCGTCGTCGTGTGGACCGGCGTCGAGCCGCCGTCGCGGTACACCCGGTAGGTGAGCCGGCTGTCGTCCAGGTCCAGGCTCGAACGCCAGGTCACCCGGACCTCACCGGCCCGCGGCGCGGAGAGGCTGACCACGGGTGCGGACGGCGCCCCCGTGTCCGGCGAGTCCGCGAAGCGGGTCAGGGCCTGCTGGGCTACCCCGTTGACCGTGGTGAACTCGCCGCCGACCCACAGGAAGTCGTGACCGCCGCGGGACGAGACGGTCAGCGCGCGCGGGCCCACCGGTTCACCGATGCCGTCGTTGGTGTCCGGCAGCCAGCCGAGCATCGCCGGATCGTCGACGGCCTGTGCGGTCAGGTGCTTGCGGACCTGGTTGGGGAAGCCGCCCATGGTGGAGCAGTCGTGGACGTGGCTGCCCGCGTACAGCACCCCCCGGTAGACCCGCAGTGCCTGCGTGGCGCCCTGGCAGGTGTCACGCCAGCGCTGGTCGAACGTGGTGAGGTCCATCGCGAGCCGGCCGTCGAACGAGGCGCCTCCGGCCCCTTCGCCACCCACGTACCAGCCGCCGGACAAGGAGTCCGTGACGATGTCCTTGATCACGGCGGACGACGGGATGAAGTTGCCGGGGTAGGCGCGGGTCAGCGCCCCGGTGCCGGCGGCGGTCACCGCGAGCGCGTGCGAGTTCGACCCGCCCACCGTGAAGAAGTCCCCGCCGATGAGCACGCTCTGCCCGTCCGGAGTGACCTTCAGCGTCCGTCCGGGATCATCCGCGTCCGGGTTCCAGGCCGTCAGCGCACCGGCGGCCGTGACCGCGCCGAAGAAGCGGCGGGTCTGCCCGTTGACGCTCTGGAAGTCGCCGCCCGCGTAGACCGTGCCGTTCGCGGCCACGTCGAGCGCCCGCACGGTCGCCCCGAAGTCCGGAGTGAAGCCGGGACGCAGCGTGCAGGTGGCGGTGTTGACGGCGACCAGACCGTTGGCGGCCGTCCCGTTGACCGCGTTGAAGTAGCCACCCACGTACAGCGTCGACTTGTCGGGGGAGACCGCGAGCGCCCGTACCGTCGCGGTGCCGCTGGAGCGGGTGAAGGACAGCGGGCAGCCGGTGGGCGCCCCGGTGGCCGCGTTGAACGCGGCGAAGTTGACGGCGGACGTGGTGTTGCTGCCTGCGGGGGAGCCGGCCGGGCGGACGTTGGTGAAGGTGCCGCCCGCGTAGACGACCCCGTTCGCCTCGGCGAGCGACCAGACGATGCCGTTCGTCTGGTACGTGGCGAGGTGGTCGGCGGTGAAGCCGACCGGATCGGTGAGCGCGGCAGCCGGGGGAGCGGTCACCGCGGAAGCGGTCAGGACCCCGCCCGTGAGGGCGAGGACAGCGGCGAACACACCGCTGCGGCTGCGTCTGAGACGTCCGGGATATCTCATCGGTCCACCCGCACGGCTGCTCCGGTGAGCTGATCGGCCAGCTGCCGGACATCGGCGTCGACCATGATCCGGGCCAGCTCCTGCGCCTTCACGGCAGGTTTCCAGCCCAGCAGCTCCGCGGCCTTGGACGCGTCCCCGATCAGCGCGTCGACCTCACTGGGGCGCTCGTACTTCGCGTCGTAGCGGACGTGCTCGCGCCAGTCGAGACCGGCGTGCTCGAAGGCGTACTCCAGGAACTGCCGGACGCTGACACCCTCGCCGGTCGCCACCACGTAGTCGTCCGGGGTCTCGCACTGCAGCATCCGCCACATCGCGTCGACGTACTCGGGGGCGTACCCCCAGTCACGTACGGCGTCCAGATTGCCCAGATGCAGATGCGTCTGCAGTCCCGCCTTGATCCGGGCCACGCCACGAGTGATCTTCCGGGTCACGAAGGTCTCCCCGCGACGCGGCGACTCGTGGTTGAACAGGATGCCGTTGACCGCGAACATCCCGTACGCCTCGCGGTAGTTGACGGTCGCCCAGTACGAGTACACCTTGGCCACGCTGTACGGGCTGCGCGGATGGAAGGGGGTCTGCTCGTTCTGCGGCGGCGGATTGGCGCCGAACATCTCCGAGGACGACGCCTGGTAGACCCGGGTGTCGATGCCGCTGGCCCGCACGGCCTCCAGCAGCCGGATCGTTCCGAGACCGGTGACGTCACCCGTGTACAACGGGGCGTCGAAGGAGACCCGGACGTGCGACTGCGCGCCGAGGTTGTAGACCTCGTCGGGGCGGATGTCGCGCAGCAGGTTCACCAGGGCGACCCCGTCGGCGAGATCGGCGTGGTGCAGCACGAACGAGCGGTTCTCCTCCTCCGGCCCCTGGTAGATGTGGTCGATCCGCTCGGTGTTGAAACTCGACGAGCGGCGGATGAGCCCGTGGACCGTGTATCCCTTCTGGAGCAGCAGCTCGGACAGGTACGAACCGTCCTGTCCGGTCACCCCGGTGATGAGCGCGGTCTTCGCCATGTCTCCCCCTTCTGCGGCCGCCTGAGAGGCGGACGGGCAACACCGAAATTTCAGAGTTTGAGCGATCTGCGGCAAAACGTCACCGCGTCATACAACTGCTGGCACAATCCGAGCCATGACGACTGATCTCCCCGGCCCTCCCCAGGAATCCGTCCCGTCCCTGCTACGACCCGGCGCCCGTGTGTTCGTCGCCGGCCACCGCGGTCTCGTGGGCTCGGCGCTGGTCCGGCGCCTGACCGCCGACGGTCATGAAGTGATCACCCGCGGGCGCGAGTTCCTCGACCTGCGCGACGCCGAGCGCACCGGAGCCTTCCTTCGCGACGCCCGCCCCGACGCCGTGGTGCTGGCCGCCGCCAAGGTCGGCGGAATCATGGCCAACAGCACGTATCCCGTGCAGTTCATCGAGGACAACCTGCGCATCCAGCTGAGCGTGATCGCGGGCGCGCACGCCGCCGGGACCGAGCGGCTCCTCTTCCTCGGCTCGTCCTGCATCTATCCCAAGCTGGCCCCGCAGCCCATACCCGAGTCCGCGCTGCTCACCGGCCCGCTGGAGCCGACCAACGAGGCCTACGCCCTCGCGAAGATCGCCGGAATCGTGCAGATCCAGTCCTATCGCCGTCAGTACGGTGCCGCCTACATCAGCGCCATGCCCACCAATCTCTACGGACCCGGTGACAACTTCGACCTGGAGACCTCGCACGTGCTGCCCGCTCTGATCCGCCGCTTCCACGAGGCACGGCAGGGCGACGCCCCGGCCGTCACGCTCTGGGGCTCGGGCAGCCCCCGCCGGGAGTTCCTGCACGTCGACGACCTGGCCGCCGCCTGTGTACTGCTGCTGGAGCGGTACGACGGTGACGCACCCGTCAACGTGGGATCCGGCGAGGACCTGACAATCCGCGAACTCGCCTCCACCGTGGCCGATGTGACGTCGTATCAAGGCCGGGTCGAGTGGGACACCGCCAAGCCGGACGGAACGCCGCGCAAACTCCTGGACGTGTCCAGGCTGTCCTCCCTCGGCTTCAAGCCGCACGTCCCGCTGCGTGACGGAATCGCCCGGACCTACGCCTGGTGGCTGGACCAGCAGGGCGCACAGGTCTGACCGGCCTCCGGCACCGGACGCCCGGGCCGGGTGGACGGCCGCGGCAGTGCGACCCTCCACCCGGCCCGCTCTCCTTCGTCTCATGCGTACCGCCCGTCCTCAGTACGCCCCGCGGCCGTCGGTGACGGCGCGCAGCGTACGGGCCATGAGTCCCACGTCCGTGGCCACCGACCAGTTGTCGACGTACCACAGGTCGAGTGACACGGTTTCCTGCCAGGACAGGTCGGAGCGCCCGCTGACCTGCCAGAGACCGGTCAGCCCCGGCCTGACGGCGAGCCGTCGCAGCTCGCGCTCGTCGTAGCGCGACACCTCGTCCGGCAACGGCGGTCGTGGACCGACCAGGGACATGTCACCCCGCAGCACGTTGAAGAGCTGGGGCAACTCGTCGAGGGACGAGCGGCGCAGCAGCCGGCCGATGCGGGTCACCCGGGGATCCCGGCGCATCTTGAACATCGGGCCGTCGTTCTCGTTCGCCGTCACCAGTCGCGCCTTGTGCTGCTCGGCGTCCGCCACCATCGTGCGGAACTTCCACATGGTGAACGGCTGGTTGTGCTGCCCCTGCCGGATCTGCCGGTGGAAGACCGGCCCGGCCGAGGTGAACCGGACCGAGGCCGCGACCGCCACCAGCAGCGGGGCCAGTGCGATCAGGCCGAGCGCGGCGCCGGTGCGGTCCACCGCGGCCTTGAGCACCTGCTGCGGGCCGCGCCGCAGTGGCGGCACTATGTGGAGCAGGGTCAGCCCGGCGGCCGACGAGGGCCGGACGCGGCTCTCGGCGATCTCCGAGAGATGCGAGAGCACCGACAGGTCGAGCCCGCCGTCGTGCAGGCCCCACGACAGACGCCGTAACCGTTCCTCGGCGAGCTGCGGTCCGGGCACCACCAGCGCCAGGTCCGCTTCGTGGGCGAAGGCCGCACCCAGCACCGTCGACGCGTCGTCGTCGGCCGGCTGCGGCGCGAGCCGCCCCGGCACCGGGGCCTCGCAGGTCAGCGCCGTCGTCCCGACGGGCACGGCGGCCACCACGAGGTAGCCGTGGTCCGCCCGGGCGGCGAGCAGTCGCACCGCCCGGTCCACCCCCGCGGCCTCGCCCACCACCAGGACGCGGCGGGCCGTCCTGCGCCGCCCGGACCACGGCAGTCGCCGCGCCCCGGATGCCGCTGCCGTCGCCAGCAGGCCCGGGACCAGGGCCACGACGGCCGTCGCCGGGTCGATGGTGCCGTCGACGGCGGTCCAGAGCACCGCCATCAGCCCGATGAGCAGCAGCCAGTCGCCGGTGGCGGTCAGCACGCCCGGTGTGCGGCCCGTGCCGCGTGCCGTGTACCGGCCGCGCACAGCCCGTACGCCGGACCACACCACCGCGGCGGCCGCCGCGCCGGCCAGGGCCCTGGGCTGTCCGTCGGTGCGCAGGACGAGCCAGGCGGGAATCCCCAGGCCGAAGAGGTCGAAGCCGATGACGAGTGGCAGATACCGGCCGGGTCTGTTCTTCGGCCCGGGCCGGTCGAAACGGTCGCGCTGTACGGTCGGGCCCTGCCGCAGGCGGTCGAAGTCCTGGCGGCGGGGCCGGTGCGAAGGAGTCCGTGGACGAGGCGTCCCCGCCAGTCCCACGGGCCCTGATATTTCGGATTCGGGTAGCTCGACATGCCCCATGAACCCCCCAGTCACAGTCGCATTGCCACAAACGGGGCGCATCCGCCGATCCTGTGGACTGACGGATGCGCCCTCGCTCGGTGCACGATATCCACACACGTGCCATTTCGCTGGAGTTCCAGTGAAGTTCAGACAGGCCGTTCGCACCGGAACTCGTCCCGTTCCGTACTGGATCTCAGGTTCTGTGGGCGGCTGTTGGTATTTGGGACACACCGGAATCGGATGGTGTGCGGATATGTACGACCGCCTGCCAACTGCCCTCCGCGGCAGCAGCGTTGAGTGGGACACCCCGCTCGCCTCCGTGACACCCGCTGCCGTCTGGGAGAATGCGGTGCCGGGGGACAGCGCCCGGCACGAGCGAAAGAGGAACGTACGGTGACTCCCGCGGAGACGAACTGGGCCGGCAACATCACGTTCGGCGCGAGGCGGGTGTGCGTCCCCCGTACCGAGGCCGAACTGCGGGAAACGGTCGCCGCCTCCACCGAGGTGCGGGCGCTGGGCACCCGGCACTCGTTCAACACGGTCGCGGACACGGCCGGGGACCTCGTATCGGTGGCCGGGCTGCCGCGGGTGGTCGACATCGACCGGGCCGCGGGAGCGGTGACGGTCAGCGCTGGGCTCCGGTTCGGGGAGTTCGCCGGTGAGCTGAACGAGAGCGGCTTCGCACTGCACAACCTGGGCTCCCTGCCGCACATCTCGGTGGCCGGTGCCTGCGCGACCGGAACCCACGGTTCGGGTGTGGGGAACCGCTCCCTCGCGGGCGCTGTCCGGGCCCTCGACATGGTGACGGCGGACGGCGGGACGGTCACCCTGCGGCGCGGCGACGCGGACTTTCCGGGTGCGGTGGTTTCCATGGGCGCCCTGGGCGTGGTGACCCGGCTGACCCTGGACCTGGTGGACGCCTTCGACGTACGGCAGTGGGTCTACGAGGACCTTCCCGAGTCCGTGCTGACCGGCCGGTTCGACGAGGTGATGTCGGCCGCGTACAGCGTCAGCGTCTTCACCGACTGGCGGCCGGGCCCCGTGGGACAGGTGTGGCTCAAGCAGCGGGTGGGGGACGAGGGGACGCCGGAGGCGCCGGCCGAATGGCTCGGTGCACGGCTCGCCGACGGTCCGCGCCACCCGATCCCCGGCGTGCCGGCCGGGAACTGCACCCGTCAGCAGGGTGTCCCCGGGCCGTGGCACCGACGGCTGCCGCACTTCCGTCTGGAGTTCACCCCCAGCAACGGCGACGAGCTGCAGTCCGAGTACTTCGTGGCCCGGGAGGACGCCGCTGCGGCGTACGAGGCCGTGGGCCGGCTCCGCGAGCGGATCACCCCGCTGCTCCAGATCTCCGAGATCCGTACCGTGGCGGGCGACGACCTGTGGCTGAGTCCCGCGTCCGGCCGGGACTCGGTGGCCTTCCACTTCACCTGGGTCCCCGACGGCGCGGCCGTCGCGCCGGTGCTCGCGGAGATCGAGGAGGCGCTGGCTCCGTTCGGTGCCCGCCCGCACTGGGGCAAGGTTTTCGGCACCGATCCCGGCGTGCTGCGCACGCTGTACGGGCGGTACGAGGACTTCGAGCGGCTGATGACCCGCTACGACCCGGCGGGCATGTTCCGCAACGACTTCCTGGACCGGCACTTCCGGCCGTGAGTCCGGCCCGCCCCGGGTTGATCAGCGGCTCTGGCGTTCGTCCCTCGACCGGGACGGCCAGGCGGCCGCCGATCTGCCCGGGGCGAGCTGGTCCACCAGGTCGGCCAGCTCCTCGCAGGCACGCTCGATCCGGTGCCGGACGGTCTGCTGTTCGGCGACGAGGGCGGCCAGCAGCAGCGCGGTCAGCGCTACGGCCCCGTTCAGAACCGTGAGGTTGACCATGATCTCGAGCATGGTGTGGTCCTCGAACGGCCCCACCCTGTCCGTCCCCGCGACCACCGCCAGGACCGAGATCAGCAGGGCGCACGGAGCGCTGCCCGCGAGCTGGAAGCGCAGCGCCGCCCAGATGAGGATCGGGAACACCAGGTAGAGCATCGACAGCGAGCTGCGGGTGGCGAGCAGCGTGCCCGGCACCGCGACGACCAGCAGCGCGGTTCCCTCCACCCACCGGTCGGTGAGCCGCGGCATCCGCAGACGACGCAGCACGAGCAGCAGTGGGGTGATCACGAGGACGCCCATCACGTCACCGGCCCACCACGCGGCCCAGACCGGCCAGAACCCGCTCGCGGGCAGTTTCCCGTCGGCCAGCAGTACAGCGGTTCCCGTGCTCGCGCTGATGGCCATGCCGGTCATCGCACCCAGGAACACCAGGACGACACCGTCGCGCAGCCGCGCCAGTTCCGGACGGAAGCCCGCACTGCGGAGCAGCAGGAAGGCGCAGACGGGCGCGAGCGTGTTGCCCGCCACGACGAGGGCGGTGGACGCCGACACCGAACCGTTGAGCGTGGCGATGACGAGCAGGGAGCCGAGTGAGATCCCGGGCCACACGCGCAACCCCATGACCAGCAGGGCGCCCAGCGCGATTCCGGTCGGCGGCCACAGCGGCGTGACCACCGCCCCGTGGACCGTCACCTGCCGGAGCAGGCCCAGGTCCGCGGCCACGTAGTAGGCACCGGCGACGGCCAGGATGCGCAGTAAAGTCATGGCCCTGCGCCGGTTCTTCTCGCTGTGGATCACGGTTCTCATGAGACACCGGCCGTGACAGGAGGCCGCTGCGTGACACGCGCCGCTCTCCCCGGCCTCATCCGGAGGCGGCGGGAAACGCCTCGTGGCGCAGCACGAGTACGGCGGCGTCGTCCTCGTGCCCGGTGCGCTCCGCCGTCCCCAGGACCGCGTCGGCCAGCTCGTCCGCATCGTCGCGGACCCGTGAGCGGACCAGTCGTACGACGGCGTCCAGTCCCTCGTCGATCGGGTACGACGGCCCTTCGATCACCCCGTCGGTGAGGAGCACGAAGGCCCCGTCGGCGGTGAGCCGCCGGGTGGTCACCGGGTACTCCTCACCGCTCTGGATCCCGAGCGGCAGACCGCCCTCGTCCTCCGTGACGCCCGACCGGCCGTCCGCCGTGGCCCACACCGCGCCCACATGACCGGCGCGGGCACTCTGGAGTTCCCGGGTCCGCGGATCGAGCCGGACGAAGGTGCAGGTCGCCAGGAGGCCGGAGTCGACGGCCAGCAGGAGGTCATTGGTCCGGCCCACCACCTCGCCCGGATCGGCCGCCGTGGCCGCGAGCGCGCGCATCGCGATCCGGATCTGGCCCATGAAGGCCGCCGCCTCGACGTCATGGCCCTGCACGTCCCCGATCGCGAAGGCCAGTGAACCGTCCGGCAGCCGGAAACCGTCGTACCAGTCGCCGCCGATGTCCAGGCCGTTGCGCGCGGGGGTGTACCGGGCTGCGGTCTGAAGGCCGGGCAGCGCGGGAAGCGTGGCAGGGAGCATTCCGCGCTGCAACGCCTCGGCCAGCTCCACCCGCGCCTGATGCAGCTCCACCTCCCGGCGGGCCCGCGAGGTGAGGTCCTGGAGGGTGGTGAGCAGTTCGTCGGAACTGGCCGGGCGGGGAGGACGACGCCGGTTCATGGGCCGCTCCGCAGGGCAGGTGGTGGCCGTCCGCACCACATGGGGGTGGCGGATCGGGCCATGAGGTCGACGCCGGTGACCCGGAGGGCAAGGGCCCGGCTGCTGCGGGCGTGGTTCCTGCATCCTATTTCGGTCCGGGCGTCCTCGCAGGCCGAGCCGTGACGGGCGTGCGCGGCCGGTTGGGTGGATGCTGGAAGCGGAGCCGTACGGCGGCGGGCGCCCGCCTGCCGGTGCGGGCCGGGAGGTGCGCGATGAACCGCACGATGGAGTGGACGGTCCGTGTCGATCTGTCGGAGGACGACGGGACGACGAAGGCGGAGGCGGTGCTGGACACCGGTACGGCGAGACTCACCGGCCACGGGGTCGCCCGATGCAGCCCTCAGGACCCGGACGTGCCCACCATCGGTGACGAACTGGCGGCGAGCCGTGCGATGCGCGATGTCGCGGGTCAGCTGATGAGTGTGGCCGACCGTGAACTGGGCAAGGCCGGCGCCGGCCCCGGGGACGGGCCCGTGCCACCGCCGTACGCCTGGTCGGACGCCACGGCCTGAGGGCCCGTCCGGCCTCCGCGTCGGCAGGTCACGGCTGCGGACCCGCCCGCCCCGGTGTCCGGGGCGGGCGGGCCCGGCATGTCACCGGTGATCAGTCGACATAGGTGATGTCGGAGGTGGCGTACAGGCAGTTCGTACTGTCCGGGCCGGTGCCCGTCTTACTGGGCTCGCCGCTCGTCACACCCTTGTGCTTGGTGCAGATGTCGATGTCACGGTCTCCGTCGTCGTAGATCGTCACGCCGGAGAGACGGGCCGTGTCACCGTAGTTGGGGTTGATCCCCACGAGACCGTCGCCGGGCGCGGTGATCCAGACGTTCTGTACCTGGACGTGGCGGCCGTACTGGGTCGAGCAGTTCCCACAGGAGCGGTAGAGCTTGCCGAAGTCGCTGACCTGGAAGTTCTTGATGATCAGGGTGCCTCCGCCGTTGTGCTGGAACACCTTGTCGTCCGCCAGCTTCGCGCCGCCGCCGTCGATCGTGCGTACCAGTGAGGAGGAACCGCCGAGGAAGGTGGCGGCGTCCTCGCCCACGTCCTCCCACCACACGTTCTTCAGCGTGCAGGCGCCCAGGCAGTGCACACCGTCCGCGGCGGGGGAACCGAGGATGACGTTTTGCAGCGTGGCACCGTCCGCCAGCTCGATCAGGGCCGGCTGGTCCTCGTCCTGGCCGTCACTGCCCAGGTCGCCGCTGCCGTAGAAGCGCTTCAGGCCGCCGTCGTAGGTACCGGAGACCTTCATCGTCGAGCTCACGGCCTGGCTGCTGGTGGCCGTCGGCCAGGCGGGCGGGGAGCCGGGGTTCGTCGGCGGGTCGGTCGGCGGATCCGTGGGCGGGTCGGTCGGTGTCGATCCGGCCGCGGTGAACGTCCAGCGCTTGCTGGTCACCGAGTCGCAGGAGTTCTGCTGGACGAGGGCGCCGGCCGCGGTCGAACCGTCCTTGACGTTCAGGCACTTGCCGCCATTGGCGTTGACGACCTGGTACGTGCTGCCGCTGACCTGGGTCAGCGTCCACACCTGGCCGGCCCCACCGGTACAGCTCTGCTGCTCCACGGCCTTGCCCGCGCTGGTCGAGGCGCCGCGGACACCGGCGCACTTGGCGCTGTGCGCGGCGGTCAGCGTGTAGCCGCTGCCGGAGCTCTTGAGCTGCCACGTCTGGTTCGCGGCACCACTGCAGGACCGCTGGGCGAGCTGGACGCCGTCGGAGGTTCCCGCGCCGGGAACCTCCAGACACAGTCCGCTCGCGGCGTTCGACAGGCTGTACGAGCCGGCTGCGGGGGCCGCCGTCGCGGAGCCGGTGGCGAACAGCGCCGTGAGCCCCGCGAGCACGAGCGACGCTATCGCGACGAACGAGGCGGCTGCCCGGCCGCCCCTGCGTCTGGCATGCTGATTTCTGGTACGCACTGGGTATTCCTTTCACCGCCTGCGGTGTCCTCCGCAGGCACCAATGAGTGGTTTGGTGCGGTGGTAGGCAATCCCTCGACCATCGGAACCACGACTCGCGATGTTCCGTATGGTGAACCGAGTTCTTGTATGAGAACAGCGGTGACGGTACGTCAACGGCATGGACCGGTCAAGAAGTTGGAGTGTCATGATTCGGCACCCGCCGGGGCGGGCCGTAGCGTGACGGGGGAGCGGCCGCGGCGGAGACCGGTCGCCACGGACGAGAAACCCCTGGGTGACGCCATGTGCTGGAGTGCGACCGTCGACCTCGTCGCGGGCACCGCGATTGCGGCGATCGGTGCCGCCTGCGTGCTCCGCACCCGCCGGGTCCGGGACCTTCCGCTCGCGGCGTTGCCGCTGCTGCTGGGGGCCCACCAGATCATCGAGTCCGTGGTCTGGCGCGCGGACGGCGGAACGGGGCCGGCCACCGTCGCGTGGGCGGTCATCGCCCTGCCGGTCCTGGCGCTGTGGGTGCCGCTGGGCGCGCTGTGCGCGGCTCCGCCGCGGGCCCGGCGCGGACTCGCGGTGCCGGTGGCGGCGGGGGCGGCGACCTCGGCGGCACTGGCCTACAGCCTGGCGACCCGGCCGGTGACCGCGCAGATCCGTGGCCACACGCTCGGGTACGTCCTCGACCTGCCGCGGCCCGAACTGCTCGTGGCGGGCTACCTCCTGGCCGCCGTCGGATCGCTGCTCCTGTCCGGTGACCGGGTGCTGGTGTGGCTCGGCGTACTGGTCGCGGGCGGGGCCGCGGTCTGCGCCGCGCTGTGGCGGCTCGAGTTCATCTCCACCTGGTGCGCCTTTGCCGCGGTCTGCTCCGTGGTCCTGCTCGGCTGGTCCGGGAGGCGCCCGGCCGGGCCCACGGGCAGCCCCGCCCGCACTGCCGGGGAGTGACGGACGAGCCGGGACGGGGTCTTCGGACGGTGTTCGAGGGAACGTCCGTGCTGCTTGCCCGGGGTAACGGAACGGGCGTTCAGGTCCGGCCGTGACGGCGCTGTTACGGATGCGGGCCCGGACCGGCCGGGCGCGGACCCCGGTGCCGCGGGGACCTGTTCCGGAGCCGGCCTCCGTCAACCCGGCGCCGTGCGGGTGGATGCAGCGGCCAGCGATTGACAGGTACCCGGGGGTTCCGGTGGATGTCGCGTACAACCGCGTGTGACGGAAATGTCCGCATCTCGTAACACCGCTCCGGATGGTCACCCGACACCGGGCAACCCGGTCAAAGTATGGCTTCCCGGCACCACGCCGGGGCCGAACAACGCCCGGACCGCAAGGCCCGGGCCTGTACTTGAGGGGTCTTCATGTCCCGTTCCGCACGACGGATCACCGCTGCTGTTCTCGCTTCCGGCGCCCTGGTGGCCGCCGCCGCCCTCCCCGCGGTCGCGGACGACCACGACCACGGCCACGGCCGCGGTCACGCCCCGCGCTCGGCCGTCGTTCTGGGCAAGATCCAGTACAACAGCCCCGGTCGCGACAACGGTTCGAACCGCAGCCTGAACGGCGAGTGGGTCACCGTCACCAACACGAGCCGCCACTCGGTCAACCTGCGCGGCTGGACCCTCCGTGACGAGAGCCACCGCACCTACCGATTCGACCTGCGGCTGCCCGGCCGTTCCTCGGTGCGTGTGCACACCGGCGTGGGTCGCGACTCCCGCACCGACGTCTACCAGGACCTCCGCCGCTACGTCTGGGACAACAGCGACACGGCGACCCTGCGCGACGCGCACGGCCACAAGGTCGACTCCAAGTCCTGGGGCCACCGCCACGGCGGCCACCGCTGACCCGTCGGCGGCCGCCCACTGAACCCGGGGCGGCCGCCGGCGTCCTGACCGCGGCGCATCACGGCCCGACCTCCGTGGTGCGCCGCACCCATGTCCGTCACGAGGCGCCGGCAGCCTCCACGCGTTCCCCGTCGAGCGCTGCCACCGCCCCGCGCGCATCGCCGATCGTCGTGCAGTCCACGGCGACGAAGCCCACCGGGCCGCCTCGCTCCCGCTCGCACCGGTGGGCCCGGTCCAGCACCCGCTGACGGGCGTCGACCTTCCCCGCGTCCCGCCGGCTGCCGCCCGCGGTCGTGATGAAGTGGTTCAGCGGGAACAGCCGCTTGCCGATGTCGCCGCGGTGCGGGACGCAGGTCGTGTCGGCGGGGGAGCGGAACGCGAACGGCGTCTCCATCCCGTACCGGCGCACGGTCGCGGTCAGGGCCGTCACCGGCGCGCACAGGGCGGCCGGCACGAACGCGACGGCACGCAGAGGGTGCGGCTTCCCGCGGAACGTCTCCATGCCCGTGCCCATGCCCTCATGTTCCGTCTGCCCGGGCGATGCTGTGAGCCGGAGCCTTCCGCGGCCCCGTTCACGGCGTGTGCCGCCCCGTCAGGAAACCTCGTCGGGCGGGACCTCCTGCTCGGTCCAGAGGGCCTTGCCGTCGACGCTGTACCGGGTGCCCCAGTGCGTGGCGAGCTGGGAGACGATGAACAGGCCGCGGCCGCCCTCGTCGACGGTGCGGGCGTGACGCAGATGCGGGGCCACCGGGCTGGTGTCGTGGACCTCGCAGGTGAGGGTGCGGTCCAGCAGGAGCCGCAGATGCAGCGGCGGGGTTCCGTAGCGGACCGCGTTGGTGATCAGCTCGCTCACGATCAGCTCGGTCGCCTCGATCGTCTCCTCGCCGAGGTTCCACCCTTCGAGCCGGTCGCGGACCAGGGTCCGGGCGATGGCGGGCGTGGTCCGGTCGTGGGCCAGCTCCCAGGTGGCGAACCGGTCGGGCGGGACCACGCCCGTTCTGGCGAGCAGGAGCGCGGCGCCGTCCGGGTGCGTCTCGGCGGGGATGTTGTAGACGACGGCGTCGCACAGCTCCTGCAGAGGCCGGTCCGGGTAGGCGAGCGCGTCCTGGACCCTGGTCACGGACTGGTCGTCGGACAGCAGGGAACCGGTGAAGAACGCCAGCACACTGCCCTCGGCGAGTTCGACCGTCGCGGTGGCGAACGGGGCGCTGTCGTCCGAGAACAGCGGCGGCCCCTCGGGCACGTCGAGGGCGACCGGGCGGCCGTCCGGGGCGACGGCGGCCGGCCCCGGATGCCCCGCCCGCGCCACGGTGCAGGTCCGGGTGAACGGGTCGTAGACCGCGTACAGACAGGTCGCCGTCAGCGGCTGGCGGTGCAGCGAGTCACCGGGCGGGAGCGACCGGCGCTCCCGGGCGAGGCGGTCGGCCGTGTCGTTGAGGCGGGCCAGTACCTCGTCGGGGTCCAGGTCGAGACCGGCCAGGGCGTGCAGGGCGGTCCGCAGTTGCCCCATGGTGATGGCGGTCTGGAGCCCGTGCCCGGCGACGTTCCCGATGATCAGCGCGGTCCGGGCGCCGGACAGCCCGATGGTGTCGAACCAGCAGCCGCTGTTGCGCCCCGGAAGCAGCACATGCGCGGTCTCGATGGCGATCCGGGTGCCGTTGTACTGGGGCAGCAGCCTGCGCTGGACGGTCGAGGCGATCACATGGTCGCGCGCGTAGCGCCGCGAGGTCTCGATGCTCAGCGCCGCATGGGCGGCTGCCGTCAGGGCGAACGTGAGGTCCCGCTCGTCGAACGGTTCGGAGCCCGGGCAGCGGTACATGCTCACGAGGCCGAGGAAGGCCCCGTGCAGTTTCAGCGGTGCCACGATCAGGGAGTGGGCGCCGATCGCCTCGACCATGTGCCCGGCGACCGGATCCGAGTCCAGCCACGGGGTGTCCGGGCCGAGCCGGACGAGCCGGGGCCGCAGATCATTGGCGGCGAGCGCGTACGGGGTCCCCGCGGGCAACCGCCGCGTCACGCCCACCGGCGTGTCCCCGTCGGTCCCCAGCTGGGCCGCGCGGCGCAGCGGGACATCGGATCCCACCGGGCTGAGCGGTGCGCTCGAACCGCGCAGTACGTCGTCCACCACCTCGACCACGGTGAAGTCCGCGAACCGGGGCACGAGTGCTCTCACGAACCCTTCGCAGATCGCTTCCATGTCGAGGGAGTGCCCCACATTCCTGCGGACCGCGGCCAGGGCGTCCACCCGGTCGCGCGACTTCTCCCGTTCGTTGATGTCGACGACGGCCGCCAGCAGTCCGAGCGGCCGGCCGGAAGGGTCGTCGAGGCGGTGGACCGTGACCATCAGACTGCGGTCGGGCCCGGGCGCCCCCATGAGCTGCCCGCGGATCACATGGTTCAGGACGGGCACACCGCTCTCCAGCACGCCGCGCAGCAGTTCGTTCGACTCCTCGGGGTCATGGAGCCGGTACGCCTCGGTGAAGTGCAGTCCCACGATCCGCTCGGGCGCGACCGCGTCGGACAGGGAGTTGACCCGTTCCACGCGCAAGTCCGTGTCCAGCACGTGCAGTCCCACCGCGGACTGGCTGAACAGGGTGTCCAGGAGCGCGTCCGTCATCCCGTCGGCCGAGGGCCTCCCCGGGACTGCACCGGCGTCCGGCACGTCGCACCCCCATCTGGCTCCGCCGCCCCTGCGATTCGGCAGCTCTGCCGACAGCGTGCGCATGCCCCGCGCGGCCCGCCACCGCACTGCGGCAGACGGGTGAAGCCGGCCCGCCCGGAACTCCGTGCACATCCGGTGCGCCCCGACGGCAACCTTTCCGGCCCCGGCGGTGACTGGGTGGTACCCGACACCCCCACTCCGGAAGGCACGCACCGTGGCTCCTGAGCATCCCCGATCCCCCCGCGGCCGCCGCACCCGTACCCTGGTCGGCGCCGTCACCGCAGGCGTGCTGGCCGCCGCCGGACTGATCGTCACCGGTCAGACCTCGCATGCCGCGACCGCGCGCCAGGCGGAGGCGCTGGACCGCGGCGTCGTCAGCGTCCACACCGACGCCGGCAACCTGATCAGCTGGCGCTGGCTGGCCACCGACGCCGACGACGTGTCCTTCAACGTCTACCGCGCCGGCACGAAGGTCAACGCCTCACCGGTCACCGGCTCGACGAACTACTTCCACGCCGGGGCCCCCAACTCGGCCGACTACACGGTGCGGGCGATCGTCGGCGGCGTCGAGCAGAGCGACTCCGTGCACGCGATCCAGTTCCGCAGCGGCTACAAGGACGTGCCCATCAGCCCGCCCGCCGGCGGTACGACCCCCGACGGCGTCGCCTACACCTACGAGGCCAACGACGCCTCCGTCGGCGACCTCGACGGCGACGGCGCACTCGACTTCGTACTGAAGTGGCAGCCCACCAACGCCAAGGACAACTCCCAGTCCGGCTACACGGGCAACACGATCGTCGACGGGATCAAGCTCGACGGCACCCGGCTGTGGCGCGTCGACCTGGGCCGCAACATCCGCTCCGGCGCTCACTACACCCAGTTCCAGGTGTACGACTACGACGGCGACGGCAAGGCCGAGGTCGCGATGAAGACCGCCGACGGCAGCGTCGACGGCAAGGGCACGGTGATCGGCAGCGCGTCGGCCGACCACCGCAACTCCTCCGGCTACATTCTGTCCGGACCCGAGTACCTGACCATGTTCAACGGGCAGACGGGCGCCGCCATGGGCACCGTCGACTACGTTCCCGCGCGTGGCACCGTCTCCTCGTGGGGCGACAGCTACGGCAACCGCGTCGACCGCTTCCTGGCCGGCACCGCCTACCTCGACGGCTCCCGGCCCTCGCTGATCATGGCCCGCGGCTACTACACGCGTACGGTGATCGCCGCCTGGGACTGGCGCAACGGGGCGTTCACCAGGCGCTGGACCTTCGACACCAACAGTTCGACCAACTCCGGCAAGGGATACGACGGCCAGGGCAACCACCAGCTGTCCGTCGCCGACGTGGACGCGGACGGCAAGGACGAGATCGTCTACGGCGCCATGACCGTCGACGACAACGGCAACGCCCTGTGGACCACGAAGAACGGTCACGGCGACGCCATGCACGTCGGTGACCTGGACCCGTCCCGGTCAGGACTCGAGGAGTTCAAGGTCGACGAGGACAGCTCGAAACCCTCGTCGTGGATGGCGGACGCCAGGACCGGCCAGATCATCTGGTCGACGCCCGCCGCCGGCGACAACGGACGCGGCGTCAGCGACGACATCTGGTCCGGCAGCGCCGGCGCCGAGTCCTGGTCCTCGGCGGCCGACGGGGTACGCAGCCCCAAGGGCACGGTCGTCGCGAGCCGCAAGCCCTCCAGCGCCAACTTCCTGTCCTGGTGGGACGGCGACACCACCCGGGAGCTCCTCGACGGCACTCACATCGACAAGTACGGCACCTCCGGCGACACCAGGCAGCTGACCGGGGCGTCGGTCCACTCGAACAACGGCACCAAGGCCACCCCCGCGATCTCGGGCGACCTGTTCGGCGACTGGCGCGAGGAAGTGGTCTGGGCGACGACGAACAACAACGCTCTGCGCATCTACTCCACGCCGTACGAGACCGGCACGAAGATCACCACACTGCTCCACGACACCACGTACCGCACGGCGCTGGCCTGGCAAAATACCGCGTACAACCAGCCGCCGCACCCGAGCTTCTTCATCGGCAGCGGGATGGCGGCCGCGCCCCGGCCCACGGTGTCGACGCCCTAGTTCCGCGGCGGGGTACGCCGCCGTCGGGGCGTCGGCCGTATCGACGCCCCGACGGATCCCCGGACCGTGCCCTACGCCGTCCCGGCCGCCGTCCCGTCACCGGACGCCGGCGGGGCGGGCGGCGGGGCTTCGGACTCCCCGGTCTGCGGGGTCACGGGCTCCGGGGCCGACTCCGATGTGGGCGGGGGCTCCTCGGAGGACGGCGGCGGTGACGGGGGCGGCTCCTCGGACGAAGGAGGCGGCGGGGGCGGCTCCGTCGACTCACCGGGCTCCGTCGAGGGTGACGACGGCTCCCCGGACGACGGGGCACGTGAGGAGGGATCCGAGGGGCAGGGCTCGGCCGAACCGCCGCCGGACCGTGGCGGACACCGTGAGGCGTCCGAGTCGGCGGGCGGGTGGGTCTTCTTGTCGCCGTCACCCGTGTCGCCGGCGTCCCGTTCGAACCAGCCCTCGGTGCCGGGGTCGAACATGACGAACACGTCCACCGGCTGTGCGGCGGGCTCCACCACCACGACGTCTCCGGCCCGGTAGCCCGGCCACGCCTCGCCCCTCTGCCGCGGGGTTCCCTTCAGCGCGACCGGTGGCAACAGGGGGTTCCCACAGGCGCACCGGACCCTGGGCACGCCGCGGTCGTCGATCAGCACCGCCGTGCCGGCCTGGAGGACCGCCTGGTAGCTCGTGGCCGAGCCGTTCTCGTAGCCGTGGTTGGTCACGCGGGTGTCGAGCCGCAACTGGACCGGAGTGAGGGCGCGCAGATACGCCGGGACGCCGGACGGGTCGATGCCCTCGACCGAGGCGAAGGCCTTGTTCTTGGCCGGCTGGTCCGCAAGGGCGGTGATCTGCTTCTCCACGTCGCAGGAGGCGACCTTGCGGGTGCCGCCGTACAGGCCGGGCGCCGAACCGTCCACGCCCTGGGTGACGTTGGACCGGGTCCGGGAAGCGCTCGCCACCGGACTCGGTACGGCGGTGGGCGTCGCGTTCCCGGCGCTGCTGCGTGCGGTCGAACCGGTGAACGGATCGGGACCGGTCGATCCGGCCGCCTCGAGGAACACCTCCCCGCCCGCCCGGTCCGACCCGCCCGGCCGGGTGAGGACGACGGTCAGCACCACTGCCGCCACCAGCGCGACCGCGATCGTCGCCACCTTCGGGACCGACCGCCACCAAGGGGTGCGGGGGCCGTGCCCCGGGCCCTCGGGGGTCTCGCCCGGACCGCCGGGGCCGGGAGGTCCGTCATGGCCGCCTCCGGAGGGCGGGCCCGCCGGCGGGCCGGACGGGCGCTCGGGAGGCGGCGGGACGGGGCCCTCCTGGGAAGGACCCGAAAGCGGTCCCGACGGCGGCCCCGTGGGGCGGCCGGACGACGGCGGCTGGTCACTCACGGCTCTTCTTTCCCACGCCAGGATCGGTGCCGAATTCTTCTGGTATCAGCCATTGTGTGCCCACTACCGGCGCGGCTCGCAAGCCGACGCGGTCGGCCCACCCGAGGGGCGGAGCACCTCGCGGCTGCCTAGCGTGGGGCCGTGAGCACACAGGGATCGGACGGCCGGGACCGTACGGGGACGCGGGCCGCGCACGGCTGGGGCGACGCCCTGCTGACCGTTCTCGCCGGGCTGCTGGTCATGGGCGTCACCGCCGCCCTCGGACTGTGGGCGGCGGGCGCCGCGGAACTGCCCGGCGGTTCCTTCCCCCGCGTGGTCGCGGCCGTCGTCGTCATGGCGGCCGGCGGATCGGTCGCCCTGTCGGGGAACGCGGGGGAACTCGCCAGGACGCACGCGGACATCTCGGCACTGCCGCTCTCGGTCACCCTCGCCGGCGCGCTCGTCCTCGCCGCCGGATTCCTTCGCCCGCTGCGGCACCGGGCCGTCACCACCACTCGCGAACTGGCCGGATGGGCGGGCCGGATCGCGGTGCTGTGGCTCCTGGTGCTCGTCGCGCTGTCCCTCCTGGCCCGGCAGACCTTCGACGTCCCGGCGGCCGACCCGACGGGCGGCGCCATCGGCGACGTGCTCGACGCGTCGCCGCAGGTCGGGTTCCGTGCCGAGATCCCGCTGACCCTGGTCCTCGGCCTGCTCTGGCTGGCCGGCGTCCTCGTCCTGGCCCTGCTCGTCTCGCGCGGCGCGCCGCTCCCCGCACGGCTGGTGCGATTCCAGGAATCGGTGCGCCCGGCCGCGTACGCGATGGCGGCGCTGCTGCTCGCCTATGTGCTGGTGGGGCTGGTCATCGCGCTCGTCGTCGTGGTGACCCGCGGGCATCCCGGCGAGACGTTCGCGGTGATCCTGCTCGGACTGCCCAACCTCGTCTGGCTGGTGTTCACCCTGGGCCTCGGGGTGTCCTGGGAAGGCAAGGTGGACGGGCCGTTCGGACTGCCGATGCCCCAGGTACTGGACTCCGTCCTGCGGACACCGGACCTCTCCACGCTGAACGTCGGCACGCTCGCCGAGCAGGACGGCCGCGTCTGGTGGTGCGTCGTCGTCGCCGCGTTGTTCACCCTGGCGGCCGCGTTCCTGATGGCCGTGCGTTCACCTGCCCGGATGCATCTCTGGCAGCATGCCGTGCACATGGCCGTGGCGCTGGCGCTCACCGTGCTCGCCGTGTGCCTGCTCGTCCGGATCTCGGCTCACTACGGGCTGTCCCTCCTCGGCCTCGGTGACCTCGGTGGTGGCCTGGGCGGTGAGGTGCTGCTTCGACCGCGACTCTGGGGTGCGCTGGGAATCGCCGTGCTGTGGGGGCTCGTCACCGGCTTCCTCGGCGGGCTGCCGGCCTCCCGCGTCCACCGGCACGGTGAGGTGGATCCGGACCGGCCCTACCCGGATCCGTCGGACAGGCCCTGACCGCCGAACACCGGCAACGCCCACCGCGGCGGCGCGGGCGGCGGTTCGGGCCCCGACTGCCAGGCACCGATCCTCCGGTCCACCTGCGTCGGCGGATGGCCGCCGCCCACCTCGCCCCGCGCCGCGGCACGCAGCGCGGCCACGAACTGGAGGCACGAGTCGTAGCGGTCGTCCGGGCTCTTGGACAGGGCCTTCGACAGCACCGTGTCGAGGCCGGCCGGAAGATCGGGGCGCAGCCCCGTCAGCGCCGGCGGCGGGTCGAACTGATGGGCCCACAGCAGCGCCATGTCGTCGTCGCGCTGGAACGGCGGGGCGCCGGCCATCGTCTCGTGCACGACGCACGCGAGGCTGTAGACGTCGCAGCGACCGTCCACCGGACGGCCCGAGATCTGTTCGGGTGCCACGTAGTCGAGCGTTCCGACGAACTGGCCCACGGAGGTGAATCCCGTCAGTGACAGCGACTTCTTCGTGAGGCCGAAGTCCGTGAGGTACACGTGCTCCGGATGGTCGCTGTCCGTGCCCGCCGCGACCAGGATGTTGCCGGGCTTGACGTCCCGGTGCACCAGATCGTGATCGTGGGCGGCATCGAGCGCGGACGCCACCTGGGCGGCGATCCGGAGCGCGGTGCCCAGGGGGAGCGGCCCCTGCCGGTCGATGAGGGCGCGCAGATCCTGGCCGGCGACGTAGCGCATGGCGATATAGAGAATGCCCTCGGTCTCACCCGCCTCGAAGACCGGGACGATGTGCGGGTGGTCGATCGCGGCGGCCACCCGCGACTCATGGGTGAAGCGCTTGCGGAAGGTGTCGTTGCGGGCGAGTTCCGGGGCGAGCAGTTTGAGGGCGACCGTGCGGTCCAGGCGCAGATCCTTGGCCCGGTAGACGACGGCCATCCCACCGCGTCCGATCTCGCCCTCCACCAGGTAGTCGGCGATCTGCCTGCCGATCAGGTCGGAGGGCCGCCCGGTGGGCAGCGCGGAATCGTCGGGAGGGCCGGTGGCGGCGGCCATCACCCGTCACCCGGCCGGGTCCGCGGATGCGTGCCGGGGTCGACGAGCCGGGTCGCCTCCGGCCCGGTTCCGCCCGCCGGGGCGCTGCTCGGCCGGCCGGGTCCGGACCCGGCCGCGTAGGTCGTCAGCCGGGCCCCGTCCGTGTACACCCAGCGCTCGTGCTCCGCGTCGAACAGCCATACGGCCTCGCCGTCGACGACCACTCCGGCCCGCAGCCCCTGGGTGCGACGGCGGAAGGTCTCGCCGTCGATGCGGCCTTCGAGGAGTTCATCGGATGCCCGGCGGAAACGGTCCAGCGACTCCTGGACGCGGGCGAGCAGCGGCCGCGGGTCCGCCGTGCGGGCCATCGGCGCTCCGGCCTGCGGCGGGTCGTGCGGTACGGACACGAGCAGCCGGCCGTCGACCCAGGCGGACCAGCCGTTGGCGCACAGGACCTGACCCCAGTCGCCGCGCCGGTCGAGCAGTTGCACGGGAAGCAGCGGGTCCAGGGGCTCGGTGGGCCGGGACACGTCGGGCGCCTCCCAGGCGGGCAGCCCGTCCTGGGGGACGACATGGGTGGGGCGGAAGTCGCCGGTCTCCATGGGCCGCTCCTACTTCCGCATGATGGCGGGCTCGTGCCGGCGCAGGAGCCGGGCCACCGCGAATCCGAAGACGACGGAGAGCACCACCAGCATTCCCATGTCGAGGAGCCAGATCCCGGCGGAGTGCTCGAACAGGGGGTCCGCGGTCAGCTTCCCGGGCACGATCCTCGCCAGGCCGATCGTCCCCGCCATGGCGCCCAGCGCCCAGCGGGAGGGGATCAGCCAGGACAGCTGCTCGATACCGGGCACCCCGTGCAGCTTCAGCAGCGCGCCGCAGAAGACGACCTGGACGATCGCGAGCAGCACCAGGAGGGGCATGGTGACCTCCTCCTTGCGCACCAGCGCGGACACCAGCAGGCCCAGCATCATCGCGGTGAAGGACAACAGCGCCACCGTCAGGGTGATTTCGACCAGTGGCGGCAGCAGTACCCCTTTCCCGCCAGGGGCGTTGAGATCGACGCCCACGAGACCGACCAGCGTCAGCACGACGGCCTGGAGCACTGTGATGGTGCCCAGCACCACGACCTTGGACATCAGATACGCGGATCTGGACAGGCCGACGGCTCTCTCCCGCTGGTAGATCACCCGTTCCTTGACCAGTTCCCGGACCGCGTTGGCGGCGCCGGTCAGGACGCCGCCGACACACAGGATGAGCAGCGCGTTCATCGCCGTCTCCTGGGTCAGCTTGCCTCCGGCCAGGGCCCGTGTCATGGCGCCCATCACGAACGGCAGCGCGATCATGATGACGAGGAACGTCCGGTCGGCGCCGAGCGCGGCCGCGTACCGCCGTACGAGGGTCCGCAGTTGCGCACCCCAGCTGCGGGTCTTGGGCGGCGGAGCGACCTCCGCGGCCGCGGCGTGCGGCAGCCGGGGCTGCGAACTGGCGTTGGCGATGTACTGCCGGTGGAAGGGGGAGGCGGCGAACTCCTCGGCCCAGGGACGGTCGCGGTCGTTCTCGAAGGCCTCGAACGCCTCCGGCCACTCGGCGAATCCGAAGAAGGCCAGCGCGTCCCCGGGCGGACCGTAGTAGGCGATCTTCCCACCCGGCGCGAGGACCAGCAGCCGGTCGCACACGTCCAGGCTCAGGACGCTGTGCGTGACGACGATGACCGTGCGGCCGTCGTCGGCGAGCCCGCGCAACATGTGCATGACCGAGCGGTCCATGCCGGGGTCGAGACCCGACGTCGGCTCGTCGAGAAAGAGCAGCGACGGCTTCGTCAGCAGCTCCAGGGCCACGCTCACCCGTTTGCGCTGGCCTCCGGAGAGACTGTGGATCGGCTGGCCCGCGCGCTGTTCGAGTCCGAGCTCGCGCACCACCTCGGTGACGCGTTCCTGGCGTTCGGCCTTGGCGGTGTCCTGCGGGAAGCGGAGCTCCGCCGCGTAGCCGAGGGCTCTGCGCACGGTCAACTGGGCGTGCAGGATGTCGTCCTGCGGTACCAGGCCGATGCGCTGGCGCAGTTCGGCGTAGTCGTGGTAGAGATCGCGGCCGTCGTAGAGGACGGTCCCCTCGTCGGCCGGGCGCAGTCCGGTCAGGGCGTTCAGGAGTGTGGACTTGCCCGCACCACTGGGCCCCACCACGCCCAGCAGGCACTTCTGGCCCACCGGGAAAGCCACGTGGTCGAGCAGTGTCTTGCGTCCCCTGTCGACGGTGACCGCCAGGTCCTGGACGTCGAGCGACACCTCACCGGTGTCGACGAACTCCTGCAGCGTGTCCCCGACCAGGCAGAAGGCGGAGTGGCCGATGCCGACGATGTCTCCGGCGGAGACAGGTGCGCGGTCGGCCGGCTGACCGTTGAGGAAGGTCCCGTTGTGCGAGCCGAGGTCGACGATCTCGTACGTGCCGTCCGTATGGGCCAGCAGTTCGGCATGGCGGCGGGAGACGCTCAGGTCGTCGACGACCAGGTCGTTCCCGGATCCGCGGCCGATCCGGATCGTGCGGGACGGCAGCGGTCTCACGGTGGTCGGCTGCCGGAAGGTGCCGGTCGCGGCGGGCACGGAGACGGCAGACGGGCGGTCCGGTGAGGGCGTCGGCGCAGGTGCGGGCCGGACCTTCAGCACGGCCTGCGGGCCGTCCTCCGGATGGCCGAAACGCAGGAGAGTGCCGGGTCCGACGTCCGATTCATGGATCCGCCGGCCATCGGTGTAGGTGCCGTTCGTGCTGCCCTCGTCCTCGATCGACCAGCGGCCGTCCGGCGCCCTGAGCACCGCGTGGTGCCACGAGACCCGGACGTCGTCGATCACGATGTCGCTCAAGGGGTCGCGTCCGACGTGGTACTCCCGGCCCGGACTCATCACCGTGGGTCCTGCGTCGGTTTCGAGCACGAGTTCGGGTGCAGTCGGTGCGACCGGCGGCTCTCCCATGCCCGAATTCTATCGACCGGTACGGTTATGTGCCCGATCAGTCGGCGGTGTGCGGGGGAGGAGCCGGACCGTCTCCCCCCGCACCGGCCGTGCGGGGGGAGACGGCTTCTGTCAGGCGTCCAGGGCTGCGGAGACGACGGCCTTCGCCTCCTCCTGGACACGGGCGAGGTGCTCGGCGCCGCGGAAGGACTCCGCGTAGATCTTGTAGACGTCCTCGGTGCCCGAGGGGCGCGCCGCGAACCAGGCGTTCTCCGTCGTCACCTTGATCCCGCCGATCGCGGCCCCGTTGCCCGGCGCCGCGGTGAGCACGGCGGTGACCGGTTCGCCCGCCAGGGTGTCGGCGCTGACCTGCTCGGGGGAGAGTCGTGCCAGCACGGCCTTCTGATCGCGGTCCGCGGGGGCGTCGATCCGGGCGTAGGCGGGCTCACCGAACCGGGCGGTCAGCGCCTGGTAGTGCCGGGACGGCGAATCGCCCGTCACCGCGAGGATCTCGGAGGCGAGCAGGGCCAGCAGGATGCCGTCCTTGTCCGTCGTCCACACCGATCCGTCACGGCGCAGGAACGAGGCCCCGGCCGATTCCTCGCCGCCGAAGCCGAGCGACCCGTCGGCCAGGCCGTCCACGAACCACTTGAAGCCGACCGGCACCTCGACCAGCTGCCGGCCGAGATCGGCGGCGACCCGGTCGATCATGCCGGACGACACGAGGGTCTTGCCGATGCCCGCACCCGCAGGCCACCGGTCCCGGTGCGAGTACAGGTAGTTGATGGCCACAGCGAGGTAGTGGTTCGGGTTCATCAGCCCCGCGTCCGGGGTGACGATGCCGTGCCGGTCGGCGTCGGCGTCGTTGCCGGTGGCGATCTGGAAACGGTCGCGCTGCCCGATCAGCGAGGCCATCGCGTACGGCGAGGAACAGTCCATCCGGATCTTGCCGTCCCAGTCCAGCGTCATGAAGCGCCAGGTGGGGTCGGTGAGCGGATTGACGACGGTCAGGTCGAGCCGGTGCTGCTCGGCGATGCGGCCCCAGTACGCGACCGACGCGCCGCCCAGCGGGTCGGCGCCGATCCGTACGCCGGCCGCGCGCACCGCGTCCAGGTCGAGCACGGACGGCAGGTCCGCCACATAGCTGCCCAGGAAGTCGTACGTACCGGTCGAAGGCGCCGCCAGCGCCCGGACGTACGGCAGGCGGCGGACGTCCTTGAGACCGCCGGCGATGATCTCGTTGGCCCGCTCCTGGATCCAGCCGGTCGCCTCGGACCCGGCCGGGCCGCCGTTCGGCGGGTTGTACTTGAACCCGCCGTCGCCGGGCGGGTTGTGCGAGGGCGTCACCACCACCCCGTCGGCGAGGTGCGAGGCGCGTCCCCTGTTGTACGTGAGGATGGCGTGCGAGACCGCGGGGGTCGGCGTGTAGCCGTCGGCGGAGTCGATGAGCACGGTCACGTCGTTCGCGGCGAACACCTCGATGGCGGTCACCCGCGCGGGTTCCGACAGCGCGTGGGTGTCGGCCCCGAGGAAGAGCGGCCCGTCCGTGCCCCGCTGCGCCCGGTACTCACTGATCGCCTGGCTCGTCGCCGCGATGTGGTCCTCGTTGAACGCGGTGGCCGTCGACGACCCGCGATGCCCCGAGGTGCCGAAGGCGACCCGCTGCCCCGGTTCGGCGGGATCGGGGTGCAGCGTGTAGTACGCCGTCACCAGCCGCGCCACATCGGTCAGGTCCTCCGGGCGTGCCTGCTGCCCGGCTCGTGTCTGCGGCATCTGCCACTCCTCCGTATCGGTCGGTCAATGCGATCTGCCCGCCCCGTCATTTTCGCCGTTCGCCTCAGCGGGCGGGCGGCTGCCCCGCCGCGCGCACCGCCACCGCCGCCGCATAGCCGGCGGGGACCCCGACATCGGTGACCGTCCACCCCGCGGGGCCCGGCCGGGGGCGGGGACCGGTGCCCACGTGTTCGGCCGCGAGCCCGTCGGCCAGGCCGATGCCCTCGCCCTTCAGGTAGGCCTCCTTGCGGGTCCACACCCGGGCGAAGGCGGCAGGGCGCTGCTCCTCGGGAAGCTCCGCCAGCTCGCGGGACTCCGCCGGATGCAGCTGACCGGCTATCTCGGACACGGTTTCGGGCTTGGGGACGAGCTCGACATCCGCTCCCACGGGCGTGTCCGCGAACGCCAGCAACGCCACCCCACGGGTGTGCGAAAGAGAGAAGTGCACACCGCCGTCGGTCGCGGGACGGCCGTGCGGGCCACCGCAGGACGGGCACGGCTCCCGCCTGAGGCGCACGGCGTCCGGAGCGACGCCCAGCCGTGCCCCGAGCAGCAGCCTCAGGGCCACGTGCGCGGCGACGTAGCACCTGCGGTCGGCAGCGACGACCAGGCGTGCGGCTCTGTCGAGTTCGCCGGCATCCAGGATCCCCGGCGCGAGCCGCTGTGCGTCCCCGCTCTGCCGTTCCGCGTCCACCAGCCACAGGGCGGGGGCGCCGGGCGGGAAGAGCGGGGCGGGGATCCGGTGGCCGTCCTCGGGG
>NZ_JAELVH010000519.1 GCF_019399235.1 Streptomyces poriferorum | reverse complement strand
AAGCGCTCCCGCTGGGGCCGTGCGCTCTGGCCCGGCCCCAGCGGGAGCGCTTGCATGGATGCTGCGTGGGTCGGCCCGCTGCACTGGACACAGCGGGCTGGGGGAACACCGTCGCCTCATTCCCCGCAGGCGGCGGACCGGTCCGGGGGGCGGACCACGCCTCCCGGACCTGGCGTGCAGCCGGTGCGGCACCCGCTGCCCATGCGGGCCCCAGGGCGACCGCCGAGCCCTTCCCTGGCCCTTCCCGAGTCCTTCCCGAGTCCTTCCCGGGACCGGACGGGTGTGTCGCAGGTCTTGCGGCAGTGCAGAGCCAACCGGTACGAATGGTGCATACGCGGCCATGATGTACAGGCTGAACGGTTCCGGCGCCTCCTGAAATTGGCCGGATGTCGCCGGTCGGACGGGGTTGGGCCGACGGATTCGCGGACATCCCGACCGTCCTCCCGGCGGGGTGCCGGCCGTGGCCGGATCCAGGCCGTTACGCCGGGGCGTGTGCGGGAACCCAACGCGCGGAATCCGCACCTCCGTTGCTTTCGGCGCCGACGCGCGCGGGCCGTTCACGGAACACCAGGTCCGGCGGCCGCTCTCCGGCCTTTGCCAGGGGCGCATGCGCTCACGACGTGCGCCGTCCGTAGCCACTCCTGCGCGCCGTTGTCGTGGCAGCATGTCCGCAACGGCGTCGCGCGTTACCGGAGTTCTCCCGATACTGCCCTGCTGCGCCCTTTTGTCCACAGCCTGTGGAGGCGGCGATGCGTTGGTTGGTGGGTTGGAGCAGTATCGCCGCGAGCTTCGGCACGGTCGGAGCGGTCGGCGGCAGTGACGAGGGGCGCACGATGCATCCCGTCGGATCCCAACTCCTCTGGGGGGACCCGGATCCGCTCTGGGCGGTGGGCGACTGGCGGCCCGACGAGATCCGCACCGTGCGGGTGGACACCGCCGAAGGCGCCCCCACCGCACGGCTCGCGGTCCTCGGCTGCTGCGGTGCCACGGACGAGCAACTGCGCGTCGGCCTGCTCGCCGCACGCGGCGGAGCGCTGCGCCACCTCACCGCCTGGACCGGCAGCTACACGGCAGTCGTCCAGATAGGCCGCCGGATCACCGTGGCCGGAGACCTTGCCGGAGCCCGCCCGGTCTTCTACACGCCCTGGGCCGGCGGCACCGCCTACGCCACCGCCGCGCTGCCCCTCGCCGACCTCATCGAGGCCCAGCTGGACATCGGCCACCTCGCCGCCCTGCTCGCCTGTCCCGAAACGCCGGAGGCACTGCGCGACGGCACTCCGTACGAGGGGGTCAAGCGCATCCCGCCCGGACACGCGCTCATCCTCCGCGAGGGCTCGCGGGAGATCACGGGGTACGAGGCCGTGGCCTCCCTCGCCGTGGCCGCGCCCGAACTCGACCCGGTGAGCGCCGTCGACGGGGTGCGCGACGCCCTCGTCGAAGCGGTGCGCGCCAGACTCCTGGCCCCGCGCCACGCCCCGGAGACCTTGCCGCCCGACCCCGGCCCCGTCCCCGGGATGGGCCCCGCCGAACGCCGCGCGGCCCGGGGCGCACCCGTCCCCGGAATCGGCTCGGACCTCTCCGGGGGCAGCGCGTCGGCGACGCTCGCCCTGCTCGCCGCCGGGCTGCCCGGCCTGCCCGGGACGATCCTCGGCCACGGCACGGGCGCGGGGGAGCGCCTGCTCGCCGTCACCTTCAACGACCTGACGACCCGCGGCCACGAGGACGAGCTCGAACGCGCCCGGGTCATCGCCACCAACCCGAGGCTGCACCACGTCGTGGTCGCGGCGGGCGAAGAGGCGCTGCCCTACGCCGACCT
>NZ_JAELVH010000518.1 GCF_019399235.1 Streptomyces poriferorum | reverse complement strand
CAGGGCAATACACCTAGGGCTGCGGTCGGAGTTGTTTCTCGTACCAGGCCACGTCCCAGTACCGGTCGAACTTGCGGCCGACCTCCGTGTACGTACCGATGGAGCGGAACCCGAACCGTTCGTGCAGCCGGACCGAGGAGTCGTTGGGCTGGGTGATGCCCGCGTACGCGCGACGCAGGTCCTCACCGGCGAGGGCCTCGAAGAGCGCCGCGTAGAGGAGGGTGCCGATGCCGCTCCCCGTGGCTTCGGGTGAGCAGTAGACGCTCACCTCGACGGAGGTGGAGTACGCCGCCTTGGGGCGGAACGCGCTGCTGGTCGCGTAGCCCAGGATCCGGGGGCCGGCCCCGTTGCTCTCGGCGGCGTGACGGACGTCCTGAGCAACCAGAAGCCGGTGCGGGCCGTCTTCAGGATGGGAGCGCAGCCAGGGCAGGCGCTGCTCGGGGGTGAACGGGGTTACGTCGAATGTGAGTGCGGTCTCACGTACGTAATGGTTGTAGATGTCCGTCAGAGCGTCCAGATCGCTCTCGGCGCCCGGCCTGACCTGCACTTCCGTGCCCAGCTGTGGCATGTGCCCTCCCCTGTCGGCGCGACAGGGTACTGCATGATCGCGAAAGTGAATGCCGGTCATGGGAATTCTGTCCGGATTCCAGTCGTTGTTTCCATCGGATGCAGGGCACCCGAGAGGGTGTCGCGACCTACTCAGCAAGGGAGCACGCATGGCAACCCGTGCCGTCGCCCGTCGTTCGTCCGCCACCGGCGGGACCAACCGGGCAAGCAGTGTTCGCGCCGTGGGCGGGGAGATCGCCGATCGCGACCTGGTCGGCATGTACCTGGACGAGATCGCGCGCACGCCGCTGCTCGATGCCGCCAAGGAGGTCGAGCTGTCGCAGACCCTGGAAGCAGGCGTCTTCGCGCAGCAGGTCCTCGACGGTGCGGTGGAGAGCGAAGCCGGCGGGGCCTCGCGCGAGGAGCTGGAGGCGCTGGTCGCCGAGGGCGAGCGCGCCAAGGACATATTCATCCGTTCCAACCTCCGACTCGTCGTTGCCGTCGCCCGCCGCTATCCGCGGGCCGGGCTGCCCCTGCTCGACCTGATCCAGGAGGGCAACGCAGGCCTGGTGCGCGCGGTCGAGAAGTTCGACTACGCCAAGGGCTTCAAGTTCTCCACGTATGCGACGTGGTGGATCCGGCAGGCCATCACCCGATCCATAGCCGACCAGTCCCGCACGATCCGGCTCCCCGTCCACCTGGTGGAGGAGCTCGGCCGGATCCGTCGTGTCCAGCGCGAGTTCAACCGTGAGAACGGTCGCGATCCCGAGCACTCGGAGATCGCCGCCGAGCTGGACTCGACCACGTCGCGGGTCAGCGACGTCCTGGACTGGGCCCGCGACCCGGTCAGTCTGAACATGTCGGTGGACGACGACGGCGACACGCAGTTCGGTGACCTCCTGGAGGACACCTCCGCGGTGTCGCCCGAGCAGTCCGTGATGACGCTGCTGCGCAGTGAGGAGCTGGAGGAGCTGATCGGCAAGCTCGACCACCGCACCGCATCGATCATCCGTATGCGGTACGGCATCGAGGACGGCCGTGAGCGGACCCTGACCGAGGTGGGCAAGCAGCACGGGCTCACCCGCGAGCGGATCCGCCAGATCGAGAAGCACGCGCTGCTCGAACTGAAGCGAATGGCTCACGACACGGGCTTTGACGCTGCGGCGTGAGCCCGAGTCCAGTAACCTCCGAATTGGGCCGCTTCACATCGGCGGCCCCCTGAAGCTGAGTCCCGGCGCCCACCCCCCCCCTGGCGCCGGGGCTCATCCCTTTTCCCGGCCCCTCCGGCGCACCCTTCTCT
>NZ_JAELVH010000517.1 GCF_019399235.1 Streptomyces poriferorum | reverse complement strand
AGCGCCGTCAGACCCCGCACCAACTCCTCACGGTCCGAAGCCGCCACCACCGCACGATGCTCCAACACCGCACGCGACACCACCGACGAAAAACCCACATCCAACAACGGGGCAGAAACCCCCAACAGCTTCCCCGCCTGCGCCGACAGCCCAGCCTCACTCCGCGCCGACAACACCACAGGCACCACCGGCAGCTCAACCGTTGCCGCCACCTCCAGCTCCTCCACCACCGGAGCCTGCTCCACGATCACATGCGCATTCGTCCCACTCAGACCGAACGACGACACCCCCACACGACGCGGACGATCCCGCACCGGCCACGCCCGCGACTCCGTCAACAACTCCACCGCACCCGCCGACCAATCCACCTGCGGCGTCGGCACATCCACATGCAACGTCCTCGGCAACACACCATGCCGAATCGCCTGCACCGCCTTGATCACCCCACCCACACCCGCAGCCGCCTGCGCATGCCCCAGATTCGACTTCAACGACCCCAGCCACAACGGATCACCCTCCGCACGACCCTGCCCATACGTCGCCAACAACGCCTGCGCCTCGATCGGATCACCCAACCGGGTCCCCGTCCCATGCGCCTCCACCAGATCCACCTGATCCGACGAAATCTGCGCGTCAGCCAACGCCGCACGAATCACACGCTGCTGCGACGGACCGTTCGGAGCCGTCAGCCCATTACTCGCACCGTCCTGATTCACCGCACTGCCCCGCACCACCGCCAACACCTCATGCCCCAACCGCCGAGCATCCGACAACCGCTCGACCAACAACACGCCCACACCCTCCGACCAAGCAGCACCATCCGCAGCACCCGCGAACGACTTGCACCGCCCGTCCCTCGCCAACCCCCGCTGCCGGCTGAACTCCACGAAGACCTCGGGCTCCGACATGACGGCCACGCCGCCGGCCAGCGCGAGGGAGCACTCACCGGAGCGGAGCGCCTGGATCGCGAGGTGCAGGCTCACGAGCGACGACGAACACGCGGTGTCCACCGTCATCGACGGACCTTCGAGGCCGAGTACGTAGGAGATCCGGCCGGAGGCGATGCCGCCCGTGCTCGCGTTGTGGGCGTAGTCGTGGTACATCATTCCGGCGAAGACACCGGTCCGGCTCTCCTTGAGGGAGAGCGGGTTGATGCCGGCCCGCTCGAACACCTCCCAGGACGCCTCCAGGAGCAGCCGCTGCTGCGGGTCCATAATCAGGGCCTCGTTCGGACTGATACCGAAGAACGCCGGATCGAATCCAGGGGCGTCGTCGAGGAACCCGCCGCGGGCGACGTAGCTGGTATCGGGCCGTACGCCTTCCGGGTCGTAGATCTTCCGCAGGTCCCAGCCCCGGTCGGTCGGGAAGTCGGAGATGAGGTCGGCGCCCTCGATCACGGCCTCCCAGAGGTCCTCGGGTGAGCCGATGTTCCCCGGGTAGCGGCACGCCATGCCCACGATCGCGATCGGGTCGTCGGCGTGGGTGGCGGGGTTCGGGCGCACCGCGGCGAGGGCTGCCGTCGCGGGAGCGTCGTCACCGGACGCCTCGCTCAGCAGGTGGCGGGCCAGGGCCAGGGGGGTGGGGTAGTCGAAGACGACGGTCGCGGGGAGACGGAGCGCGGTGGCTTCGGCCAGCGCGTTACGGAACTCCACCGCCCGCAGGGAGTCGAAGCCGAGGTCCTTGAACGCCTTCTCCGGCTCGATGGCCTGGAGCGAGCTGTAGCCGAGGACGGAGGCGACCTGTGCGAGGACGACCTCCAGCACGGCGGCTTCGCGCTCGGGCTCGGTGAGGCGGGCGAGCCGCTGCTGGAGGCCGCTCGCTTCGGCCCGGCCGGTTGCCTTGCGCCGTGTGACCACCGGGACCAGGGTGCGGAAGAGTTCGCGGCTGCCGGCGCCCTGGGCCCGTACGGCGGCGAGGTCGAGCTGCACCGGAACCACCACCGGCCGGTCCATCCGCAGGGCGGCGTCGAAGAGAGCCACGCCTCGGTCCGAGGAGATCGGGAAGACGCCGCCGACGGACGAGATGCGGGAGCGTTCGGCCCCGGACAGCTTGCCGGTCATGCCGCTGGCCTCGTCCCAGAAGCCCCAGGCGAGGGAGTGGGCGGGGAGTCCTTCCGCTCTGCGGTACGTGGCCAGCGCGTCCAGGAACGCGTTGGCCGCGGCGTAGTTGCCCTGACCCGCGTTGCCGAAGGTGCCGGCCACGGAGGAGAAGAGGACGAACGCGGCAAGGTCCAGGTCACGGGTCAGCTCGTGCAGGTTGAGCGCCGCGTCCACCTTCGGACGCAGCACCGCCCCCACCCGCTCCGCAGACAGCGAACCGATCACCCCGTCATCCAGCACACCCGCCAGATGCACCACACCCACCAACGGCCGGTCCACCGGAACCGACCCCAACACCCGCTCCACAGCAGCCCGGTCAGCCACATCACACGCCTCCACCACCACCTCCGCACCCCAACCCGCCAACTCCTCGACCAACTCCCCCACACCCTCGGCCGCACCACCACGACGGCTCGTCAACACCAAACGCCGCACCCCACGCTCCACCACCAGATGCCGCGCGAACACCCGGCCCAACGTCCCCGTACCACCCGTCAACAACACCGTCCCCGCGGAATCGAACTCCACGACCGACCCGTCTCCGTTGGACGGCACGACGCGTTGCAGCCGGCCCACATGCGCACGGCCCTCGCGCACCACCACCACCTGCGACTCGCCCAGCGTCACCACCCGCGCCATTTCGGCAAGCGCGCCCAGCTCACCGTCCAGCAGCACCACACGCCCCGGGTTCTCCGACTGCGCCGAGCGCACCAGCCCCCACACCGCGGCGCCCGCTGCATCACCCACGCCTTCACCGGGCAGAGCGACCGCACCCACCGTCCGCACCACCAGTCGGGCGTCAGCGAAGCGCTCATCGCTCAGCCACTCCTGCACCACTTCCAGCGCCTCACACACCGCATCCCGCACACCGTCCGCAGAGCCTGCCCCAACCTCACCGGCGCGCAGCGAATCGAACACGACCACGTCCGGCACCACACCCGACGAAACCGCTGCCTCACCCCAGCGCCCCACCGTCAGCCCGGCCGCCTCGTCAGCGCCGGGCAACGCCACCGCCGGCCACTCCACCCCGAACAGAGAACCCCACGCACCGGACTCGGCCGCCGCGCGCTTCTCTCCCTCCACCGAACGCAGGACGAGCGAATCGACCGTCGCCACCGCCCCGCCACCGGCATCGGCCAGCACCACCGACACCCGGCCCTCACCCGCCACCGAAACCCGAACCCGCGCTGCGGTCGCACCCACCGCACCCAACGACACACCCGACCACGAGAACGGCAACGCAGCACCCTCACCCACCGCACCCGACAACGCCACCCCGTGCAATGCCGCATCGAACAGCGCGGGGTGCAGGGCGTAGGTGCCGGGCTCGATCCCTTCAGGGAGGCCCACCTCGGCAAAGACGTGCCCGTCGGACCGCCAGGCCTCGCTCAGCCCGCGGAAGGCAGGCCCGTAGCTCAGACCCGCTTCCGCCATGCCTTCGTAGAACCCGTCCAGGTCCACCGGCTCAGCGCCGGCCGGTGGCCACTGCCCGGAGACCCAGGCCATGTCCGCCGCTCCGGGTGCGTCAACGGCAGCGATGAGGGAACCCGCGGCATGGCGCACCCACGGCAGATCCGTCGCTTCGCCTCGCGAGTGCACGGTCACCGGCCGTCGGCCCGAGTCGTCGGAGGGGCCGACGACAACCTGGAGGGCGACGCCTCCATGCTCCGGGAGTACCAGCGGCGCTTCCAGGGTCAGCTCCTCGAGCCCGGCGTACCCGACCTCTTCCGCTGCTCTGAGTGCCAGTTCCACGAAGCCCGTGCCGGGGAAGAGCGCGACGTCACCGACCGCGTGATCGGCCAGCCAGAGCTGGGTCCCGGTGGACAGGCGACCGGTCAGGATCACGCTGTCGGCATCGGGCGAGGTGACGATCGCACTCAGAAGGGGGTGACCGGCCGGCTCCTGCCCCATCGACTCGGCGTCGGCGCCGTGCTGCTCGCCGACGATCCAGTAATTCTGGTGCTGGAAGGCGTACGTCGGCAGGTCGACACGGCGGGCACCGGTGCCCTCGAAGAACCGGGCCCAGTCCACCGGCACACCGGCCACATGCAACTGCCCCAGCGCGGTAACCGTCGCCGCCACCTCGGGACGGCCCTTACGCACCAGCGGAACGAAGACGGCTGCCTGCTCCGCGTCGACAGACTGCTGTGCCATCCCACTCAGCACACCGTCCGGACCCACCTCGACGAACGACGTCACCCCACGCGACACCACGAACGACACCGCATCCGCGAACCGCACAGCCTCCCGCACATGCCGCACCCAGTACTCCGGCGTCGTGACCTCCTGCGACAGCTCACCCGTCACTCCCGACACCACCGGAATCGACGCAGCCCCGAACGACAGCCCGGCCACCACCGCCCCGAACTCCGCCAACATCGGCTCCATCAAAGGCGAATGGAACGCATGAGACACCCGCAACGCACTCGTCCTACGGCCCTCACCGGCAAACTTCCCCACCAGATCAGCAACCGCCGACTCCGTACCCGAAACCACCACGGAACGCGGACCGTT
>NZ_JAELVH010000516.1 GCF_019399235.1 Streptomyces poriferorum | reverse complement strand
CCGGCGTTTGAGGAGCGGGGTCCGCCCCGGACCCCGCTCCTCAAACGCCGGAGGGGCTGGAGGGTACGCGGGGAGGGCTCGCGCGGCGGCCCGGGAGGTACGCGGGGGCCTGTGCGGCACCGCTTGTCAGCGGTAGTCCTCCGGGTGGCCCTGCATCCAGGTGTTGATGCGGTCGCGCGTGCCCAGCAGTTGGCTGCGGTGCTTCTCCAGGTTGGCCGTGGAGGTGTCACCGGCCAGCGTGGTGCTCAGTGTGCTGATCCAGCCCAGCGGCTCCTTGAAGTGGTTCGGGCCGCCGCCGTCCGCCCTCATCGACTTGTCCAGGCCGTTCAGTTCGTCGTTCACCCGGCCGAGGAAGTAGGCACAGTTGCCGTCCCCGGGTGCGCAGCCGTCCTGGTACGTGGCCTGGAGGCCGGCGAAGGCGCTGCGTACCTCCTCGGGCCTGTTGAAGGCCTTCTCCTGGGCCGCGTTCGCCTCGGCCGCCTCCGAGGCCTCCGCGTCGGCCTCGTCCTGCTCGATCTCCTTGTTCACCGCCGACGCGTTCGCCGAGGGTGCCACGTACGGGACGTCGTCCCCGGGGCCCTGCGACGTACTCGCCTCGGTGCAGCCGGCCAGAGCCCCCACCAGAGCGGCCGTCACGGCCAGTGCGGTCGTGGACATGCGGATGCGGACGCGAACAGACATGTGAGGCCCCCTCGTCGGTTGGCCCAGACCATACCGCGCGGTACCGGTCGGTGAGCCGTCCGCGATCAGCCCGTGATCAGGTTCTGGAGCGCGGGAGCGTAGAGGTCGGCGATGCGCTCCGGAGAGGCGAGCGTGCCCGCGCCCTCGCGGTGGAGGCTGAGCGTCGCGCCGAGGCCCAGCAGGTGGCCGGCCAGGAGTTCGGCGCGCAGGGCGCGGTCGTGGCCGGGGAGGCGGGCGGTCAGGGCGGCGGTGACCTGTTCGTGGAAGCGGTCGCGGAGCAGGGAGCGCTCGTCCTGGTTGCCCAGGGAGAACACGACGCGCAGCAGCGGGTCCGACTTGAACGTGCGGCGGTACGTCACCAGCGTGACGACCATGTGGCGGCCCAGGGCGTCCAGCGGTGCGTCGAAGAGCTCCGCGGCCGCCGGGCCGAAGTCGGCCACGGTGTTGAAGAGTTCCTCCTTGCGGCCGAAGTGCTTGACCACGAGGGACGGGCTCACCCCGGCGTCCGCTGCGATCTTGCGGATGGTCACCTCGGCGTACGGGCGCTGGGTGAACGCCCGTCGCGCGGCGAGCAGGATCGCGTCCCGGCCGCTGCCCGTCTCCGGAGGGACGGCGGGAGCGACGGGCGCGACAGGGGCCGCCGCGGTGGCTCGGCCGCCGGTCATGTGCCCTCCTGGAGTTCTTCCGTCCGCACACTCCTGCTGCGGGTGTCCGGTGCCTTGCGGCTCTCCTCGACCGTACCCGCCGTGGCCGGCCTCCGGCCCGGCAGGAACAGCGTGACGGCCAGGGCGGCGAGTGCCGCGCCGGCCGCGATGACGAAGACCAGTTGGTACGCGTGGAGCGTCGGAGCCGTCCTGCCGCCCGCCCGGAACGTGATGTTGGCCAGGACCGCGGCGACCGTCGCGCTGCAGAAGGCCTGGCCGATCGAGCGCATGAGAGTGTTCAGGCCGTTCGCCGCACCCGTCTCACTGGCCGGAACTCCTCGCATCACGAGGGCGGGCAGGGCCGAGTACGCGATGGCCGTGCCCGAGGCGACGACCGTGGCGCCCGCGATGATCAGCCACAGGCTGTGGCTGGTGAAGTACCGCACCCCGTAGCCGACGGCGATGACCCCCGCGGCGAGCGCGAGGCTGACCTTCGGGCCGTGCTTGGCCGATATCCGGGCCGAGACGGGTGACAGCGCCACCATCGCCACCCCGCCCGGCAGCAGGCACAGTCCGCTGACGACGAGCGAGGCGCCGAGCCCGTACCCCGTGGACTTCGGCTCCTGCACCATCTGCGCGGTGACCAGTGAGTTCGCGTAGAACGCGAAGCCGATCAGCAGGGCCGCGATGTTGGTCAGCAGGACGGCCGGACGCGCCGAGACCCTCAGGTCGACCATGGGTGTCGGCGCGCGAAGCTCGTACGCGCCCCAGAGCAGCGCCACGACCACCGCGGTCGCGAGCAGGCCGACCGTGCGGACCGAGCCCCAGCCCCAGTCGGCGCCCTGGGTGACCGCGAGCAGCAGACAAACGAGCGCAACCGACAGGCCCAGCGCGCCGACCGCGTCGAAGCGGCCGCGGCTGCGCAGCGGGGATTCCGGTACGCAGCACATCGTGTGCAGCACCAGCACGATGTCGACGAGGCCGATCAGGCCGGAGACCCAGAACATCGTGTGCCAGTCGAAGTTCTCCACGACGAGCGCGGCGACGGGCAGGCCGACCGCCGCGCCGATGCCGAGCGTCGAGCTCATCAGCGCGACGGCGGACAGGACGCGCTCGGGCGGCAGTTCGTCGCGCAGGATGCTGATGCCCAGCGGTACGACGGCGATCGCGGCCCCTTGCAGGGCCCGGCCCGTGATCAGCACCCCGATGTGGGAACTGACCGCGCACAGCACCGAGCCCACGACCAGGACCGCGAGCGAGGCCACCAGCACCCGGCGCTTGCCGTACATGTCACCGACCCGGCCGAGGACCGGGGTGAAGACCGCGCCGGTGAGGAGCGTGACGGTGACCAGCCAGCTCGCGGCGGCGGGCGTGGCACCGGTCAGCTCGGGGATGTGCGGGAGCAGCGGCACGACGATCGTCTGCATGACGGCGACGACGACCCCGCAGAAGGCCAGCACGCCGACCGCGAGGCGGGGGTGCGGGGGCCGGACGCCGGACGGCGCGGGGGTGGCTGGGACGGGTATGTCCGCGGTCATGTGTCTCCGTAC
>NZ_JAELVH010000515.1 GCF_019399235.1 Streptomyces poriferorum | reverse complement strand
AGTACAGGCGGAGGCGCAGGCGGTACAGGTGGTGAATCCGGTGACACGAGCGATGTGGTGGTCGTCAGCGGGGACGACACCACCCGCCCCATCGCGCCCGGCCCCCTGGAGCGCGAGGTGGACAACGACGACTTCAAGGAAGACCCCGACGAGCCGTTGATCCCCGACGAGCGGCACGACCGCAGCTGGTGGGATCACACCCGGGGGTTCTTCGTCGCCCCGTTCACCGGGCTGGTCAACGACACGTACGCGTTGGTCACCAACCCCAAGAAGGTGGTCACGGACAGCTGGAACGGCCTGAAGGACTACACCACCGACTGGTGGAAGAAGAAGGGCGGCAGCGTCTCCGAGAAGTGGAAGAAGGGGGACAAGCTCGGTGCCGCCTGGGAGGGCACGAAGAAGGGGCTGGGCTTCGCCAAGGACCTGGGCATCGACATGTTCGTCGACAAGGAGAACTGGAAGAAGGGCAACTACGGGGCGGCAGGCGGAAACACGATCCTCGGGCTCGTGGGAATCCTCTCCCCCAAGACCTTCAAGAAGTTCACCAAGCTCAGCAAGATCAAGAAGCCGCACTTCCCGGACACTCCGGCGGGGCGTGCCGCCGAGGCGGCGGAGAACGCGAGGAAGGCCGCCGAGAAGGGCGACCTCGACGCGGCTGCCAAGCATGCCGGCGAGGCACAGAAGGCCGCTGACGAGGCCGCGGAGAAGGCCCGGAAGAGTCAGAAGAAGGCCTGCAAGAACATCGCGATGCCCCGGGCCCGGGTGCCCTTCGCGACCTTCAGCCATGCCGGCACCGGTACGGCGGCGGCTGCTGTGTACCACGGCGGCCGTTCCCCGGTCGTGGCTCTCCGTGCGGGCTCACCTACCTGCGGCCCGGATGACGACGACGTCAAGGCGTCCAGGGAGGCGCAGCAGAAGGCGTTGGATGCCCGCGCCGATGTCGTACGCAAGATCATCCAGGATCACAAGAACAAGCAGATCACGGAGAAGAGCGAGCGATTCCAGCTGGACGAGAAGGGTCTCGACCGACTGCTGAAGCTGGCCAAGGACGACCCGGACCTGGCACGCGGTGAGATCGGCAAGAAGGAACTCGCCGACTCCCTGGAGGACTTGGCCACGGCCTTGCGTACGAAGAACATCGACAGCCAGAGCAGGGGCGCTCTCGGAGGCCCGGTCGTCCGCGCCACGAACCGTCATGCTCTCGCGGAGGCCATGGCCGAGGTGCGCGCCGCTCAGCGCATCGCCGAGCACGAGGCGGCGCCCGGCACGAAGGTCTATGCGGGTATCGGTGATCGCAAGGGGGCCCGCGACTCGGTGGACCTCGGCGACGGGACCACCGCGGACATGACCGGAGTGCCGGAGGCGGATGCCGTTTACAAGGGGCTGGACGGCAAGGTGCACACCGTGGAAGTGAAGAACACCGGCAACGCCGCGCGCAAGGCCAGCGTCCACGAGCAGATCAAGCGGCTCGGTGACTGGCAGAAGGCCGGCGACGGACGGCAGGCCCGCTATGAGATCGCGACCGACAAGGGCTGGGAGAAGATCTTCGACGGCTTCGAGAAGGACAAGAGTGGTACGGCACCGAGCGGTACCCCGGCCGGCCGGATGGCTGAGCAGGGTGTCGGCGCCCGGATCGGTGGCCAGGACGTTTCGCCGACGCAGCTCCAGAAGATGAATGATGCCTGGAGCCGTCTCAGCGAATCGGAAAGGCGGCAGGCCGTGAGCGAAGGACGTATGAACAATCCCCGGGCGGCCATGGGCTTCCTGGGCGTGCAGTGAGGCGGAGGACGGACACGCGGGCCGGATGATGGCATGCGCGAGCAGAGCGGTGTGTGCTCTGCACGGGTGCGTACCCGTGCAGAGGATCGGAACGAGCGGACGGAGAGGACCTGACCGTGCCGGAGGACGAGGCTGAGTTGCGGCGGATGGTGCGCGGCGCATCGCTCGGCGACGACGAGCGGGACCGGGTGCGGGAGCGGCTCTGGCGCCTGCGTCGCGACCGGGGAGGGGACGGGGCGCCGGAGGGCGGTGAGGTGCTGCTGCCCGAGGTCGTCCTGACCGTGCCGACCCCTTGGCTCTGGGAAGGGTGGACGCTTCCCTCCTCCGACCGGTACGTCGACGAGGACGCGGAGAGCATCGCCCACGTGCGTGCCGTCCTGGAGGCGTGCCTGCCGGACGAACCCGTCCCACGTGAGGTGCGGGCGGTCTGGGACGCACCCGACTGGGACGCCGATACGGGCATCCGGCGCATCGGGGTGCCCGACGTGCTGCGGCGCCTGATGCCGGAGACCCGGCTGGTCACCCGTGAGCGCATGGCGGCAGCGCGCGCGGAGGCCGAGGTGCTGG
>NZ_JAELVH010000514.1 GCF_019399235.1 Streptomyces poriferorum | reverse complement strand
ACACCGGCACCTCAAACACCCCAGCACCACCAACCCCCACCACCACACCACCAGCACCAGCACCAGCAGCACCAGCCACCAACGGCCGCCACACCACCTCATGCAACCCACCACCCACACCCGACCCCGCCAACTGCTCCACCGACACCGGACGGGAGACCAACGCGCCCACCGTCAGCACGGGTTGACCGGATCCGTCGGCCACCAGGACCGACACGCTGTCCTGTCCCGCCGGCGCAATCCGAACGCGGAGGGCCGATGCCCCTGCCGCATGAAGGGCGACGTCGGTCCAGGCGAAGGGCAGGACGGTCGATTCGTCGGTCCGTGAACCGTCATCGATGAGCGCCACGTGCATGGCTGCGTCGAGCAGAGCGGGGTGCAGGCCGAAGCGCTGGGCGTCGTCGGTCTCCGAGTCGGGAAGTACGACCTCCGCGTACAGCTCCTCCCCCGATGTCCAGGCAGCCTTGAGGCCCTGGAAAACCGGACCGTATCCGTACCCACGCTCGGAGAGGAGCGCGTAGGCTCCCTCGACGCTGATCGCCGCAGCGCCCTTCGGCGGCCACGCGGTCAGGTCCGCCGAAGGGGCTTTGCCGCCTATGGAAAGGATGCCTTCGGCGTGCCGCGTCCAAGGGCCGTGATCGGCACCGTCGACCCGTGAATACACGCCGACCGTACGCCGCCCCGCCGGATCGGCCGCGCCGATCGCTACCTGAATCGCGACTCCGCCCTGCTCGGGGATCACGAGCGGCGCCTGCAGCGTCAACTCTTCCAGAAGGTCGCACCCGACCTCGTCACCTGCTCTGACGGCCAGTTCGACGAAGGCCGTGCCGGGGAGGAGCACGCTTCCCAGCACGCCGTGATCGGCGATCCAGGCTTGATCGGCCAGGGACAGCCTTCCGGTGAGCACCACCTCGTCGGCCTGTGCCAGAGTGACGATCGCCCCGAGAAGCGGGTGGCTGCTGGCTCCCAGGCCCAGCGAACGGGGGTCGTTACCGTCGGCCTCCGCCTGCATCCAGTACCGCTCACGCTGGAAGGCGTAGGTGGGCAGGTCGACGCGACGGGCGCCGGTGCCCTCGAAGAACCCGGCCCAGTCCACCGACACACCGGCCACATGCAACTGCCCCAGCGCGGTAACCGTCGCCGCCACCTCCGCACGGCCCTTACGCACCAGCGGAACGAAGACCGCAGTCTCCGCGTCCACCGACTGCTGCGCCATCCCACACAGCACACCGTCCGGACCCACCTCGACGAACGACGTCACCCCACGCGACACGACAAACGACACCGCATCCGCGAACCGCACAGCCTCCCGCACATGCCGCACCCAGTACTCCGGCGTCGTGACCTCCTGCGACAGCTCACCCGTCACTCCCGACACCACAGGAATCGACGCAGCCCCGAACGACAGCCCGGCCACCACCGCCCCGAACTCCGCCAGCATCGGTTCCATCAACGGCGAGTGGAAGGCGTGCGACACCCGCAGCGTGCTCGTCCTGCGGCCCTGATCCCCGAACGTCGCGACGAGCTCGCGAACCGCCGACTCCGTGCCCGAGACGACCACGGAACGCGGACCGTTGACCGCCGCAATCCCCACCCCAGCGTTCAACAACGGAAGGACCTCGGCCTCCGTCGCCTCCACCGCCACCATCGACCCACCCGCCGGCAACGCCTGCATCAACCGACCACGCGCCACCACCAACTCAGCCGCATCCGCCAAAGACAGCGCGCCCGACACGTGAGCCGCGGCGATCTCACCGACCGAGTGACCCACCAGGAAGTCCGGCCGCACCCCCCACGACTCCACCAACCGGAACAGAGCGGTCTCCACCGCGAACAACGCCGCCTGAGCGAACATCGTCCCGTTCAGCAGACCGGCATCCTCACCCCACACCACCTCACGCAGACTCAAACCCAGCCGGGCATCAAGCTCCGCCACAACCTCATCGAACGCCGCCGCGAACACCGGATACGCCTCATACAGCTCCCGCCCCAT
>NZ_JAELVH010000513.1 GCF_019399235.1 Streptomyces poriferorum | reverse complement strand
ACCGCGCCTTCCGCGCCACCGATCCAGGACAGTGCCGCGACTGCCGAACCGACCTCCGACAGGCCGCCTAGCATGACCGTGACGACCCTCCCAAGGCGCACCCGGCTCCGTTCAGTCCCGTCAGTCCGTTCAGCCCGTTCAGTCCCGGAAGTTGATCGTGCCCCGTCGGCGCTCGCTGTCGAACTTCGAGCGGTCGATCGCCGGACGCGGGGCCGGACGGGCCGCGATCAGTCTGATCACGTCGCGGCCGGCCAGCGCGGTGCGCCACTGCCCCATGTCGGGACGGGTGCCGCAGGGTCCGTTCGCCTGTTGCCAGAGGCGCCCCACCGCAGACTCCCGCCGTTCGTCCAGCACACCCGGCACCGGGACCAACGGCTTTCCCGGCGAGACATAGGCGTCCTGGGCCAGCACGCGGCCGATCACCAGCGCCGCCTTGTAGCGGTCGCTGTCGACCGAGACGGTTCCCGGCGGGGCCAGGGGGTCTTGCCAGTCGGGTGTGTCCGCCTGCTCCAGCACCGGGCGCTGCCCGGAGAGCCGGATGCCGTCGCAGTCCAGGAGGTACGCGGCGGGGGCAGGGCGCACGGTCCACAGGATGTTGGCCTGGGAGAGGTCACCGATCACCAGGCCCATCGCGTGCAGCCACTCGAAGTGCGTCACCAACGCCACGGCCAGCGCGTACCGTTCGGCCGGGGATGGCTGCTGGACCGCCTGCCAGGCGGCCTTCGGCGGCCGCAGTGCGTAGGAGAGCTCAACGAGCTTGCTCTCGCCCTTCGCCGTCGTCCAGGTCATGGCCTCGGGCGCCCGGTGCATCAGGAAGCCGATGGCCCCGGCCCCGGCCACCACCCTGCACAGCGGCCATGCCGTCTCGCGGTCGAGCCGGTCGCGGTCGGCCGGGCCCAGGGCCTGCCGCAGCGAGACGAGCGCGGCCAGAGCCGCACCGTCGACCTTGCGCGGCTCCCGGTAGCTCTTGTAGAGGAGCGCGCCGGGACCGCCGATCGCGTGGACCTCGCCCTGTCCGCCGTCGCCGACCTTGTCGAACACCTTCAGGGAGTCGTACGGGACGTCCAGGCCGTCGTGCACGCTCACGCGGGGCACTCCCACAGCACGACGACGCTCCGGTCGTCGTCGTACGACTTGACCCGGAACTGGCTCTGCCACAGGAAGTCGGCGGGCCCCGGCACCGTGCCGGTCCCCCACGCCCCGCTCAGGAACTCGCGCATGCCCCGGTCCCCCGACAACGGTGTGGACAGGCCGTCCGTACTGAGTACGAGGACGTCACCCGGCGCCGCGGGACCCAGAAGCCGCGTGACCGCGGTGCGGGCGAGCGGCAACGCGGCGGTACGGGTGTCGATCATCCCCGACGCCTCCGGGTCCTCCTCCTGCGTCACGTCGAGGTGCCATGCCCCGGACCGCAGCAGTGCCGTTCCGCCGTCGCCCACGGCCATGAATCCGCGGGTGCGTACGGCAGGGTCGAGCGGCACCAGCAGGATTCGCAGCGTGGTCGCGTACGCCTCCGGCCGGTGCCCCTCCCGATGGGCCAGATCGGCGAGGAGCACGGCGATGTTGCCGACCGCCTCATTCGCCAGTGCGGTGAAGGCGGGCAGGTCGTCGGAGCGCAGGGCGCCGAGCAGGTCGCCCGCCACCCGGTCCAGATACACGGCCGCGTGCCGGCACACCTCGTTGGAGCCGACATGGGAACGGGCCGCCGACCCGACGCCGTCCGCGACCGCGAGCAGCAGCAGTTCCCCGGTGTCCGGACCGCCGATCCGGGTGACGCACAGCGCGTCCTGACGGGGCTCTCCCAGATAGCGGTGGGAGTCCCCGCGCACGGACGCGGCCCTGACGGTCAGCGGGCCGTAGGCCGCGCCGTCCACCACGATGTCGGGCAGCGCCGCCGCGGCCGGGTCCTCGCCCACGCTGCGCAGGCCTTGCGGGACCGGGGCGTAGCTGGGGGGCCGCTTGCCGCTGTGCCGTGGGTCCCCGAGCTGCGGGACCGGTTGCGATGCCCCCGCCAC
>NZ_JAELVH010000512.1 GCF_019399235.1 Streptomyces poriferorum | reverse complement strand
GGGGCGGGGCGGGCCGAGCCGCTCGGTGCGGGGGCGGCGGCAGCCGTCGTCGTCCTGATGCGGCCGGCCGACGGGGCGTGGCTCGCTCTGCCGTTGCTGCTGGTCACTGTGGTGCGGCCCCGGATGTTTGCCGCGCTGGCCGTCGGGCTCCTCGCGGGCGCCGCACCGTGGGTCGTGGAGGCGTTCGCGCACTACGGGGGGCCGCTCACCCGGCTGCACCGGGCCAGCGAGATCCAGGGCGGTCTGGGCTGGAACCTGGCGGTGGACGACCAGGCCAAGGCGCTGGAGGGACGCACGCTCTGCCGGCCCTGCACCATCCCGTGGAAGCGGCCCGGCACGACGGTCTGGTGGGCCCTGCTGCCGTTCCTGGCCGCGGGTGGGGTGGTCGTCGCACGGAGGGCGGGCCGGTCCGCGGTGATCCTCCTGGCGACCGGGACGGCGGTATCACTGGCGGTGCCGTATCTCTTCCTGATCGAGTACGCCGCACCCCGATTCCTGCTGCCCGCCTACGCACTGCTGTCCCTGCCGGTGGCGGAGTGCCTGGTGCGCCTGTACGACCGGGCGCGCCGTCCCGCCGGACGGCTCACAGGGCAGTGGCGCGTCGTCGTACTCTCCGCCGTCCTCGCGGCCCACCTGGCCGTGCAGCTCCAGGTGACGAGCCGGGTGTCCGCCAGCAGCCATTCCACCAGCGCGGACTTCACGGCCGTGGCCGCCGCGTTGCACCGCAACGGAATCCGCCCGCCCTGCGTGATCAGCGGCGAGCAGGCGGTCCCGATCGCCTACTACGCGGGCTGCGCCTCACGGCAGACGGGCGGGCACGACGGCAGCATCACGCCCGCGGGCCTCCGGGACGCCGCCCGCCGGGTCCCGGCGGCCGTACTCGTCGCCGGCGGCGGCCCCCGGCCGGCGTACGCGCCCTCGGGGCCGCCCGTCCTCCTGGCGGAGACCCGGGACGCGGGTCCGTACAGCGCCTATCTGTTCCCGCCGCCGGACAGCGCCCAGGTCCAGGCCCGCCCGGGCCCATGAGGCAGCCCGGGCGGCCATGCAGTGCGCCGGCCCACAGGGTCCGGTGAACGCGTCAGACCCGGTCCACCAGGCAGCTCAGCGCGTGGCTCGCGGCCTCCGCGGCGGCGGTCTCCGCGTCACCGGCCCGGATCGCCTCGACGAGCCGGCTGTGGTCCATGTGGTTCTCGGGCCGCAGTTCATGGCCGATGTCGACCCGCAGATAGTCCCGCAGCAGGTCACCCAGGTCGGCGTAGAGCCCGGTGAGCACCTCGTTGTGCGAGGCGGCGACCACGGCCAGATGCAGCGTCGCGTCCGCCGCCACGAACGCCTCGGCGTCCCCCGCCGCCCAGGTCTCCTCCCGGCGCCGCATGAGCGCGTCCAGCTGCTTCAGGTCCCGCTCGGTGCGCCGGCCGGCGGCCAGTCGCGCCGCCGACGACTCCAGCGTCGAGCGCAGCTCGGCCACATGGCGCGGATCGGCTGACGCGAATCGGCGGTGCATCACCCCGGCCAGTTCGCTGACGGCCACCACATAGGTGCCCGAACCCTGCCGGATGTCGAGCAGCCCGTTGTGCGCGAGCGCGCGCACCGCCTCGCGGACGGTGTTGCGGGCCACCCCCAGCTGTTCGACCAGCTCGGGCTCGGTGGGGATGCGTGAACCCACGGGCCACTCGCCCGACGTGATCTGGTTCCGCAGCTGGGCAATCACCTGGTCGGCGAGTGCCGAACGCCGCGGGGACGTCAGCGCCATGGTGCTCCTTGCTCGGGTGTGCGGCGGGCGGCGGTGGCCGCCGCCGTCTCGCGGAGGTATCCGAATCTTCTCAGAGGATTGGACAAGTAATCATCCCATGATTCTATGATGGCCCCATGCATGACGACGCAACCCCTCCCCGGACCCCCACCAGGACGCTGGACCCGGCCGCGCCCGCGGCCGGGTCCAGCGTCCTGGTGGGGGTCCGGGGAGGGGTTGCGTCGTCATGCATGGGGCCATCATAGAATCATGGGATGATTACTTGTCCA
>NZ_JAELVH010000511.1 GCF_019399235.1 Streptomyces poriferorum | reverse complement strand
TCGGTGTGCATGTCGGTGAATGTCGGTGAGCAGGTTGGTCAGCGCGCTGCGGGAGACGACGACGCCCTTGGGGCGGCCGGTGGATCCGGAGGTGTAGAGCACGTACGCGGCCGTGTTCCCGGTGGTCGGGGAGGTGGGCGGCAGTGGTGTGGTGGAGCGCCGGTTGTTCAGGGAGGTGAAGAGTGTCTGGTCCAGGACCAGGACGGGGTCGGTTTCGGCCTGCATGAAGGCGATGCGGTCGGTGGGGAAGTCCAGGTCGATGGGCAGGTAGGCGGCGCCGGTCTTGAGGACGGCGAGGAGTGCGACCACGAGTTCGGTGGAGCGGGGCAGTGCCACCGCGACGAACTTCTCCGGTCCGGCCCCGTTCTCCACCAGGACCCGGGCCAGGCGATCGGCCCACACATCCAACTCCTGGTAGGACAGACGGGTTTCCTCGAACACCAACGCCACGGCATCCGGACTCGCGGCTACTTGGGCCTCGAACAGCCCCATCACATCGGCATCAGCGGTACCGGCTGCCGGAGCGACTCCCGTTCCCCACTCCTCGATGACCCGGACCCGCTCGGCCTCGTCCAGCATGTCGATCTGCGACACCTGCGTGTCCGGCGCGGCGACGGCCGCGTCCAGCACGCGTACGAACCGCTCGCACAACACCTCGGCGGTCCGCGCATCGAACAGATCAGCACTGAACTCCAGGACCGCGCGCATCCCGCCCGCTTCGGCCTGGTCGGCAGCGTGCAGCTCCTGGACCGCCAGGAGCAGATCGAACTTCGCCACCGCGCTGTCGGCGTTCATGGCGCTCACGCGCAGACCTGCGAACTGGCCGTCCCCGGTCGTCGCGGTCGGGTCGACGTTCTGCAGGGAGAGCATGGTCTGGAAGAGGGGGTGGCGTGCGGTGGAGCGTTCGGGGTTGAGGATTTCGACGAGTCGTTCGAAGGGGACGTCCTGGTTGCTGTAGGCGGCGAGGTCGGTCTGGCGGACCCGTCTCAGCAGCTCGGTGAAGGTGGGGTTGCCGGTGAGGTCGGTGCGTAGGACGAGGGTGTTGACGAAGAAGCCGACGAGGTCTTCGACGGCGTCGTCGGTGCGTCCGGCGATGGGTGAGCCGACGGGGATGTCGGTGCCTGCGCCGTGGCGGTTGAGGTCGGTGCGTCCGGCGATGGGTGAGCCGACGGGGATGTCGGTGCCTGCGCCGTGGCGGTTGAGGAGGACGCCGAGTGCGGCTTGCAGGACCATGAAGACGCTGGCCTGCTGTTCGCGGGCCAGGCGATTGATGCCCGCGTGGAGTTCCTGCGGGATCTGGAACTCGACGGTGCCGCCCCGGTGCGTGGGAGTGGTGGGCCGGAGTCGGTCGGCGGGCAGTTCGAGCTCGGCCGGCAGATCAGCCAGGACCTGCTGCCAGTGAGCGAGTTGCTGGGCGATGGGGCTGGTGGGGTCGGTCTCTGAGCCGAGGATGTCGCGCTGCCAGAGGGTGAAGTCGGCGTACTGGACCGGCAGTGGGGCCCAGTTGGGTGTGTTGCCTGAGGCGCGGGCGGTATAGGCGGTGGTGAGGTCGCGGGCCAGCGGGGACAGCGACCAGCCGTCCGCGGCGATGTGATGGACGAGGATCAGCAGCACGTGCTCATCGGGCGAGAGCGCGAACAAGGTCGCACGCAGGGGGACCTCTGCCGTCAGGTCGAACCCGTGGCGTGCGGCGGTGACGAGGTCGTCATCGAGCTGGGCGGCGGAGGTCGGTACGACGGTGAAGGCCGGCCGCGCCGACTCTCCGTCGAGGATGACCTGGTAGGCGCCCCGGTCGCTGCCGGCGAAGACGGTGCGCAGGGATTCGTGGCGTTCCACGACGTCGGCCAGCGCTGCTTCGAGGGCTGCCGTGTCCAGGTTTCCGGTCAGACGCAGGGCGACCGGGATGTTGTAGAGCGAGCTGCCGGGCTCGTACTGGTGCAGGAACCAGAGTCGCTGCTGGGCGAACGACATCGGGATCTGATCGGGTCGGGGCCCGGCGGTGACGGCGGTGCGGGCCGTGGAAGCGCTGGTGAGTGCTTCGGCTATGCCGAGGACGGTGGGGGTTTCGAAGAGCTGGCGGACGGAGAGTTCGGCGTCGAGTGCGGTGCGGATGCGGGAGACGAGGCGGGTGGCGAGGAGCGAGTGTCCGCCGAGGTCGAAGAAGCTGTCGTCGATCCCGACCCGTTCCAGGCCGAGGATGTCGGCGAACAGGCCGCAGAGGATCTCTTCCTGGGGAGTGCGGGGGGCGCGGCTCTGCGCAGTGCCGGTGAATTCGGGTTCCGGCAGGGCCTTGCGGTCGAGTTTGCCGTTGGCGGTGAGGGGCAGTGCGTCGAGGGTGACGAAGGCGGCCGGGACCATGTAGTCGGGTACGGCTTGGGCCAGTTGGGCACGGATCGCAGCTGTATCCGGGGTGCCGGTGAGGTAGGCGATGAGGCGGTCGTCGCGGACGATGACGGCTGCTTGGGCGACGCCGGTCAGGGTCGTGAGGACGGTTTCGATTTCGCCGAGTTCGATGCGGTGTCCGCGGATCTTGACTTGGTCGTCGGCGCGGCGGAGGTATTGGAGGTCGCCGTTTTCGGTCCAGCGGACGATGTCGCCGGTGCGGTACATCCGTGTTCCGGCGGGGCCGTAGGGGTCGGCGACGAAGCGCTCGGCGGTGAGGCCTGCGCGCTTGAGGTAGCCGCGGGCGACTCCGGTGCCGGCGATGTAGAGCTCGCCGGGGACCCCGGCGGGTACCGGGCCGAGGTGGTCGTCGAGGACGTACACCTGGGTGTTGGAGAGCGGGCGGCCGATGATGGGTGTGCTCTGGGCGGTGACGGGGGCGGTGGTGGACCAGATGGTGGTTTCGGTGGGTCCGTAGACGTTGAGGACCGATGCGGCTGCGGAGGTGAGTTGTGTGGCGAGGTTGGTGGGCAGGGCTTCGCCGCCGACCAGTACTCGTACTCCGCGTAGTGATTCGCCGGCGTCGGGTGTGACGGCTCGCCAGAGGCTGGGGGTCGCCTGCATGACGGTGACCCGTTCCTGGTCCAGGGTCTGTCGGAGTGTGGCGGGGTCGTGGACGAGGCCGGGGGGTGCCAGGACGACGGTGGCGCCGGTGGTGAGGGGGGCGAAGAGTTCGAGTCCGGCGATGTCGAAGCCGACCGTGGTGACGGCGAGGAGTCGGTCGT
>NZ_JAELVH010000510.1 GCF_019399235.1 Streptomyces poriferorum | reverse complement strand
GGGACGGACACCGCTCAAGCGGACGGACACCGCTCACTCGGAGGGCTGCGCTCAACGGATCGTGAAGTGGACGGCGTCCTCCAGGAGCGGGATGTCCAGCCACGGTTTGGGCTGCGCCACGAGCGACAGCATCACGATAAGAACGCCCAGCAGTCCGTACGTCACCAGGTCGGTGAAGCGGGAACGCACCGCGAGCATGCCCACCGAGGGAACCACCAGACGCAGGACCGCGCCCCCGATGAGCGCCACGCCGATCAGGATCGTGCCGATCCGGAAGGCCTGGTCGAAGGGGTCGGCGGCCACGATCAGCAGACCTGCCCCGGCCGTGCAGAGCACGGCGAGCAGCGGCCACTGACGAGCGGGCGCCGGGGCCCGGTCCCCGCCAGCCGCCCGGCCACCACCCTCGGGACGCGCGGTGTCCCGGGTGAACGACGGGAACCGCCGCGACCGGCGCGCCGCGGGGGTCGCGGCGGGGCCGGGCTCCGGGTGGCTGCCGGTGCGGGCCTCCGGGGCCTCCGCGGCGCCCTCCGCCGCATCGGCCGCCGAGGCGTCGGCCTCGACTGCCGCGGGGCCGCCGGCCGCATCCGGCGCGGGCGCTTCGGCCGCGGCCTCGGCCTGCCCGTCGGCCGGCCCGGTCGCCGCGGCGGCCCGGTCGGCCGGACTCGTACCAGCACCCATGGGGTTCCTTCCGGATCGGATCAGACGGCGTCTGCGGCGTCGGCGGCGTGCTCGGCCGCCTCGACCACGTTGACGAGCAACTGCGCGCGGGTCATCGGGCCGACACCGCCCGGGTTCGGCGAGATCCAGGCGGCGACCTCGGCCACGCCGGGGTGGACGTCGCCGACGATCTTGCCGTTCTCGTCCCGGCTGACGCCGACATCGAGCACGGCCGCACCCGGCTTCACGTCCTCGGGCTTGATGATGTGCGGCACGCCGGCGGCGGCGACGATGATGTCCGCCCGACGGAGGTGGGAGGAGAGGTCACGGGTGCCGGTGTGGCACTGGGTCACCGTGGCGTTCTCGGACTTGCGGGTCAGCAGCAGCGGGATCGACCGGCCGATCGTGACGCCGCGTCCGACGACCACGACGTGCGCGCCGTTGATCTCGACCCCGTGGTGGCGGAGCAGCTGCACGACGCCCTGCGGGGTGCAGGGCAGCGGGCCCTGCTCGTTGAGCACGAGCCGGCCCAGGCTCATCGGGTGCAGGCCGTCGGCGTCCTTGGCCGGATCCATGAGTTCCAGGACACGGTTGGTGTCGATGCCCTTGGGCAGGGGCAGCTGCACGATGTAACCGGTGCACGCGGGGTCGGCGTTGAGTTCGCGGACGACGTCCTCGATCTCCTCCTGCGTGGCGGTGTCGGGGAGTTCGCGCTGGATGGAGCCGATACCGACCTGGGCGCAGTCCTTGTGCTTGCCGTTCACGTACCACCTGCTGCCCGGGTCGTCCCCGACGAGCAGGGTTCCCAGGCCGGGGGTGATACCCCGGGCCTTGAGGGCCGCCACGCGGACGGTGAGATCGGACTTGATCGCGGCTGCGGTGGCCTTGCCATCGAGAATCTGGGCAGTCATGTCCCCATACTCGCGGATGACCCCGCCCAGGGACCAATTGCAGATACCGCGCGTGGACACAAGGTTGCACTTGGACAACTTCTCGGGCAGCGACTGGACAAACTTACTTCCCGCTTATAACGATGAAGGCCGCAGTGCCGCAGAAGTATCCGGGGGGCGGACCGCTGATGTTTTCTTCCTCCGTGCGGCCGCATTCGTCCCCGTACGTCCTGTTGGAGGAACGCCCCAGATGAGCTTCGGCGACCCGAACCCGAACAACCCCTACGGGCAGCAGCCCGGTCAGCCGCCGCAGGGCCAGCCGGGCTACGGCTACCCGCAGCAGGCCCCCCAGGGCATCCCGCCGCAGGGCCAGCCCGGTTACGGCTACCCGCAGGCCCCGCCCGCCCAGTACGGCATGCCTCAGCCCGGTTACGGCGGCATGCCCGCGTTCGCCGGCTGGTGGAGCCGGGTCGCGGCGATGCTGATCGACGCCATTGTGATCGGCGTTCCGTACGGGCTGCTGATCGGCATCGGCGGCGGCGTGGGCGGCGGCGCGGGCACCGCGCTCGTCCTCCTCGGCGCCCTCGTCGCCCTCGGGCTCGGCCTCTTCAAGCTGTACAAGGAAGGCACGACCGGCCAGTTCATCGGCAAGAAGGCCGTGAACATCCGCGTGCTGCGCGAGGCCGACGGCCAGCCGCTGGGCTTCGGCATGGCGTTCGTCCGCTACATCGCCCACTTCCTGGACAGCCTCGCCTGCTACCTCGGCTGGCTGTGGCCGATCTGGGACGCCAAGAAGCAGACCTTCGCGGACAAGATCTGCTCCAGCGTGGTCGTCAAGTCCGTCTGATCCGGACGCGGACACACACGAAGGGCCGTAACCCGACGCGCATCGCGTCGGGTTACGGCCCTTCGTCATGAGGTCAGTGGAAGAAGTGCCGCGTACCCGTGAAGTACATCGTCACGCCCGCCTTCTTCGCGGCCTCGACCACCAGCTCGTCGCGGACCGAACCGCCGGGCTGGGCCACGGCCTTCACGCCGGCGGCGGTCAGGATCTCCAGCCCGTCGGGGAAGGGGAAGAAGGCGTCGGAGGCCGCGTACGCGCCCCGCGCCCGCTCCTCGCCCGCGCGCTCGACGGCGAGCTTCGCGGAGTCGACGCGGTTGACCTGGCCCATGCCGACGCCGACCGAGGCGCCGTCCTTGGCGAGCAGGATCGCGTTCGACTTGACCGCGCGGCACGCCTTCCACGCGAAGGAGAGCTCCTCGAGCTCGTCGGCGGAGAGCGCCTCGCCCGCGGCCAGCGTCCAGTTGGCCGGGTCGTCGCCCTCGGCCTGGAGGCGGTCTGTGACCTGGAGCAGCGCACCACCGTCGATCGGCTTGACCTCGACCTCGGCGGACGGGGCGTCGGGGCAGCGCAGCACGCGGATGTTCTTCTTGCGGGCGAGCACCTCGACGGCGCCGTCCTCGTACGCCGGGGCGACGATGACCTCGGTGAAGATCTCCGCGACCTGCTCGGCCATGGCGACCGTCACCGGACGGTTGACGGCGATGACGCCGCCGAACGCCGACAGCGGGTCACAGGCGTGGGCGTTGCGGTGCGCCGTCGCGACGTCGTCGGCGATCGCGATGCCGCACGGGTTGGCGTGCTTGATGATCGCGACGCACGGCTCGGTGTGGTCGTACGCGGCCCGGCGCGCGGCGTCGGTGTCCGTGTAGTTGTTGTACGACATCTCCTTGCCGTGCAGCTGCTCCGCCTCGGCAAGGCCGCCTTCGCCGGAGGTGTAGAGCGCGGCGGGCTGGTGCGGGTTCTCGCCGTAGCGCAGGACGTTCTTGCGCTCGTACGTCGCACCGGTGAAGTCGGGGAAGCCCGAGTCGTCGGCGGCGGCGTAGTCGGCGGCGAACCAGGAGGCGACGGCCACGTCGTAGGCGGCGGTGTGCTGGAAGGCCTCGGCGGCGAGCCGCTTGCGGGCGGTCAGGTCGAAGCCGCCGGCCGTGACCGCGGCGAGGACGTCGGCGTACCGCTCGGGGCTGGTGACGACGGCGACCGACGGGTGGTTCTTGGCGGCGGCGCGGACCATCGACGGGCCGCCGATGTCGATCTGCTCCACGCACTCGTCGTCGGAGGCGCCGGAGGCGACGGTCGCCTTGAACGGGTAGAGGTTCACGACCACCAGGTCGAACGGCTCCACGCCGAGCTCGGCGAGCTGCTCGCGGTGGGCGTCCAGGCGCAGGTCGGCGAGGATGCCGGCGTGGACGCGCGGGTGCAGCGTCTTGACGCGGCCGTCGAGGCACTCGGGGAAGCCGGTGAGCTCCTCGACCTTGGTGACCGGTACTCCGGCGGCGGCGATCTTCCCGGCGGTGGAGCCGGTGGAGACCAGCTCGACACCCGCCTCGTGCAGACCGCGGGCGAGGTCTTCGAGCCCCGTCTTGTCGTAGACACTGACCAGGGCGCGGCGGATGGGCTTATTCACCGACATGACCGAGATGAACCTTTCGTCCCTCAATGCGATAGCCGTCACGGGCGAGCCGCCCCACGGCCTCGACGAGCAGCTTGCGCTCGACTTCCTTGATGCGTTCGTGGAGGGCCGCTTCGCCCTCCGGGGTGTCCTCTTCGGTCACCTCGACCACGCCCTGCGCGATGATCGGACCGGTGTCGACACCGTCGTCGACGAAGTGGACCGTGCACCCGGTGACCTTCACGCCGTACGCGAGCGCGTCGCGCACACCGTGGGCCCCGGGAAAGCTGGGGAGCAGGGCGGGGTGGGTGTTGATGAACCGGCCGCCGAACCCGGCGAGGAACTCCTTGCCCACGATCTTCATGAAGCCCGCGGAGACGACGAGGTCCGGGCGGTACTCCGCGGTGGCGGCGGCGAGCGCCGCGTCCCACTCCGCGCGCGCCCCGTAGTCCTTGACCCGGCACACGAAGGTGGGCAGCCCGGCCCGCTCGGCCCGCTCCAGCCCGGTGATGTTGTCGCGGTCCGCACCGACCGCGACGATCCGGGCGCCGTACCCCTCGGGGTCGTCGCCGATCGCGTCGAGCAGGGCTTGGAGGTTCGTACCGGAGCCGGAGACCAGGACGACGAGGCGGGCCGGTCCGGCGGAGGAGAGCGGGGAGGCCACGGCTGGGCCCTTTCTCGCGTGTGGAGCAGTTCGAAACGGCCGCACCGCCCGCCGCATTGCGGGACCGGCGGCACGACGGCCATGCTGTTTGTGCGGTCGTACGAAAGAAGCACGCTCCCCGATACGGGGAACTCTACGAACGAGCCGACCGTCAGCAACGATACCGGCACCTCGGGAGGGCCTCGTCTGACGGG
>NZ_JAELVH010000050.1 GCF_019399235.1 Streptomyces poriferorum | reverse complement strand
CCCCGGCCCTGTCCCGGACCTTCGTCAGTGACGGCAGTCATCGCTGCCACCTCTCCTTCTGCAGTACGGACAGAGCGGCGATCAGTTCGGCCTGCGGCTCGGGGGCCACGTCGAGTGCGTCCAGCGGGGCGAGCCGGCGGTCGCGTTCGCCGCCGAGCACCTGGTCGAGATAGGTGGTGAGCAGCGCGCCGCCCTTGTCGCGCAGGCGCAGGGCGCCCTGGACGCCGATGCGTTCGGCCAGTTGTTCTCCTGCGGTACGGGCCCGGCGTCCGCCGAGCAGGGCGGCGGCGAGGAGGGCTGCGACGGTCTCGGCGTCGGGCGCGGTGTTGCGTTCCATGAGCCGCACCTCTTCCTCGGCCAGTTCCTCCAGGACCCGGCGCCACCTCCGTACGGTCATGGCGATCCGGCCGCGGATGTCCTCGGGCGGCCCCCAGCCACCGGCCTCCCGGCCCGTGGTCTCGAAGCCGAGGACGGCGGCCGCGGGTTCCCGCCGCCAGGTCGTGCGGATCGTTTCGTCGGCTGCGGCCACCGCGCACTCCAGGAGCGCGGCGAGGGATTCCACGAGTGCGTCGAGCACCTCCTCCGAGGTGGTGTAGAGCGGATAGCCGCGCCACCGGGTCCGCGCGTCCCCGGCGAGCGCCCCACCGCTCTGGAGCCGCTTCCGGACGCGTGCGCCCTCCTTGCGGTACGCCTCCTCCACCACCCCGGTCAGCCGTACGGCGGCCGCGTACTGCGCCGCGACGGCTCCGGCCAGGGCCGGCATCCGGACGTCGAGGGAGTCGATGACCCCGGCCGCCGTCCGCCCGACCGCCTGCTGACGGGCCGCCGGATCCTGCGCGCGGTGGGTGAGCCAGGCGCGCAGGGGGGCGACGGCCGTGGTGGGGAGCAGTCCGCTGCCGCCACCGGCGGACTCGGGCAGTTCGGGGATGGTGAAGCGCGGCACCTCGCCGAGACCGGCCTTGGTGAGCAGCGCGCCGTACTGCCGTGAGACCTCGGCGATGACCTGGTGCGGTACCCGGTCGAGGACGGTGACGAGGGAGGCGTCGTACTCCTTGGCCGTACGCAGCAGATGCCACGGCACGGCGTCGGCGTAGCGGGAGGCGGTCGTCACCATGACCCAGACGTCCGCCGCGCAGATGAGTTCGGCGGCCAGGACACGGTTGCGTACGACGAGCGAGTCGATGTCGGGGGCGTCCAGCAGGGCGAGGCCGCGTGGCAGCCCGGCGGCGGTCTCGACGCGCAGGGCGGTCCCTTCCTCGGCCGCGTTCCCGTCGGGTCCGTCGAGGTCGTCGCACTGACCGGGGTCGGCGGACTCCTCGGGCGGCAGCCAGACGCGGGTGAGCTGGGGCAGCACCCGGATGTCTGCGAACCAGTGATGATCATCCGGATGGCAGACGAGCACCGGCGTGCGCGTGGTCGGCCGCAGCACCCCTGCTTCGCTGACGCGCCGTCCGACGAGTGAGTTAACGAGCGTCGACTTGCCGGCGCCGGTGGATCCGCCGATGACCGCGAGGAGGGGAGCCTCGGGGTCCTTGAGCCTGGGCAGCAGGTAGTCGTCGAGCTGGGCGAGCAGCTCGATCCTGGTCTGCCGGGCGCGTGGAGCTCCTGGCAGCGGGAGTGGAAGACGCACGGCAGCGACACGGTCGCGCAGGGCGGAAAGTGCGTCGATGAGCTGAGGCCGTACGTCCAAGGTCACCACATGCGAAGAATGCCCAATTTTGGTGCCTTTTTGAAGCGTATAGACACCTCTGCGCGCCGGTTCCTCCGTCCGGACAGAGGGGACGAGTGGGGCGCAGGCATAACGAGTGCACAACACCCGGGGCGTCAGGCGTCAAAAGCGATGCATGAATCGCACCCACCTGCGATTATCGTCTCGCTTCACCGAACCTCCACATCGTGCCACGCAGGTGAAGCAACCGGGCCGAGTCAATCGGAGCCCTATCCTTGTCCCGGCAAGGTCACGGACCGCCTGGGTCCAGGGCTTCAGGCCACCGAGGCCACCACCCGGCCCCCGTAGCTCAGTGGATAGAGCAGGCGCCTTCTAAGCGCTTGGCCGCAGGTTCGAGTCCTGCCGGGGGCGCATCAGCCCAGCCCGTATCAGACCCTCCCTCGGGAGGGTCTTTTCAGCAGGTCACAGCACGGTAGCGAGACCGGCGTAGCGAACGCGTAAGCGGCAGCGGTCGCGCGGCGCTCCGGTCGCGCGGCCCGGCAGGCTGGTCCCGCAGTCCGGCGGTCCCGCGGGCCACGTCGCAAACCACTGGCGGGCCGCGTCGCACCGGGGAGACGCTGCACCCCATGACGACAACCTTGATCACCGGGGCCAACAAGGGCCTCGGCCACGAGACCGCCCGCCGCCTCACCGCCGCGGGGCACACCGTCTACGTGGGAGCGCGCAACGTCGAGCGGGGCTCGGCGGCCGCGGCCGCTCTCGGTGCACGGTTCGTACAACTCGACGTCACCGACGACGCGTCGGTCGCCGCCGCTGCGGCCACCATCGAGTCCGACGGCGGCCTGGACGTTTTGATCAACAACGCCGGAATCGAGGTGCGGTCACCGGAAGGCGGCATCATCGGAGCCGCCGAGCTGACCGCCGACGTGATGCGAGAGGTCTTCGAGACCAACGTCTTCGGACTGGTCCGGGTGACCCACGCCTTCCTGCCCCTCCTGGAACGTTCCGCCGCCCCCGTAGTGGTCAACGTCAGCAGCAGCCTCGCCTCACTGGCCCAAGCCGGCAAGGGCTACCCGGGCGTCGCCTACCCGGCCTCCAAGACCACGGTCAACATGCTCACGGTGCAGTTCGCCAAGGCGTTCCCGCGCATGTGGATCAATGCCGTGGAGCCCGGCTACACCGCGACGGACCTGAACCGGCACGAGGGTGCGCAGACCGTCGAGCAGGGCGCCGAGATCATCGTGCGGATGGCCCGGCCGGGGCCGGACGGCCCGACCGGCGGCTACTTCGACTCGGCGGGTCCACTGCCCTGGTAGGCGCCGGGAGCCGCGGCCGTCGCACCCGCTAGGCAGCGAGAGGGCGAGGCAGCGAGGCGGCGAAACAACAGGAGGGCTGCGGGACTGCGGGACGCCAGGGCCGCGCGTCGACAGGCTGCGGGACGGGACAACGCGACCACGGGCATGCTGCGCCATTGACCGGGAGTCCGTCGCCCGTCTAACTTTCGACGAGCTCGATTGAAACCTTTCAGACCGTGCGCCCTGCGGCCCCGCACCGGCGCGCCCCTCGCCCGGGAGTCCCGATCATGCAGCGCGTCTGCTTTCTGCTGAACGTACGCAAGGACCGCATCGCCGAATACCGCGAGCGTCACGCCGCCGTCTGGCCGGACATGCTCGCGGCGCTCTCCGAGGCGGGCTGGCACAACTACTCGCTCTTCCTCCGCGAGGACGGGCTGCTCGTCGGCTACCTGGAGACGGAGGACTTCGACGCGGCCCGTGAGGCGATGGCCGCGACCGAGGTGAACGAGCGGTGGCAGCGTGACATGGCGGGCTTCTTCGAGCAGCCGGAGGCGGCGGACGAGGCGATGGTGCCGCTCACCGAGGTCTTCCACCTGGCCTGAGGCGGCCCCGCGCCCGTCAGAGGCCAGCAGCCGCCATCAGGGCGAACGCGGCCAGCGAGAGCGCGGTACGGAAGCGGTGGAGGGCGTTCCAGCGGGCTTCGAACGCGGTACGGGCCGCGCTGTCGTCCCCGCCCTCGGAGCCGGCCAGCGTCTGGTTCAGCGGGATGTTGCCGGCGATCGTCACCAGGTGGGAGACGACGGCGCATGCCAGCGCCGCAGCGACCAGCGGCCACCCGTCCTCTCCGTACTCGGTGAAGGCCGCGACCGCCGGGAAGGCGATCACTCCGAGGAAGAGGACAAGGAAGGCGGGCCCGGGAACCTTCTCGTTGAAGCGGCGCATGCCCGCCGTGAAGCCTTCGTCCGGCAGTGCGGCGAGCCCGGGCATGATCGCGACGAGGAACGTCAGCATGAAGCCGGCGTAGAGGCCGGTCGTGATCACGGCGAGAGTCAGGAACAGGGAGGCCATGGGCCCATCATGGCCTGACGGAACCGGCCGTACAGGCTGAATTCGCAAGCCTGTACGGCCGCCCTTCGCCGCGACGTGATGCAGCGCCGGTCAGTCCATCTCGCCCTCGCCCGCACCCGTTCCGGTGTCGGTACGGCCTCCCTTGAGGCGGTCCGCCTCGGCGATGGCGGTGGCCAGCTTCGCCACGGAGGCGTCCTCGGTCGTCCGCGCCAGTTCGTCGGCCCTGGTGGCCAGTTCGCCCAGCCCGGGCGCGCCCGGGAGCGAGCCGCCTCGCAGGTTTTCGGCGAAGTATGCGGCAGCTGCGGTCACTTGGAGCCGGGTACTGCTTGCGCCCCACAGCCTGCCGTCGATCGCGCCGGTCTCGACCGAGCCCGTCTCCTCGTGCGCCGCCCGGGACTTGGGGTCCAGCCAGCGCACGGTCGCGGTGGCCACGTGACCGGAGGCCCCGTCTCGCAGGCGTACGGCGTAGAGCGCCGTCACCGTGTGGCCGGGGCCGATCTCTCCGCCGTCCACGCTGTCGTCGCGGAAGTCGTCGTCGGCCACCTTGCGGTCCTCGTAGCCGATCAGCTTGAACTTCTCCACGGTCTTCGGGTCGAACGCGACCTGCGCCTTCGCGTCGCGCGCCGTCAGTTCGATGTGGGCGGGCAGCTGGTCGACGAAGACCTTGCGGGCCTGTTCCTCATCGGCGATGTACGTGGTGTGGCCGTCGCCCTTGTTGGTGAGGCGTTCCATGAGGGCGTCGCCGTAGTCGCTGCCGACGCCGACCCCGAAGAGGGTGATGCCGTACTCGCGGCGGGCCGAGTCGACGCGTTCGAGGATCGCGTCGGCGTCGGTGTCGCCGGTGTTGGCCAGCGCGTCGGAGAGCAGGACGACGCGGTTGTTGGCGCCCTTGCGGTGGCCGTCGACGGCTTCCTCGTAACCGCGCCGGACACCTGCCCCCACATTGGTGGAGTCGGCGGGCTCCATGGACTCCACGGCGTCGTGGATCTTCCCGCGGTGGTCCTTCAGCCGGGTCATCGGCAGGACGGTCTTCGCCTCGTCGCTGAAGGTGACCAGGGAGACGGAGTCGTCGTCGCGCAGCTCGTCGGTGAGGATGCCGAGCGAGGTCTTCACCAGGCCGAGCCGGTCGGACGAGGCCATCGAGCCGGAGATGTCGACGACGAAAGTGAGGGCGGCGGGCGGCCGTTCGCCGCTGCTGGGCGCGGCCTTGGTGGCAAGACCGACCCGTACCAACGACCAGTCCCCGTCCGCCCCGCCGGCCCGTGCGCCGTCGACGGAGACGGTGAAGCCGTTGCCGTCCGGGCGGTGGTAGCCCTGCCTGAAGCTGTTGACGAACTCCTCCGGCCGTACGGTCTCCGGGCCCGGCAGCCTGCCGTCGGCGAGGGTGCGGCGCGCGTAGCCGTACGAGGCGGTGTCCACGTCCAGCGCGAAGGTGGACAGGTAGTCGGGCGCGGCGGACTCCCTCAGCCGGTCCGTCTTCTCCGCGCCGTCCGCAGGCTTCGCCGCGTCCGCGGCCGCCCCGCCCGTGGAGGCCGCCCCGCCGGTGGCGGCCGGTGCGGGACCGGCCGCCCGTTTACCGCTGTCGGCGCTACTCGTGTCGTTCGTACCGCCACCGGAGCAGCCGGTGAGAAGTACGCCCCCCGCCAGGAGCAGCACTGCCGCTCCTCGGTACATCCGTGTCCCGTGTCCCATCCTTCGGCCCCCAGTGTCGTCGTGTCACCACTTGTGAATGTGACGTGCGAGCGGGGGCGCCGGAGCCGTCGAGGACGTTGCGGAACGATCTCGATGCGGCAACGACGGACGGTGATCCGGCGGAATGTCAAGGTCAGGACACGATGTCCTTACGACTGAACCCCCGGAAGGCGAAGGCGAACAGGATCAGGGCATACGTCACCGAGATCGCCGCGCCCTTCGCCATGCCGGCCCACTCCAGATCGGGCTGGAGCGCGTCGGCCCACGCGAACTGCCAGTGGGCGGGCAGGAAGTCGCGCCAGGAGCCGAGCGCGGTGACCGCGTCCAGCACGTTGCCGACGATGGTCAGTCCGACCGCTCCGCCGACCGCGCCGAGCGGGGCGTCCGTCTTGGTCGACAGCCAGAACGCCAGCCCGGCGGTGACGAGTTGGGAGACGAAGATGAAGGCGACGACGAGCGCGATCCTGGGCACGGTGTCCCCCGTCGCGAGCGCACCGCCGGTGGGCAGTTCGAGCGGCCCCCAGCCGTAGGCCGCCGCCCCCGCGGCCAGCGCGACGAGCGGCAGCAGCACCATCGCGGCGAGACTGAAGCCGAGCGCCACGACGAGCTTGCTCCACAGCAGCCTGGCCCGGGGCACGGGCGCCGCCAGCAGATAGCGCAGCGAGGACCAACTGGCCTCGGAGGCCACGGTGTCGCCGCAGAACAGCGCGACCGGGACCACCAGCAGGAAGCCGGCCGAGACGAACAGACACGTCGCCGCGAAGTTCGCCGCCGAAGCGGTCGCGGTGTCCATCAGGGTGACCCGGTCGCCGCCCCCGGGGCCGCCGTCCGGGGTGCCGCCGATGGCGAACGCGATGATCAGGATGAACGGCAGCGCGCCCAGCACCCCGCCCATAAGGAGGGTGCGCCGCCTGCGCAGCTGGCGTACGGCCTCCACGCGCAGCGGAAGGGTGCGCCGGGCACGGTATCCGGGCGCCTCGGGGGCCTCGGCGACTTCGGCTGCGGTACTCATGCGGAGCCTCCGGAGATCAGGGTGAGGAACGCGTCCTCCAGGCGGCGGTGCGGCCCGACACCGGTCAACGGCACGTCCAGGCGCACCAGTTCGGTGACGAGCTGCGGCGATGTGGCGCCGTCGAGCCGGACGAGCAGCCCGTGCGCGTCGTCGGTACGGACGGCGGAGCCGATGCCCGCGAGTGCGGCGATCTTCTCGACGAGCGGTTCGGTGATCTCCTCGGCGGAGGTGACCAGCACCATGTCGCCGGAGCCGGTGATCTCGGCGACGGGGCCCGCCTGGACGAGCCGGCCGCGGTCCATGACCACCAGATGGGTGCAGGACTGCTCGACCTCGGACAGGAGGTGGCTGGAGACGATGACGGTTCGGCCGCCGGCCGCGTACCGGATCATCACGTCGCGCATCTCGCGGATCTGGGGCGGGTCGAGCCCGTTGGTCGGCTCGTCGAGGATGAGGAGGTCCGGCATCCCGAGCATGGCCTGGGCGATGGCGAGGCGTTGCCGCATGCCCTGCGAGTACGTGCGGACGGCCCTGGCCAGCGCGTCGCCGAGCCCGGCGATCTCCAGGGCCTCCTCGATGTGCGAGTCATCGGTGGGTCGTCCGGTGGCCTGCCAGTACAGCTCCAGGTTGGCGCGGCCCGACAGGTGCGGCAGGAAGCCGGCGCCTTCGACGAACGACCCGACACGGGACAGCACCGGCGCACCGGGCCGGATGGCCCGTCCGAAGACGCGGATCTCGCCGTCGTCGGGCGTGATGAGCCCCATGAGCATGCGCAGCGTGGTGGTCTTTCCGGCGCCGTTCGGCCCGAGGAGCCCGAGCACCTGCCCCTTCTCGACCCGGAACGACAGCTCCTTGACCGCGTACCGGTCGGCGGACTTGGCGTACTTCTTCGACAGGCCGGTGATCTGCAGCGGTACGTCGGTGAGTGCGGGGTCCGGGGCCGGGGTGGCGGTACGGCGCCGGGCGGTGAGCAGGAGGGCCGCGGCGATCACGACGGCGGCGGCCGGGAGCCCCCAGGTCCACCAGGGCAGCGTGGCCGCCGCCGTCTTCAGACCGGGCGCGGTGGGGATGGTCAGCGGGCCGTCGAGGGAAACGGTGTACGTGGTCGGCGCGGCCGGGGACGCGTAGCCGAGGTCCGTGGCGGCCAGCACGAGGCGCAGGCGGTGTCCCGAGTCGAGTTCGTGGTCGACGGCGGGCAGCGTCAGCTCGATGGGCTTGCCCTGCTGCGCGGGGGTGATCCGGTAAGGCGCGACGAGCTGGGAGGGCAGCACCTGCTGCTTCCCGTCCGGCGACACGTCGTACACCTTGCCGAAGAGCACCGCGTCGCCCGCTCCCGCCTTCACGTTCACGCGGACGGTCGGTGAGCCGGTGACGCGCCGCGAGGTCGTGAGCGGGGCGGAGTCGAAGCGGGCGTACTGCCCGGGGAAGTCGATGGAGAGCCCGACGCCGAACGTGGACAGCTGGGCGAGGCCGCCGCCGACGCCCGGGACGGCGGAGATGGCGGGCGGGTTGGCTCCGGCGGGATTACTGAACTTCTGCGTGCCACCGCGCAGCTCGACGCTCTCCGCGCCGCTGCGCAGCCCGGGGTAGGTGTCGCCGCTCGCGCCGCGGGTGAGGGCGGCCCCGTCGGTGGAGTCGATGCCGCCGGTACGGGTGACGCGGAAGGCGGGGCCGGTGGCGGCGCCCTCGTCCCCCTTCAGATACCGGTCGAACCAGCCCCCGACGCGCTTCCGCACCCGGTCGCTCTCCATGTCGCCGCCGTCGTGCCCGCCGGCGATCCAGTCGACGGAGACGGGTGCGCCGTTGGCCTTGATGGCCCGGGCCATGGCGTCGGCCTGGCCGAGCGGGAAGAGGGAGTCGGTCTGCCCCTGCACGATGAGCGCGGGCACCTTGATGCGGTCGGCGACGGCGCTCGGGGACCGTTCGGTGAGCAGGGCGCGCGCGGCGGCGTCCGGCTTGCCGCTGACGGCGACCCGTTCGTACATGTCGCACAGCTGCTTCTCGAAGTTCCCGCAGCCGCCGCCGGTGGTGACGAAGATGCCGGCCCAGAGCTTCTTGAACACCCCGTCGGGGAAGAGCGCGTCGGCAAGGTTCCAGTACGTGATCTCCGGGGCGATGGCGTCGACGCGCTTGTCGTATCCGGCGGCGAGGAGCGAGACGGCGCCGCCGTAGGAGGCGCCGGTGATGCCGACGCGCGGATCGCCCTTGGCATCGAGCTGGACCTCGGGGCGGGCGGCGAGCCAGTCGATCAGCCGGGAGACGTCCTTGACCTCGCGGTCGGGTGCGTTGAGCGAGATCTTGCCCCCGGACTTCCCGAACCCGCGCGCGGACCACGTCATGACGGCGTACCCGTCGGCGGCCAGCTGTTCGGCCTGGTCCCGCGTCTCGGCCTTGCTGCCGCCGAACCCGTGGCCGATGAGCACGGCGGGCCGGCGCTGTGTGCCGCCGGTGGTGAAGTACGAGGTGTCGACGGACACCCCGTCGACGCGCATCATCCGGTCCTGCCGGTGGACGGCCGGTGCGCTGTCGTCGGCCACGGCGGTCCAGGTGCCCGCCCCGGCCAGCACGACGAGCGCGGCGATACCCGCCGCCCACCGGCCTCGGGAGCGGGGCAGCAGACGCCGCCACCTGGACGTACGCGCAATAGGGGTCTCCATGATGTCGAGCCTAAGCGGACCGCCGCCCCGCGTACGCTGCCGTCAGGCGGAAGTGCCCGGCCTCCTCAAGGCGTACGGCGCTCCCCCGGCGTACTCCGCTCGCGGTATGCCCACCGCGCGGCCCGGCCCGATTCCCGAAGGGCGTTCCATGGACAACCCGGTGGAAATCCGGCGCGCCACGACCGTCGCCGAACTCGAAGCGGCCCAGCACCTCTACGACGGCCCGGCACGCACGGAATGGGCGGCCCGCTTCCTCGCCGCGGACGGTCATCTGATGGTGATCGCGTACGTGGCGGGCGTCCCGGCGGGCTTCGTGTCCGGCATCGAGATGCTGCACCCGGACAAGGGCGCGGAGATGTGCCTGTACGAACTCGCCGTCGACGCGCCCTACCGCCGGCGGGGCATCGGCCGCGCCTGACGCGGGCGCTGGCGGCGGTGGCCGAGGACCGGGGCTGCTACGACATGTGGGTCGGCGTGGACCTCGACAACGAGGCCGCGCAGGCGACGTACCGCTCGGCGGGTGCGGCGGACGACGGGCGCTTCGCGATGCTGACGTGGGGGTTCGGGGCGGCGCAGTAGTGCGGCGTGTCCGGTGCCGGTGCACCGTGTGGAGGTTCGGGGCGGCGCGGTGAGCGGGACTTCAGCTCTTGAGGTCGGTCATGAGGTCGCGCATGTCGCTGATCATGGCGGCCTTGTGGGGGGCCAGGTCCGGCAGTTCCGCCGCGTCGTCGGGCAGCTGCCCGTCACCTTCGAACGCGGTGTAGGGCGACAAGCGCAGCGAGAGAACAGCCCCACCCTCCAGCACCCGCAGCTCCAGCTCCCCGCTCTCCGGGGAGAGCAGGTACGCCTTGTCGCCGAGCTCCGGAACCGCCTCGACCGCGGTGCCCGGCTCGACGCCGAGATCGGTCGCGTTCCGCTCGGCCTCGAACTCGGCGCCCGGGTCGGTCTTCTTGTGCAGGGCGATCTCGACCCTGACGGTGTAGCCGACAGTCCAGCCCTTGTCCGGCCGCTTCTGTCCGCTCTCGGACCGTAGCGGGATGGAGCACTGAGCCCGGTCGAGGGCGTCGTGCCGCAGCATCTCCGCTTCGAACCGTTCCGCCGGCTCTCTCGGCGAGATCGCCGCCCCGATGGACTTCAGCCCCACGGCCCCGCAGGGGTCCTGGCCCAACTGGTACCCGTGCATGTCCGGCGCCCCGTCACGCGGTCCGTCCGAGAACAGCACCGCGCCCCACACAGCCGACGCCACCACGGCCCCGCCGAGCGCCCACAGCCACTTGCCCCCGGGCCTCCTAGCTCGCGGCGGGAGGTCTCCCGCGGCCTGCGGGCCGGAATGGACCAGCACTTCGCGTGCGTAAGGTGCGTCGAACTCCCCCGCCATCTCCGGCTCGGAAATCATCCTGCTCCCCCTCGGCCGCCCGCCACACCCCGTACCTCAACACCATGATTCACCAGGAGTCGCTCGACCGGGGCGTTTCGCGCCGCCCGCCCGGCGCGGCAGCCCGGGCACCGCCGGCGTGCACACGGCGGCGCCCGAACCGGTCGACGCGCAGGGCCCCCTCAGCGCGGTCCGGTGAGCTCGGGCGGCAGCGCCGGCGGATTGCCTTGGATCCATGTGATGTGCAGGTCGGCGCGGTGCAGGCGCCAGCCATCAGCGGTCCGCACCAGCTCGTTGTCCGTGCGGCCCCCGGAAAGGAACAAGCCGCCGTCACCGGCGAGGACATGGGTGCTGAGCTGGTTACCGCGCAGAGTGGCACGGTCACCCCTCACCTCGATGACATAGTTCGAACCGAAGTGCACGGTGCCATCGAAAAGGCGCATCGCGGTGCGTACGTTCTCCAGGACGGCATGGCGCCCTCGTACCTGCCCTGCGGGCGTCGCGGTACTGGCCTGCTCGGTAAAGAACGAGGCGGCCCACCCCTCGTCGAACTCGCGGTCGTCCAGGGACCGCAGATAGCGGTCGAACAGGTCGGCGATCTCGGCCCGGTCGGTCAGGGTCCGGATCTCGGTGCGCAGTGTCTGGCTGTCCATGCGGACGACCCTGGCCCCTCAATTGCGGTTGAGGTCAAGGCTTCCTCATGCGAAGGCCCACAGAGCGGCGGGACCTCTCCGCCACACCTGACGGACTATCATCGAAGCCATGTCGGCCCCTGATCTGATCCGCATCGTGTCCCGCGACTCGCCCATGGCCCTCGCTCAGGTGGAGCGGGTGCGCGCCGAACTGGCCGCGCTTCACCCCGGCACCCGCACCGAGGTCGTCCCGGTCAAGACCACCGGCGACAAATGGATGGGCGACCTGAGCGCGGTCGAGGGCAAGGGCGCGTTCACCAAGGAGGTCGACCAGGCGCTGCTCGCCGGTGACGCCGACCTCGCCGTGCACTGCGTCAAGGACATCCCCGCCGACCGGCCCCTGCCCGCCGGGACCACCTTCGCGGCGTTCCTCAAGCGCGACGACATCCGGGACGCCCTGGTCCACCCGGCCGGAGTCCGGCTCGACCAGCTCCCGCCCGGCACCCGGATCGGCACCTCTTCCGTGCGACGATCCGCCCAACTGGCGGCGTCGCACCCGCACCTGGACTGCGTACCGATGCGCGGCAACGCGAACCGCCGCATGGAGAAGCTCGCCGCCGGGGAGGCCGACGCGCTTCTGCTGGCGGTCTCCGGCCTGGAGCGCATCGACCGTACCGACGTGATCACCGAGATCCTGTCGCCGGAGGCCATGTGCCCACCGATCGGCGCGGGGGTCCTGGCCCTCCAGTGCCGCGAGGGTGACGCCGAACTCATCGACCTGGTGAGTGCACTCGGCGACCCTGCCACCCACCGCGAGACCACCGCCGAGCGGATGTTCCTCCACGTTCTGCAGGGCCACTGCAACTCGCCGATCGCCGGGTACGCACAGGTGGAGGGCAACGGCGAACTCTCGCTCCGGGCCAAGGTCTTCACCCCCGACGGCAAGACGGTCCTCAACGCCCACGAGTGGGCCGGCCGCCTCGACCCCGCCACCCTCGGCACCTCCGTGGCCGTGGCCCTCCTGCGTCAGGGCGCGCGCGAACTGATCGACGGCATCGCTCACTGACCGGGCGGCCCTCCCCTGCGGAGTCCGGCGTTGGCCAGCGCCCAGTCGAAGCCCTCGTGGGTGATCTCGACGGCCAGGACCGTCTCCTGGCCCTCCTTCGCCGCCGAGCCGCAGCGGCACCTCATCCGCAGGAAGCTCGGCTTGATCCGATCAAGCCGAGCCCATGGCCTTGAAGATGCCGAGGGCTGTTATGGCCTGCCACCACGCCAACAAGATCAGCTCAACGGTTCAGTGGCGCACCCTTGTAGGAAGCTCACGCCCAACACAGCCGAAGGCTGTCCGAGCGCACCAAGTACCGTTCTGTAAAGCCGTGTTGGAATATCTCTATGGTCAATTCCACTGACGGAAGCACGCACCTGGGCCCGGACGATCTCGCGCAGCGCCTGCGTGCCGAGATCGAGCGGATGAGGGACGAGGCGACGCGCCAGAGCCAACTCGCGCACCGCCGGGCCGAGTTCTGGGCCAAGACGGACATTGCCCTCGGCTTCCCCGCAGCCCTGCTCGCGGGAACGGCGGGAGCGGCAGGACTGGCCTCGGCGGATGTGCGCGTTCCCGCCGCCCTCGCCGCCCTCGCCTCTGCCGGGTTCGCGGCGGGAGCGGGTTTCCTGCACAGCGACACCAGGCGCCGTGCCAACAAACGCGCCCGGCACGCATGGGCCTCGGTCGAGGCGAAGGCGATGGTGGCACTGGCCCACGAGCACGTGTCCTACGAGAACCTTGACGACCTGCTGGAATGTCGCCAAGCTGCGCTGGCCGCCTACGACGGCGAGGATCCCCAGCCCGGGCCGTCGTGATCCGCAGCCCCTCTGGCTGCCACCCGTGTCGAAGAACCCGGAGTGGACGACCAGGCAGACATGGCCGCCCCGCGTCGTCGCGGCCGAGCGACAGTGACGGTCACGCTCGGGAACGTCCGCCTGACTGGCTCCGGCCGGCGGACACGCCCGCAACCGGAGCGTCGCGCCGACTCATCGCCGATATGCCCCAGGGCGCGGGGCAGCGGGCGCCACCCTTCACATCAGCGATGAACGCCGACCAGTTGCGCCTTGCTGAAGGCGACGACGGGCCCACAGGCGTCCTTGCTCTCCCCCACCGGCAGGATGCCGGATCTCCAGGTCCGCAGCCACCCGCATCGCGGGCGGCATGAGCAATCACCTCAATGCACCTCAATGCGGCGAACTCATTCCCTCTGCTCCAAGTGATCGAGGCGTCGCTCACCGGGCAGGCGGAGGGGAAACGTGATTCATCCTGCTCCCGGGGCCCCCGCGGGCGCCGGGTAGACCCGCTCGTCCGGCAGCAGCCGGCCCGCCTCGTCGTCCCGGCCCGCCCGCACCAGTTCGTGGATCTCCCGGGCCAGCGGGGTGACGTCGCGGATCGTCACCGTCCACTCGTCCGCGTACCGCCGCGACGCCTCCCCTGCGAGGCCCAGCTGGAGGGAGCGGTACGGGAGCCGGTTCAGGTGCAGGTCGCGCTCCGGGTCCCACTGGACGCGGGCCGGGGCGTGGCGCAGCTTGCGCTGCCAGGTGGCCCGGTCGGGGTGTACGCCCCGCTCGTAATGCGAGAGTTCGGCGTTGGCCAGCGCCCAGTCGAAGCCCTCGCGGGTAATCTCGACGGCCAGGACGGTCTCCTGGCCCTCCTTCGCCGCCCAGCCGCAGCGGTACATCATCCACAGGAAGCTCGGCTTGATCCATGTCAAGCCGTGTTCATAGCCCTCAAGCCGCCCAATCAGGGCACTTCGTGACTGCGGATGCGCTCCAGGCTATGGTGCACCGTCCAGGGGCTTTCAGGGGGAATCCAGCATGAGGGAGCTGCGAGGCAGCTACAGGGTGCATTTCGGGCTGGCGTTGGCGCTCTCCGGGGCCGCTCTGTTGTGTATGGCCTCGACCTGGCTGCCCGGTGAGTACACCGTGCCAAAGTGGCTCGTAGCGGGCTTGTTCGTCTCATTTTTCCCGGTCTTCGCCGTTGCGTTCATCTGTGCCTTCACCAGCGGCGCCGCGACCCAGCTCCTGAGCCGGGACAACACCGACCGGTTGATCAGGTATGTTCTTCTGCTGCCACCCGCCCTCAAGCTCACCTACGCGTTCATCATCTGCCTGGCCGCGCTTGGCATTGCAACCGGCGCCGGAACGGCCGAGGACGCACAAGCAGACGCGTCAGGCTACTTCTACACCTACTGGGACAAGACTGCGGACCCTCAGCACAGTGCCAGGGTGGAGCTCACCAAGCCCGAGTACTACGAGGCTCTGAGGAGCCAACTCCGGATCTCCTGCGCCGTCCCGGCTCTACTCCATGCGGTCGCCAGCTTCCTCATCCTCACCTCCGCGTCAGCGGCCGCCACCCGTCCCCGGACGGCTCCGGAGTGTTCGCACGGCTCTACGGAGCAGCCGCGGTGGCCCTGAATGCCGGAGAGAATCTCGCGAGTTCGGTGAATGCGCAGAATGAGGGGCGCCCCACGGCAGGGTCGCTCGGTGCCCGATTGTGAACACACAAGGCCGAGAAGCGCGAGCGGGCGATACGCATCGCGGGCGTTGAGGCTGCTGGGCTCTGTTCTTCAACACCGGAGAGATCACGGGCACCTGCCGGGGCACCGCTCCGGGGGAGGTCTGGCACCAATCGTAAGACCACCGCTGCTCCGGGCCGGGAGCCCTATCCACCGAGTCCGGACGTCTGGCCTCACGAGAGGCGCCCGGCGAGTGCCCGCCTGCCTGCCTTTGGCCGGCGGGCACGACTACACCGTCGCCGTACGACGCACCCCGCCTCGCCTGCCGATATAGCCGCCGGGGCGATGGTCAGCGGCTGCCACGTGCCGCCTTCACGTCAGCGATGAATGCTGACCAGCTGTGACCGCTGAAGGAGACCACGGGTCCGGTGGCGTCCTTGCTGTCCCTCACTGGCACGATGCCGGAAACCCCGTCCGCCACCTCGACGCAGTCGCCGCCCTGGCCGCTGTAACTGCTCTTGCGCCACGTGGTGGCCTCAAGCTTGGGGGTGCTCATCCCTCACTACCTTTCCTGGTTCCATGCTGCTACAGCTCCTGTCGCACTTTGGCGATCAAGTCGAGGCTGTCTCTGGGGCTCAATGCGATGGAGCGCAACGAGTCGAAGATGAGCGTATATTCGCCCGTCTCCTCCGGCGTCTCCATGTAGAGCGTCCCGGTCCGGTGCTCGACGCAGACGACCTCGGAGAAGGACGGGTTGGGGAAGCCGAAGAGGACGAACGATCCGGCCAATCCAGCATGGGCGCCCGCACTGTCGGGGATGACCTGGACTTCAACGCTCGGGCGCTCCGCCATCGTCATCAGGTGTTCAAGCTGCTTCCGCATCACCTGGGCTCCGCCCACCTGGAGCCGGAGCGCAGACTCTCCCTCGATGACGCACATCCGGGGCGGTTCGGGGCGTTGCAGTACCTCTTGGCGCTTGATCCGGGCCGTTACGAGCGCTTCAACCTCGTCTTGTTCCAGCGTGGAGGGGGACGTGGACAGGACTGCCTTCGCGTAGTCGGGAGTCTGCAACAGACCCGCGATCAAGCTGTTCTGGAAGGAACGGATGTAGTCGGCCGTTCGCTCGTAGTCGATGAAGTCTGCGTACGAGGGGCGTGCCAGTCCCGCGCGCTGCACCCAACCCGGTTCACGGCTTCGCTGAGCGAGGGCAACGGCTTCTTCGACCTGCGCCGCGTCTTCCACTCCGTAGAACGTCAGCAAGTCCCGTAGCTCTCCCAGAGAGACGCCGAGACGTGCGTTCTCGATGCGATTGATCTTCGTTCGGTGGCAACCGATGCGTTCGGCTGCCATCTCCGGGGTCTTGCCCGCTCGCTCTCGAAGGTCAACCAGCAGTGCAGCAAGGCGGCGACGACGGACTGTCGGACGTGATGCGGCCATGACTACCCCTCAGTTGGGTCTACATCGGCGATTGTAGCGAGAGTAAAAGATCATGGAACAAGTTCCAAAGAGTCACTTGCGCAATGCGCGAGCGCAGAGCACTCTAGTCCCAGAATTACTGAGCGTTTCGAGATGCGGCGCTGAGTAACTACTCGCGGTGTGAAGAAACCCCCGCGACCGCTGAAACGGTCCGGGGGCATGGCCAACGCTTTGAAGGAGCGTCGACATGCACAACCTTATCGCCCGGATATTCGAACCGGTCTTCCTGCTCCTGGGATTACGCCGACGGGATCCGTCGGCATCACAGACGCCGCCCCTGCCGGCATTCCCGCCCGCCATGACCGCCCCCCGGTGCCTCTTGCTGTGCCGAGCCGCTATGCCGGTCGGCATGACTCCGCGACCGCCCGATGGGCCCTACTCCCAAGCTGCCTACAACCGCTGGGAGCGTGCAGAGAACAGGATGCGGCGAGAACGGCGACGGGCCCTGTGGCTGGCTACCTGCGGCATCGACGTGGGCCCTCGCGTCATCCACGGGGTGATGGTGCGGTGATGAACCCTGAGGAGTGGGAGGGGCCGGATCTTCCGGTGCACCGATCGCCGCTCACCTACCCGGCTTGCGAGTGTGGCGCGAACGGGTGCCCTGACCAGCCCAACCCTCCTGGCCCGGAAGGGACACACGAGGAACGCCCTCGCGCAGGGGCCGACAGCCCAGTACTTCAGGACCTTCGGGCCCGCGTCCGCGACGAGAACGACCGGCGGCGCTTCGGGAGGTCGGGGTGAACGGCCGAGAAACCGACGCGACCGCCGTGCTGACTGCGCAGCCGGATCGCAAGCACGCCCCTGAAGTCCCCTACTCCACTCAAACCTTCACCTGTTGGCGGCAGTTGAAGGCGGGGCAGGTTGTCTTCGACCGGGTCAAGGAACTGCCTTGCATGGTGATCCGGGCCCTCGGTGCCCATGCCATCGTCGTGAGGCCGGGCGGCCAGCCCTGGGAAGCGCAACTGCGGCGGCTCTCACCGGGCACCGAGTACCACTGCCGACAGCTCGATGCCCTGGCCCGGCATGTCGCCTACCAGCGGCGCGGCGAGAAGCTCCCGCGCTGAATCAGGAGCCTGGTCGCCAAGTTCAACCCGTGGCCCTGCCCGCCTCCGTAGATGCTGCGGCGGGCAGGGCCATCGCCAAGGACTTCCCGCTTGGCTTCGTCATGCGGGTCAGTGAATGCAGTGCACCACTCATCAGAGAGAGGAATGCAGCATGACCACATTCGTCGAACGATCCACCCGTGAGGTGGCTGGCGGCCTCCAGTCGCTTGAACTGGAGATCACGGGAAAGTGTCAACTCGCCTGTACGCATTGCCTGTCGGAGTCCAGCCCCCAGGCAAGCCACGGGGTTATGTCCCTCGACGACTGGCGCGCGGTCATCTTCGATGCCGCCATGTTGGGTATCCGCACGATTCAGCTCATCGGCGGAGAACCGACGGTTCACCCGCACTGGCGGGCTCTCACCGAATACGCGCTGTCGCTCGGGCGGCATGTGGAGGTGTACAGCAACCTGTACGCGGTCCACGAGCAGTGGTGGGAGCTGTTCACGCATCCGGCGGTGACGCTGGGGACCAGCTACTACAGCGACGAGGCCGCCGAGCACGACAAGATCACAGGGCGGAACGGGAGTTACGTCCGAACGCGACGCAACATCCGTGAGGCGGTGGAGCGGGGCGCCACTGTCCGGGCTGGGATCGTGGAAGTCCTGCCGGGGCAACGCATCGCCGAAGCGCGTGCCGAGCTGCGATCCATGGGCGTGACCCGGATCAACGTGGACAGGGCGCGGGCAGTCGGCCGGGCTCTGTTGCCGGGGGCAGTCACCGACGCTGGATGAGATGTGCGGGAGGTGCACACGCGGGCGCGCTGCCGTCCTTCCGAACGGGGACCTTGCCGGGTGCGTGCTGGCACGGGACTTCCCGGCGGGGAATGTGCGGGAGAACCGGTTGGCGGAGCTGCTCGGTGGAGAGGCTTGGGCTGACCTCGCCGCGCGGATTCCGCTGCCCGCCCGGAACGCCTGCTCACCGGACGACAGCGGTGATTGCGACCCTGCGAGCACTACCGCCTGTGGGCCCAAGTACTGAGAGGCTGGGCATCATGGATTGGCACAAGCCTGCGGCAGGACTCGCGGACTCGGTGACGGACCCCGATTCCCGGTGGCTGGCGATGGTGGCAAGCGTGCCCCGTCATCAGCTGGTCCCTCGATGGTGGGAGAGAGACGCGGACAGCTCGGGATGGGTGCTGCGTGACGGTTCCAGTGATCCGGGGAGGTGGTTGCAAGTGGCGTACTCGGACCGGTCGCTGATCACCAGGGTTGGCGCTCTGCACGCCGACCATGCCCGCATCGGGGATCGGGCGCACGGTCGGCCCACGTCATCGGCAACGATGCCGAGCCTCGTGGTGCGCATGCTCCGGCATGGACGCCTGGGGGAAGGGCTGTCGGTCCTGGACCTGGGCACCGGGAGTGGCGGGCTCACCGCCTACGCGGCCCGGCGCATCGGGGACCGGCACGTGACCAGCCTGGATGTGGACTCCCACCTGACCCGTGCTGCCGGTGAACGACTGGCCGAACTCGGCATCCACCCCCACTTCGTCACTGCCGACGCGACGGAGCACGTACCGGGTACGTACGACCGGATCGTGTCCACGGTCGGTCTGCCCGCCGGTACGGGGCTGAGGCCGCTGCTCGGAGCGATGGCACCTGGTGGACGCATCGCTACGACCCTCGGGCGAACCTGCCTGATCGTCACCGGGTGGAAGCACGCCAACGGCGATGTCGTCGGACGCGTGGAGCATGACATGGCCGGTTTCATGGTCACTCGCTCCGGGGACGACTACCCGCCCGAACTCACCTACCTGTTGACCGCCGCGCGGACCACGGACGGGGAAGAGGTGAGCACGGGCCGCTATCCCGTGGTGGACGTAGCGAACGCCTGGGAACTGCGGTCCATGCTGGAACTCACCGCGCCCGGCGTGGAACTCACCTACGAGGAACGCGACGACCGGACGCGGACGGCCTGCCTCGTCCATCCCGACGGGTCGTGGGCCCGCGCATCCGCTGTGTGGACCGACCCGCCAGAGGTGCACCAGAGCGGGCCGCGGAAGCTGTGGACCACCGTGGAACGCATCCGCAATCGCCTCAACGCGGAGGGCTCGTTGCCCCTGCTCGGCGCACAGGTTCGCATCACGCCTGATGGCGTATGCCACTTCTCCCGTGGTGGATGGAGCGCATCTTTCGGGGGTGACGAGTAGCACTCGGCTACTCGCCCCATTCTGACCAGCCACCCGGTGCCCGCCTGCCTGCTTTTGGCCGGCGGGCACCTTCGTGTGGCTTCGTCGATTGCTGAGGACAGCGTTTGTCGACCGGTTTCGGAGTCAGTTGGAGATCACCAGGCCCGGGAATGTCAAGCAGAAATGACGGCACCGGAGCGACTGCGGCCGCCCAAACACGTGGTGGCAGAAGCGAAAATCGGGCTGGCCCCTGGCAAGCCTCAGCTGATCAAGCGTTCGGATCCGCTTGAAGGATCTGCGCACTCCAGGTGTCTACCACGGGACTGCGCCGGTAGAAGACGTTCGGCTGCACCGGGTCGCACGTCACGAGAAGGATGTCTCCCTGACCAAGCACAATGTTCTGCTGGGCCTGTGTGCAGCGACGTTTGCGATACCGCATGACCTCAAAGCGCAGTGGATGCGACCCTGGGGGCAAAGGGATGAATCGAACCTTTCTGATGCTGGTCCGATCAACGCTGCAGAGCCATTCTCCATTTTCGGTGACCGACACCAGGCACCACTTGAGTGACATGCTGCGGGGCGGATCACGCAGGTCCACCTGCAACAGCAGCCCGGTCCTGCCCCGCCGACGGGCCTTGTGGATCAGATAGCGAGCGCGCCATTTCAACCGACCGTTGAAGTCGCTGTTTACCTGCACCGCAGTACCCCTCACCCTGCCCCCTCTCCCTCCACCAGCCAACCAGGACGCCCCAGGCTGGCACGGACAGGCGAGATCCAGGAGAGCCGCGACCGGCAGAGCTAGAGGGCTGAAGTTTGCCGGAGATCAACGGTGACTGCGGTGTCGGCTGTCGGTCAGTTCGTTTCGTCGTCGGGCGGCAGGGAGTTCTCGGCGCTGTCTACTGCAGGGCTGGCCGGACGGTAGCGCCCCATGCTCCCGAAGATCAGAAAGGCGCCCAGGGGGGTCATCCCGTAGAGCACGGGGAAGTCCTTGCCGAACCTGGTGATGAGGAAGGCCAGACCTACAAGGGCCAAGACCAGGAAAGGACGTCCGATGACGTGTCCACCCACAATTGCCAGCCGGCGCCGCACTCCGTGCGCTTCGGTGAGGCGTGTCCAGCCTGACGGTGACATGACGTCAGCGTAGTCCGTGCCGCGGTCGAAGTGGCCCGTCCCCGTACAGGAGCACCCCTGTCCCGGCAAGAAGCCCGGCGCCTCCCGAACTCGTCAACACCGCCTGGCCGTGGTTCTGGACGCCTCCTAAACCCGTCGACAAGTGACGTCGCTACTGCTCGATAAAGCCATTCGTGCGGCCCAAGGACGAGCAATGCTCAGGACCTGTGGATCGGCTCGGGAGGACGTACCTTCCCGGGTGATTGATCGATAGGTCACCGAGCAAGACCGGTGTTCGCAGCGCCGGCCGGGAAGGCACATCCGTGCTCAGCGTAGTGAACGATGACGGCACCACCGCCAAGGGCCCCTCCTTGATTGACGAGATCGTCCGAGAGGGCGCGCGGCGGATGCTGGCCGCCGCGCTGGAAGCCGAAGTAAACGCCTATATAGCCGAGTTCGCCGGTGAGCGCGACGGCAACGGACGCCGTCTGGTGGTGCGCAACGGCTTCCACCAGCCGCGGCAGGTCACCACCGCGGCCGGCGTGGTCGAGGTGAAGGCGCCACGGGTGAACGACAAGCGCGTCGATGAGGCCACGGGCGAGCGCAAGCGGTTCTCCTCCGCGATCCTGCCGCCGTGGTGCCGCAAGTCCCCGAAGATCAGCGAGGTGCTGCCGCTGCTCTACCTGCACGGCCTGTCCTCCGGCGACTTCGTGCCCGCCCTGGAGCAGTTCCTCGGCAGCTCGGCGGGTCTGTCACCGGCGACGGTCACCCGGCTGACCCAGCAGTGGCAGGCCGACCACCAAGCGTTCGGCGAGCGAGATCTGTCCGGCAGCGACTATGTCTACGCATGGGCCGACGGCATCCACCTGCGCATACGCCTGCAGGAGGCGAAGTCGTGCGTGCTCGTGCTGATGGGTGTGCGCTCGGACGGCACCAAGGAGCTGATCGCCATGAGCGACGGCTATCGCGAATCAGCCGACTCCTGGGCCGACCTGCTGCGCGACTGCCGGCGGCGAGGATTGCGCGCTCCCGTCCTGGCGGTCGGCGACGGCGCGCTCGGTTTCTGGAAGGCTCTGGCCGAGGTGTTCCCCGAGACCCGCCATCAGAGGTGCTGGGTTCACAAGATCGCAAGTGTGCTCGACAGTCTCCCGAAGTCCGCCCAGTCGGGAGCGAAGAAGGCCCTGCAGGAGATATACAACGCCGAGGACAGCGACCATGCGCTCGTGGCGGTCGCGGCGTTTGAGAAGACCTACGGCGCGAAGTGGCCCAAGGCCGTCAAGAAGATCACCGATGACGTGGACGAACTGCTGGCGTACTACGACTTCCCCGCCGCGCACTGGATCCATCTGCGCACGACGAACCCCATCGAGTCCACGTTCGCCACCGTCCGGCTGCGCACGAAGGTCACCAAGGGCGCCGGCAGCGCGGCCGCCGCCTTGGCCATGGTGTTCAAGCTCGTCGAGTCCGCCCAGCAGCGTTGGCGGGCCGTGAACGCACCCCACCTCGTCGCCCTCGTCCGTGCCGGGGCCCGCTTCGAACGCGGCCAACTCGTCGAACGGCCGCAGACGACCGCGGCATGAATAGGGTGGCAGGCCTGCCTCGAAGTTCGAGATCATCCGACCATGTCGAATAGCGTGCCAGGACAGGACCTTCCGGTCGGCTTCGGGTTCCAGCCGTATCGCGGCGACGAAGACCACGGCCCCATGGCCGCGGTGCGGCTGGGTTGTGCTGAACGGGACCAGGCCGACGCCCATTCGGTTGTGGAAGGGCTCCCGACAGCGACCGAGATCGCCGAAGCCTCTGCCAGGCTGGAGGAGCCGTCCAAGAACCAGATCCTGGTGGTGCATGACGGGAGCGTCGTCGGCTACTCGACGATCCGATGGTGGCAAGAGCGGGACGACACGTGGCTGTACCTGCACCGCGGCTACCTCTTGCCCGAGCATCGCCGCCAGGGCATCGGCTCAGCCATGCTGAGCTGGGCCGAAGAACGGATCCGCCGGCTCGTCAAAAAGCATGGAACGGCGCGGACGGCAGTGATCGGCGCGAACGCCATGGCCTCCGAGCAGGACGCCACGGCGCTTCTGCTCGCAACCGGCTACCGACGTGTCTTCAGCCTGGTCGAGCTGGAGCTGGGCGATCTGCAGCAGTTGCCCGAGCGGGGCAGCGAACTGCCAGCCGGGATACGGACGGGCCCGATCGAGTCAAGCCACTACCGCGCAGCCTGGAGGACGGTCGTCGATTCGTATGCGAACACCGGCTTCACGCAGAAATGGCCATTCCAGGAGTTCGTCGACACCGCCGACCCGGCATGCTGGAGGGCTGCATGGAACGGGCAGGACATGGTCGGCGTCGCCCTCTGCAGCATCCGCCGTCACGACCACACCGTAGGCGAGGTCGAAGAGCTGAGTGTCCGGACGGACCAGCAACGCCTCGGAATCGGCCGGGCCCTGCTGCTGGACGGGCTGCGGAGCCTTCGCGGACAGGGTGCAACGACCGCTCGGCTGTTCACGGGCACGTCAAACCCGCACCGGTCCTACGATCTTTACGAGAGTGTGGGGTTCCGGCGGCAGAACGAGTACGTCCGTTACCGCAAGCCGCTTGCTTGACCGACCGGTCATTGGGCGGTCCGATCAGTCCACAGGATTTGACAATATCTCCCACCTGAGGCCGGCCGATCCGTGTCACGCCCGGGCACTGACATTCGTCATACGGAGATCAGTACACCCGGCTCTGCCGGGGACCCGGGTCCGGCGGCCAGTCTTTACGTATCGAGAGCGGGAGCCGCGAGGGCCTCGCCGATACGGGAGGAACCCGTCATGAGCAGCCCGGTCGCCACCGTCACCGCACCTGTTGCCGGCGTTCCGGCCGGTGCCGTTCCGTTCTCGCCCCGCAGGGCCCTGCTGGACAGCATGATGCCGCTGCTCGTGGATGTGGCAGTGCCGCTCGCCTCGTACTACCTGCTGAAGGCGGCGGGGATGGGCACGTTCGGTGCGCTGGCCTGGAGCAGCGTGGTGCCGGGTGTGCGGACCGTGTGGGGTGTGGTGCGCGACCGGCGGCTCAACGGGCTCGCGGCGCTGATGGTGACCGTCAACGCGGTGGGGCTGCTGCTGAGCCTGGTGGCCGGTGACCCGCGGCTGATGCTGCTGAAGGACAGCGGCATCAGCAGCACCATCGGCCTGGTGTTCCTGGTGTCCGCACTGCGCGGGCGGCCGATGTTGTCGGAGGGGCTGCGGCCGTGGCTGACACGGGGCGAGGCCGCCAAGTCTGCTGCGTACCAGCGACTTTCGACGGGGTCGGACGCGTTCCGGCGGGCCGAGGTGCGGTTCTCCGTGGTGTGGGGCGCGGCGCTGCTGGGCGAGTGCGTGGTGCGGGCCGTGGGGGCGTACACCGTGCCGGTCGAGACGATGGTGTGGGCCGGGACCGTGGTCATGGTGGCCGCGATGGTGCTGGCGTTCGCCGTCTCGGGGCGGGTCGCGGTCGCACCGATGGAGCGGATGATCGAGGAGGCGGCCGGCACGGAGCGCGCAGCCGGTCGCTGACCTCGCCAGGAACCGCTGAAGGGCCACTCCGGGGGAGTGGCCCTTCAGCTCTGTTCGCGACCGTGCGCGCCCGGGTCAGTGGTTGCTGGGGAAGCCCAGGTCGACGCCGGCGGGAGCGTCGGCCGGGTCGGGCCAGCGGGTGGTGGTGACCTTGCCACGGGTGTAGAAGTGCACGCCGTCGTTGCCGTAGATGTGGTGGTCGCCGAAGAGCGAGTCCTTCCAGCCGCCGAAGGAGTGGTAGCCCACCGGCACCGGGATCGGGACGTTGATGCCGACCATGCCGGCCTCGATCTCCAGCTGGAAGCGGCGGGCGGCGCCGCCGTCGCGGGTGAAGATCGCGGTGCCGTTGCCGTACGGCGAGGCGTTCATCAGCGCCACGCCCTCCTCGTACGTTTCGACGCGCAACACGCACAGGACCGGGCCGAAGATCTCGTCCTTGTACGCGTCCGAGTCGGTGGAGACGTTGTCGAGGAGCGAGAGCCCGATCCAGTGGCCGTCCTCGAAGCCCTCGACCGTGTGGCCGGTGCCGTCGAGTACGACGTCGGCGCCCTGGGCGGCCGCGCCTGTGACGTAGGAGGCGACCTTGTCGCGGTGGACGGCGGTGATCAGCGGGCCCATCTCGGACGTCGGGTCGTTGCCGGGGCCGATCTTGATCTTCTCGGCGCGGTCCTTGATGCGGGCGACCAGGTCGTCGGCGACGGAGGCGACCGCGACGACGGCGGAGATCGCCATGCAGCGCTCACCGGCGGATCCGTACGCGGCGGAGACGGCGGCGTCGGCGGCGGCGTCGAGGTCCGCGTCCGGCAGGACCAGCATGTGGTTCTTCGCACCGCCCAGCGCCTGGACGCGCTTGCCGTTGGCGGACGCGGTGGCGTGGATGTAGCGGGCGATCGGGGTCGATCCGACGAAGGAGACGACGGAGACGTCCGGGTGGTTCAGCAGGCCGTCGACGGCGACCTTGTCACCGTGCAGGACGTTCAGGACACCGTCCGGCAGACCGGCCTCGGAGGCCAGCTCGGCAAGGAGGTTGGCGGCCGACGGGTCCTTCTCGCTCGGCTTGAGGACGAAGGTGTTGCCGCAGGCGATGGCCAGCGGGAACATCCACATCGGGACCATGGCCGGGAAGTTGAACGGCGTGATGCCGGCGACGACACCGATCGACTGGCGGATCGAGGAGACGTCGACCCGGGTGGAGACCTGGGTGGACAGTTCGCCCTTGAGCTGCGTGGTGATCCCGCACGCCAGCTCGACGATCTCCAGACCACGGGCGACCTCACCGAGCGCGTCCGAGTGCACCTTGCCGTGCTCGGCGGTGATCAGCGCGGCGATCTCGTCGCGGTGGGCGTCCAGCAGCGCGCGGTAACGGAAGAGGATCGCGGTGCGGGCGGACAGCGACGACGTGCCCCACGTCGCGTACGCGTCCTTCGCTGCGGCCACCGCGGCGTCGACCTCGTCCGGGGAGGCGAGCGCGACCTGGGTGGTGACGGCTCCGGTGGCCGGGTCGGTGACCGGGCCGTAGTTGCCCGACGCGCCCTCGACGGTCTTGCCACCGATCCAGTGGTTGACGGTCTTCATACTGTTTCTCCTTCAGAGGTGGCGGCGTCGGTCGGTGAGGTGCCGCTCCCTGATCCGGCCAGGATCTCCAGCACCCTCCTACGTCAACATCCCACCACGCCCGTGCCGAAGGGGGGCCCGACACTGTGTCTGCCGTTTCGGTACCCGCGTAGACAGAAGGAGGGCTGCCCGGAAGTCCGCGAAGGCCGACCCGCGCGGGCTCGACGGGATACCTCCGGCGCGGGGGCCGTAGCGAGCGGGGAGCTTCGCTCGCACTTCGCTCCTGCCAGGGCGAAGCGGCCGCCTGCGCCGGAGGCGATCTGTGCATGGGCGTCACGCGGTACGTACGCGAAGGCGGGCCCCCCGCTGAACACGCTCTTCCGGCCCAGCAGTTCAAAGATCTCATCTGAGATGTGCACCGTACAGCCACCGGTCAACGGCAGTACGGTCCACTCGCCCTCCTCGGTGACAAGTGTGTGAACTCCTCCCGGCTTCCGTTCCCGGCGGCCGTCCCGGGAGTGACGTGACGGCGGTACGCGGTGTTGTCCCCGAAGAGAGGACGGGGCCCGCCACTCCAAGCACCCGGCCACCGTCACCGCATCGTTCGAGGAGTACCCCACCGTGATCCGTACGACTCCGCCGTTCCGCCGCCCGGCCCAGGGTTCGGCCCTGGCCGCGCTCGTCCTGGCCACCGCTCTCGCCGTGGCGCCCGGCGCCGCAGCCGACGAGAGCAACGCGACCCCGCCCGGCTCCAGCCCCGTCTGCGCGTTCTACGACGGGGACGGGCTGACCGCCTTCGGCGAACAGGGCGACCGCGTCTCCCAGGTGCAGTGCATGCTCGCCAACCGGCGCTACCTGCCGTGGGAGGCGGTCGACGGCGTGTTCGGGGCCCGGACCCTCGCCGCCGTCCAGCGCTTCCAGGCCGACCACCCGCCGCTCGTCCCGGACGGCCTCGTCGGCCCGCACACCTGGTCGGCGCTCTGGCACGCCTGACGGGCGGGTGCGCCCGGGGCTCTCGGGCGCGCCCCCGGCGCCGTCCAGGCGTTTGAGGCCATCGGACCACTGGACACGCACCGGTGCACCTTTGGCCCGCAGGCACCGGTGCACCTTTGACCCGCAGGCACCGGGTGCACCTTTGGCCCCGCGTGTTACTTGTGTTCCTTCTGTCTCAGTGGTGACCCCCTCGTCACGCATGTCTCCGTTACGCGGGTTTTCCGTCACAGGCGATCGACAGGCCCACCCCGCCTCCCGTCACCCTCGTTCACCGGCCAGAGGCTGAGTGATCGACAGCGTCCGTGCCGCAGCTCCCCCGCCGGCCCCCCGGGCCACCGCTGCGGCGCGGCGCGGCGCAGAGAGGTGGCACGTATGACGGACAGAAGGCTCTGGTCCTACAAGGACATCGCCGCACACATCCGGGTGCAGCCGGACACCGTCCGCTCCTACCGCAAGCACGGTCTCCTGCCGGCTCCGGACCACGTGGAGGGCGGAAAGCCCTACTGGTACGCGGACACCGTCCGCACCTGGGTCGCCGCCCGCCCGGGCAACCGGGGCCGGCGGGAGTGAACACCGCTCACCCGGTTGGCCCACAGCCCCGGGGACCACTCGCATTCATACCCCCTAGGGGTATATAGTCGTGAGTGTGGAAGCGCACCGGCCTTCCCGGAGTCCCCTTGGGCCCCTGCCGCCACATCCATTTGTGCTCGTCGAAGAGGAGAACACGATGACCGCCGAGACCCAGCTCCCCCAGGCGACCGGCTCCTGCTGCTCGCCCAGCGGCTCCTGTCACGACAGCGCGGACACGGGCGCCGAGCAGGGCGGCGTGACCACCGTCTACCAGGTGACCGGCATGACCTGCGGGCACTGCGAGGGTGCGGTCTCCGAGGAGATCTCCGCCGTCGAGGGTGTCACCTCGGTGAAGGCCGTGGCGTCCACCGGGCAGGTGACGGTGGTCTCCCGGACCACACCGGACGACGAAGCCGTGCGCGCCGCGGTCGACGAGGCGGGTTACGAGCTCACCGGCCGGGCCTGACCGCATCGGGATCCACGGCACCCGCATCACCCCTTCGCCGCCGGGCCGGGCCGACCAGCAGATACTGGTGGGGCACGGCCCGGTCGGCGTTTCAGGAGTTCGGACATGCACAGCGCAACAGATGTCGAGACCGCGGCGGCGGAGAGCTCGCAGGCCGAGCTCACGATCGGCGGGATGACCTGCGCGTCCTGCGCGGCCCGCGTCGAGAAGAAGCTGAACCGGATGGACGGGGTCAGCGCCACCGTCAATTACGCGACGGAGAAGGCCCGGGTCTCCTTCGGCCCCGGAACCGGCCTCGCGGACCTGATCGCCACGGTCGAGAAGACCGGCTACACGGCGAAACCGGTACCCCGCCCGGCACCGACGCCCCGCGCCTCGAAGCCTCCCGCACCGGCGCCCGCAGCCCCGAAGCCTCCCGCACCGGCGCCCGCTGCCCCGAAGCCTCCCGTAGCGGCGCCCGCAGCGTCCCTGCCGGATGCCAACGGCCCCGCACCGGCCTCCCCACCGGATGCCGGCGACCTCGCCCCGGCCCCGGCTGCGGACGGCGGCGCCGAGACCGGCACCGACACCGACACCGATGACGGCGGCCCCGCCTCCGCTCTCGCCGCGCTGCGGCAACGGCTCATCGTCTCGGCCGTCCTCGCCGCCCCCGTGGTGCTGCTCGCGATGATCCCGGCCCTCCAGTTCGACAACTGGCAGTGGCTCTCCCTCACGCTCGCCGCCCCCGTCGTCATCTGGGGCGGGCTGCCCTTCCACCGCGCCGCCTGGACCAACCTGCGGCACGGCGCGGCCACCATGGACACCCTGGTCTCCGTCGGGACCCTCGCCGCCTTCGGCTGGTCGCTCTGGGCCCTGTTCCTCGGCGACGCCGGAATGCCGGGCATGCGGCACGGCTTCGACTTCACGGTCTCCCGCGCCGACGGGGCCTCCACCATCTATCTGGAGGTCGCGGCCGGGGTCGTCACCTTCATCCTGCTGGGCCGCTATCTGGAGGCGAAGTCCAAGCGGAAGGCCGGTTCCGCTCTCCGTGCGCTGATGCACCTGGGCGCCAAGGACGTAGCGGCCCTGCGGGACGGTACGGAGGTACGCGTCCCTGTGGGCCGGCTCGCCGTCGGTGACCGCTTCGTCGTCCGCCCCGGTGAGAAGGTCGCCACCGACGGCACGGTCGTCGAGGGCGCGTCGGCGGTGGACGCGTCGATGCTCACCGGCGAGTCCGTCCCCGTCGACGTGCGCCCCGGGGACCCCGTCACCGGCGCCACCGTGAACGTCTCCGGCCGGCTCGTCGTCGAGGCGACCCGGGTCGGCGCCGACACCCAGCTGGCCCGGATGGCCCGGCTCGTCGAGGACGCGCAGAACGGCAAGGCCGAGGTCCAGCGGCTGGCGGACCGGATCTCGGCGGTGTTCGTCCCCGTGGTCCTGGTGATCGCCCTGGTCACCCTGGTGGCATGGCTGCTGGTGACGGACGACGTGACGGCCTCGTTCACGGCCGCCGTCGCCGTACTGATCATCGCCTGCCCCTGCGCCCTGGGCCTCGCCAC
>NZ_JAELVH010000509.1 GCF_019399235.1 Streptomyces poriferorum | reverse complement strand
GCCAGCAAAGCCTGCGCCTCAATCGGATCACCCAACCGAGTCCCCGTCCCATGCGCCTCCACCAGATCCACCTGATCCGACGAAATCTGCGCGTCAGCCAACGCCGCACGAATCACACGCTGCTGCGACGGACCATTCGGAGCCGTCAGCCCATTACTCGCACCGTCCTGATTCACCGCACTGCCCCGCAGCACTGCCAGGACCGGGTGTCCGTTGCTGCGAGCGTCGGAGAGCTTCTCCAGGAGCAGGACGCCGGCCCCCTCCGACCAGCTGGTGCCGTCGGTGGCGCCCGCGAACGACTTGCAGCGGCCGTCCTTGGACAGGCCGCCCTGCCGGCTGAACTCGACGAAGACCTCAGGCGTCGACATGACCGCCACGCCTCCGGCCAGTGCCATCGAGCACTCACCCGAACGCAGCGCCTGGGCCGCCAGGTGCAACGCGACCAGCGACGACGAACACGCGGTGTCCAGCGTCATCGACGGCCCCTCGAAGCCGAAGACGTACGAGACGCGGCCTGACGCGATGGAACCCGTAGCGCTGTTGTGGACGTAGTCGTGGTACATCATTCCGGCGAATACGCCGGTTTTACTGCCCTTCAACGTGGCGGGGTCGATGCCGGCCCGCTCGAAGACCTCCCACGAGCATTCGAGGAGCAGCCGCTGCTGCGGGTCCATGATCAGGGCCTCGTTCGGACTGATACCGAAGGGAACCGGGTCGAACGTGTCTGCGGAGTGAAGGAAGCCGCCCTTGTTGACGTAGCTGGTGTTCGGACGCTCGCCCTCCGGGTCGTAAAGAGAGCCGACATTCCAGCCGCGGTTCTCCGGGAACTCGGATATCGCGTCCACACCGTCGTTCACCAGCTGCCACAGAGCCTCCGGTGATTCGACGCCTCCGGGGAAACGGCAGCTCATCGCGACGATGGCAATGGGCTCGCGGGCCGCGGACGACATCTTCCTGTTGTGAGCCCGCAGACGGTCGTTCTCCTTGAGCGACGCCCGCAGCGCGGCAACCAGCTTCTCGTCGGAATTACTCATCGGGGGTCTCACATTCCCTGGGTCGCGTCGTCAAGGCCGGAACCGTCGAGCGCCATGCTGATCAGGCTCTCGGCATCCATCGAGTCGATGGATTCGGGCGAGCTCTCGTCCGTGCCCTCGGCCGGATCCACCGGCACGTCGTGGGCACCTGCGAGCTCGAAGAGGACTTCCATCAGTCCCGCGTCCCTGAGCCTGCTCAGGGGAATTCCCTGCAGAATGCGTCGGATCCGTTCATCTCCGACGGCTTCGTCGTCCGTCGGAGAGTCGGGGCGCAGTTCCTCCGCGAGGTACTGGGCGAGCGCTCGGGAGTTCGGGTAGTCGAAGACCAGCGTCGCCGGCGGGCGCAGCCCCGTGGCCTGGGCCAGGCCGTTGCGGAACTCCACCGCGGCCAGCGAGTCGAACCCGAGCTCCTTGAACGCCCGGTCCGGCTCGATGGCCGAGGAACCCGCGTATCCGAGGATGGCGGCCGCGTGGGCCCGTACGAGGTCGAGCACCTGATCTGTGCGGTCCTCGTCGGTCAGGGCATCCATGCGCCGGCGGAACGCCGCCGCACCGGACGCCGCAGCGTCGGTGGCTCGGTGACCACGGGGCCGTACGAGCCCTCGGAACAGGTCGGGCAGGTCGTCCGGCTCCGGTGCGCCCGCTCCGGCGAGATCGACCCGCATGGTGACGAGTGCTGCCCCACCGGCAGTCTCGGCCGCGTCGAAGAGGGCGGTTCCCTCGTCAGCCGACAGGGGCTGGATGCCGGTCCGGCGCATGCGCTGGGAATCGGCGCTCTGCAGGCTGTCCGCCATGCCCCCGTCCACCCACGGCCCCCAGGCGAGGGACTGGGCGGGGAGTCCTTCCGCTCTGCGGTACGTGGCCAGCGCGTCCAGGAACGCGTTGGCCGCGGCGTAGTTGCCCTGACCCGGATTGCCGATGACCCCGGCAGCCGAGGAGAAGAGGACGAACGCGGCGAGGTCCAGGCCACGGGTCAGCTCGTGCAGGTTGAGCGCCGCATCCACCTTCGGACGCAGCAC
>NZ_JAELVH010000508.1 GCF_019399235.1 Streptomyces poriferorum | reverse complement strand
GGGCGCGGTCGGACACGGCCGAATGGCTGAACGCGGCACGTCCCAGGACCGAGCCGGGGGTGTGGCGGTACGCCCACGTGGCACGGCCCGACGAGCGCCCGCCCCGCCCCTCGCTGGTGGGTCCGCTGGCGACGATGGTCCTGTGGCTCCTGCTGTGGCTCCTGCTGACGGAACGCGCCGTCCCCTACGTGTCCAAGCCGATCGAGATCATCACCGGCCCCGAATGGTGGTCCTTCGGCGGTCCCAAGGAGGACGCGCCGGCGCTGGTGGTCAACTCCACCACGCTCTACTACCAGGTCCTGGTCCTCGGCCTGGGCTTCTGGGCCGCCCGGATCGGCGGCTGGGCCCATGTCTTCCGCTACTTCGCGGGCCCCCGGCTGGGACGGGCCAGGCTGCTGCTCTCGGTGTCCGGTGCGGTGGTCACCGTATGGCTGGTCTGGACCCGGCGTGTGCCGCTCGCCGACATCATCCTGCCCGCCGTTCCGACCAGCTGGATGCAGGGCGGCGGCAACCAGTACGCGGCGCTCCTCGTCTCGCTCATCGCCTACGCCCTGATCGGCACCGCGATCGTGTGGCCCTTCGCCAGGATCGGCCAGTGGCAGGCGGGGTTCGCCCCCCTCCTCGGACGCGGCGAACCCGGCCCGCAGCAGCCCCGCACCGCTCCGGCACAGGCCGGACCGGACCTCGCACACTGGCCCGAACTGCGGGCCGCCGGCAGCACGGACGCCGCGGAGGCCCTCACCGCGGCCGTCCACGCCGACCGGATGAACGACATCGACTGCGTACGGCTGCGGCACGCCTGGGGAGCCGCCCGGACCCGGCCCGACCGGCGGGCCTCCTTCACCGACACCGTGCTGCGCAAGGGCGCCGACGCCTATCTGCACCCCTCCGGCCGCCGGGACCTGCCCCGGCGGACCGCCGTGCACGACCCGCTCACCGGCCAGGTCCGGATCGGCGCCTGCGCCGACGACCCGCGCAACCCCTACGCGCGCCGCGGCTCGGGGATGGCGCTGGAACCCGCGTCGCTGGGCACCTCGCTGCTGGTCGTCGGACCACCCGGCTCGGGGAAGACGGAACGGGTGGTGCGGCCCGTCGTCGAATCCCTCGCCCTGCGGGCGCTCACCGGGCAGGCGGCGGTGCTCGCCGTCGGCGCGGGCGGCGACCGGCTCGGCCCGGACGGGGCCTACGACGTCGTCGTCAGGATCGGCGACCCCGCGTCCCTGCACGACTTCGACCTGTACGGCGGGACGACCGACCCCGACGAGGCGGCGGCCGCCCTCGCGGAGGGCCTGGCCGGCGACCTCCCCACCCTGGACACCCGGCGCGCGGCGACCGCGCTGGGCCAGCTGCTCGGCCCGTACCGTGCCGTTCACGGAGTCTTCCCCGCCGTACCCGAACTCCGAGAGCTCCTCGAAGGCTCCGCCACCGCACTGGACGGCCTGCGGCAGGCACTGGAGTCGTCCGGACACCACGCGATGCTGCGCGAGCTCGACGCCCGGCAGCGCCAGGCGGGCGGCGCCGGGGACCCGGCGGCCGTCCTCGCCGACCGGATCGCCGTGCTCGACCGGCCGGCCTTCGCCGGGTTCTTCGCCACCGGGCCCGACGCCCGCCCGTTCTCGCTGCGCTCCCTGGAGCGGCATCCGCTGCGGGTGCGCGTCGATCTGCCGGAGCGCGCCCACGCCGAGGCGTCCCGGCTGCTGACCCGTCTGATCCTTGCCCAGTTCAACGCGATCACCGCGGCCCGCGCCGACCGTTCCCTCTTCGTCTGCTTGGTCCTGGACGACGCGACCCACACCGTCACCGCCGAAACCGTCCGGGGCATCCGCCGGCTGCGCTCCGTCAACGCGGGGGCGGTCCTCGCCCTGCGCACCCTGGACGACGTGCCCGAGGACCTGCACACGCCGCTGCTCGGCGCGGTCGGCTGCACCATGGCCTTCCCCGGCGTCACCACCTGGGACGGCAAACGCTTCGCCGAGACCTGGGGCAAGGAGTGGGTCGAGGTCCGCGAGGTCGCGCAGCACGGTGTCTTCGCCGACCAGCCGCTCACCCGCGCCCTGCACGCCCTGCGGAAGATGGCCACCGGCAAGGCCGTCACCACGGACGCGGTGACCGTGCGCCAGGTCGAACGGGAACGGTGGTCCGCCTCGGGACTCGCGTACGAGCTGCCCGTGGGCCACGCGGTGCTCTCCCTCACCACGGTCGACGGCGAACACGCGCCGCCCCTCCTGGTGCGCCTGGGCGGCTGACGAGACGGGCAGGGCCTGTGCGACGGTGACGGGGACTCTGCCACCCTGGCAGAATCGCTTCGAGCCGTTCATACGGGACGGCGAAATCGCCCCCTCCCAAAGGTCCCCC
>NZ_JAELVH010000507.1 GCF_019399235.1 Streptomyces poriferorum | reverse complement strand
GGGCGGGGTCCGCCAGGCCGGGGGTGGCCGGAAATCGCACCAGGATCCGTCGAAGGGAAAGGTTCCGGCCTCCGCGAGCCGGGCCACCCTGTTTCCCTCGGTCCTGATGGCCGTGGCCTCCTCCGCGTTCCAGTACGCGGGATGACCGGTTTTCTCGGCGAAGGAGTCCTCATCCTTCCACTGCCAGGTCCGGTCCGGTGCCACGTTGATGTCGAGTTCGTGGTCGGCGATGTCGATGTCCTCGCCGTGGTGGACGCGGCGCTCCAGATTGACGTACCAACCGCGGAACTTCTGTCTGCGGCCGAAGAGCCACAGGACGGAGTGCGCGGCGCCCGTCGGCTGGTAGAAGAGCGCGCTGCCCATCGGCCACCGGCCGGCGACCACGGGGTAGCCCTCGGTGGGGCGCTCGTGCGGGGCGATGTCCCGCAGGTGTGTGGTGCCGCGCGGCAGGGCCGTGCACCACATCGGGGTGCCCTTCTCCATCCAGACGAGCTGGCCCTCGGGTGTGCGTTCGACGAGGCGCACGGGTACGGAGGCGCTCAGGTGGCCGCCTATGAAGAAGTTCCAGTGCAGGATCTGCCCTGGTTCGTCGCTGAGGCCGGAGCCGACGCGGTTGCGTGCGTCGACTTTAGTGTCGTCCGTTGCCGGGCCGGTTCTCGTCCCGGTTCCTGCGCCGTTGCCGACGGCGTCCCTCTTGCCCGTTTTCATGCAATTGATCATGCCCGCGGAGATGCCCCCGGACACGTGTCCGGCCACCTTGTCAGTGGCCTCCCCGGTTCTCCACGCACGGCCCCGTTCCCGGCTGCGGTTCGGCGTAGGCGCCGTGGACGCTGATGGTGAGCTCCTCCTTCGTCACGTGCCCGGACACGCACACGTCCCCCGTGTGAACGCTGTAGAGCCCGTCCCAGATGTAGACGCCGTGTTCCTTCCCGCAGCCGAGGTGTGCCAGTGCCGCCGTGATCCGCTTCTCGCTGACGTCGCCCTCTTTCCGGGCCTTCTCCAGCTCGTACCGGATGCGCTCCGCCGATGCCTCGCCCTTGGCGCGCTTGTCGGGGCTGAGTTCGCCCGCCATGCGGTAGGCGTGGTTGTCGGCGTAGTTGGGCGGCCGGTCGTCGCTGTTTCCCTCGTGCGGTGTACCGGTCGCGGCGTCAGCCGTGGGCGTGGGTGTCGGAGAGGAAGTCTGCTTCGAAGGCGCCTCGGTGGGCTGGGCGCACTTCGGCCGGGGAGCGAACGACGGTCGCGGAGGGGCCGACTGGGCCTGCTGCTGCCCGGCGTGTTCGGTGCCGCACGCGGTCACGGTGAGAGCCAGGAGCGCCGCTGCGGCGGCCGTCCGCCTCAGGCGTGCTCCGCGGTGTGGGGTGAGGGGCATGGCTTGAGCCTCCGGGGCGGGTCGCGGCGGGTGGGTGCCGTGCTTGGTACGGGGAGCAGTACGAGCAGTACGCCTGTGCAGGACGAGCCCCCCTGCCGGGTCAGTCGGTGGCGATGCCCCGGGCCGCCAGCACCTCGTGGTCGAAGGCGGCGCCCATCCCGCAGTCGTCGAGCCCCGAGATCAGCCGGAGGTTCGGCAGCAGGTCGAGGTCGTCGAGCGAGCCCACGTCGTAGAGGTCGTCCTCGCCGTCCCAGACCGGGGAGCACTCCTGGTACACCTCGAGCCCGCCGTCGAGGGTGAGCTCCTCGACCGTCGCGAGCAGCTCCGTGCTGATCTCCAGCGTCTCGAAGTGTGCGCGGGCCTCGGCGAGCACGGTGTGGGCGAGGTCGTTCTCGTACGCGTAATCCTGCGGGTCGTCGATTCCCTTCGCCTTCAGGCAGTCCGCGATGCGAAACGCCGGGGTGAGGGTCTCGTCGGTGTACATGAGCTGCTCGATGACGAGGAGCTTGAAGTTGAAGTCGCGGAAGGCAGGCATGCGGTGAGCGTAGCGAGGGGGTGTGACAGCCGGTCGGGGCGGCTGCCGCGCTAGGCGGCCGGGAGGTGGCGGCCCGTCGCGGAGCCGAAGCCCAGCCAGGTGTGCCGGTTGCCCGCCCAGCACCAGCCGGCCTTCGGGGCGTTGCGCCGCTCCCGGCCGTCGCGGCCGGTGCCGTTGCTGATCCAGAGTGCCGGCGTGCGGGCGTCCAGGTTGCCGTTGGCCTTGCGCAGCCGGGAGCCGATGGTCATGAAGCAGTGGTTGCGTTCCAGAGCGGCGGGCTGTTGGAGCACCCAGTGGATGCCCTCGCTGAGCAGCAGCGGAGTGCGGTTCTGCGCGGTGAGGGCGGGCAGTGCCTCGTCCGGGCTCCAGTTGGCCATGTGGTCGCCGCGGTCGACGCCGCTGATGACGTAGAGCGGAGCGTCGGGGACCACGACCGTGTCGAGCGGGGTGAAGAGGTCGACGTCGGGCATGTCGACGACGACGAAGCCCGGCTTGTCGTCGCGGCGGAGCAGTGGGGCGATGGCGGATGCGGGGGCCCGGTCCGGGTGGATGGCGAGGAGGCCGCCGCCGTTGCCGTCATCGTGCTGGTCACCGTTGCGATCCTCGTCCTCGGCCGCCTTGGCGAACGCGCGGATCTCGGCAGC
>NZ_JAELVH010000506.1 GCF_019399235.1 Streptomyces poriferorum | reverse complement strand
TCCGAGAAACAGTGCCTAGACCGCGCGGCCACCACAGAGGGCTCCGGCTGGATGCCGCCGCGCCGGTGGGGCGAGCCGCTCGTGGTCACCGATCCCGGCCCGCGGGGCGGGCGGGTCAACGGAGTCCGCCGCTCGTGGGACTCGCTCACCCCGGCCGAGCGCCGCCGCCTGGTCGCCCCCGAGGGCGGGTCGTGCCTGCTCGCGGTGAAAAGCGGGGGTGGCCCTTTCACCGCCTGGGGCACGGTCTTCGAACGGACCTCCGACCGGATCCGGGCCCGCTTCGAGCCCCGCTTCCCTCACGTGTGGCCCCACCGATGCCGTCACACGTTCTCGATGAGGACCCTTGAGTACCTGGTCACCGGACACTACCGGCAGGCAGCGAAGTTGGTGCGGGACACCGATGCCGACGCCGCGCTGATCTTCTACCTCTCCAAGGCGGACCCGCTGCTGGTGCTGCGTGATTTGTTGGGTCACTCGACTGTTCTGACGACGGAAAAGTACCTCCGCCGCCTGGATACGACTCGCATCTACCGGGATGCATACGAGGGTGCCGGGGCTGCGGCCGGGCTGGCCTGCGACGCGGCGGCCGAAGATGAGGCCGCGGCGGAGTTCTCCGATGATTTCGTGGAAGGGGAAGCCTGATGCCGGCGATGCTCATCGATGATCCGCTCGGCATCACCTGCGTGTTCAGCAACGGCCGCCGCGCGGAGTTTTCCCTGGACGGGCTGCCGAACCCATGGCTGGCCCGGGATCTGGCCTGCGGCCTGGCCGAACTCGTCCATCCGCACGGGACGGTCGATTCCGCGGGCAGCGTCATGCACTACGTCAGTTCCGCCCGTCACATGGTGCGGGCCCTCGCAAGCCGAGGATTCACGAGCGGTGCCGACCAGCTGAGCCGTGGCATGCTCGCCGAGTACTGGATGGGTACCTCGATGGGCCGCGAGGCCCACACGCGCCACATGATCCTGGGCTTCGCCGCAGGTGGTGGGGGCCTTGCCCCGGGGGTGGAGGAACTCGCAAACGGAAGGAACTTCAACCCGCAGCCCTACCGCAAGCCCTTGCCGCCCTACCCGGAGAAGGAGTGGGACCGCCTCACTACCGCCTGCCGCACCGTGGTCGAGGAAACGTACGCCGCCCACCGGCAGGCCCTCGCCACCGCCGCACGCGGCCGGCATCCTGTCGGGGGCGGCTGGACACCGGAGAACTTCCGATGGCTGCTGTCCCAGGTCGGACCGATCGGAACCCCCGACCTCGCACGGACCCTCGGCGTGACGTTCGAGGCCGTCCACCGGCACGGGGCCGGTGACTTCCACGAAGCTCTCCAAGATCTCTTCCCGCACCTGGACGCGTCGATCGCCTACCGCCTGCTGTTCGGCATCTACTGCGGCATCGTGCCGGACGGCATCGACGGACTGGGGATCGCAGACGTGGACTGGGCCGGTGACGCCTCGATCCTGCTGTCCTACGTCAAGGGCCGCACCGCGGCCGAGAGCCTGAACCTGCCCCGCCGAGCCGTGCGCCTGCTGGAACAGTGGCTCGCGCACTCCGCGCTGCTGAGGACCTTCACACCGCCCGGAGACCGAGATCGGCTCTGGCTCTGCCTGGCCCGTCCGGGCAACCCCGCCCTCGCGGCCCAGAAGATCACGAGTGCCTCCCGGCAGAGGTGGGCCCAGCGTCACGGCATCCTCGGCGCCGACGGCAGACCGCTGAAGATCCACCGGGCCAGGATCCGCACCACCCACCACGCGATGCGCGACAAGCGGACCTGGACCGGCAGCGGGCGGGCCACGATCGATCCGAACCACAGCCCGGCCGTCGAAGGCGATCACTACCTCACCGCCACCACTCCAGCCCAGCGCAGAGCGGTCGAGACCATCGTCGAGGACGCCCAGCACGACCTGCTCGCACGCGCCCAACCGCCCACAGTCCTCACCGACGAAGACGCCGCAACCTTGGCCGAGGGCTATCCGCAGCTCGTGGCCTCGATGGACATGAGCGAAACAGCCCTCGCCGAACTGGTCGGCGGGCAGCGCGATGTGTTCACCGCGGCCTGCGGCGACCAGCTCTCCGGATTGCACGGGCCGAAAGGCAAGCCCTGCCCAGCCC
>NZ_JAELVH010000505.1 GCF_019399235.1 Streptomyces poriferorum | reverse complement strand
CTTGCCCGAGCCGGACTCGCCGACCAGGGCGACGACCGTGTTCCGCGGAACCGTGAGGCTGACATCGAGGAGCGCGGTGTGGTCCCCGGCCGACGAGCGGAACGTGCGGTCGACGGACACGGCCACGAGCGCCGCATCCGGGACCGGTTCCGCGCCGGGTTCCCGGCCGGGCACCGCCGCCGGCTCCGCGACCGTGCGCGCCGACGGCGCCAGGAGCGCGCCGCCGATCCCGGGCATGCGGACACAGGCCGACGACCGGCTCGTTCCCTCCGCCGTCCCGGCCCCCACCTGCGGCAGCAGCTCGACCGGTTCGCTGCGGCACACCGGGGCCGCGTGGGCGCAGCGGTCGGCGAACGGGCAGCCCGGTCCCCGGGAACCCGGGGCGGGCACGGAGCCGGGAATGGCCGGAAGCTCCGCGAACCGCTCGTGCACCGAGGGCTCGGAGGCCAGCAGGCCCGCGGTGTACGGATGCAGCGGTCCGGACTCCAGCTCGTGCGAGCTGCCGTGTTCCAGCACCTGGCCCGCGTACAGCACGTACACCCGGTCGCAGGCGGAGAACGCGACCCGCAGGTCGTGCGTGATGAGGACCAGCCCCATGTGCCGGCTCCGTTGCAGGCCGCGCAGCAGATCCAGTACGGCGCTCTGGCTGGCGGCGTCCAGGGCCGTGGTCGGTTCGTCCGCGATCAGCAGTTCGGGATCGCCCGCGAGCGCCGCGGCCGCCGCGACACGCTGACGCATCCCGCCCGACAGCTCGTGCGGATAGCGGTCGGCGACATCGGGACCGAGGCCGACCTCGGCCAGCCGCCGCTCCACTTCGGCGCGCCGGGCCGCCTTGGCCCGGCGCAGGTTCCGTCCGCCGTCGAGGTCACGGAGACCGTCCGCGATCTGACGTCCGCAGGTGAGCTGCGGGTGGAGCATGGTGAACGGGTCCTGCATCAGCAGCGTGACGCGCCGCCCTCGCAACGCGTGGTGTTCGCGTGGCGAAAGGCCGAGGACCTCCCGGCCGTCGATGCGTACGGAGCCGCCCGTCACCCCGGTCCCGGACGGCAGCAGGCCCGCCACGGCCCGCATGGCCAGGGACTTGCCGCTGCCGGACTCGCCGACGATGCCGATGCACTCGCCCCGGCCCACCTCCAGCGAGATGCCCTCCAGGATCGGGACAGGCCCGCCCGGCCCGGCCGTCGCCGACACCCGGAGGCCGTCGACGGCCAGCAGCTGTCCGGTGGCCGCCGGAGCGGTGGCGGCATGGCCGGCCATGGCCGCACGCGCTGTCATCAGGACCTCCCACGGTCGGAGAACGCCTCGAACAGCCGGTCGCCGAGGAGGTTGAGTGCCACGGCCGCCGCGACGATGAGCACGGCCGGAGCGAGGGCCGCGGACGGGTTGTCGTACAGCAGGGTTCGGTTCTCGGAGAGCATCCGGCCCCAGTCCGGGGCACCCGGCGGGACACCGAGGCCGAGGAAGGACAGGGAGCTCAGCGCCACGATCGCCCCGGCGAAGTTCAGCAGCGTGTTCGCCACCACGACGGGCAGTACGTTGGGCCAGATGTGCCGGGTCATCACCGTGAACGGGGAGAGGCCCAGGGTCTGTGCGGCCTCGACGTACGCGCGGTGCCGCTGCTCCAGCACGGCGGACCGGACGAGGCGGATGTCGGCGGGCGACGTCAGTACGACGAGCACACCGACGGCGAGCGCGTAGCCGCCACCGCCGATCCCGGCCACGACGATCGTCACCAGGAGTGCGGGCAGCGCCAGCAGCAGATCGGCCCAGCGCCGCACGACGGTGTCGATCCAGCCGCCGCGGTAGCCGGCCAGCAGACCGAGGACGTTGCCGATGACCATCGACCCGACCGCGACCAGGGCCGCACCGGCCAGGGTGGACCGGGCGCCGGCGACCACCATCCGCGCGATGTCGCGGCCGAGTTCGTCGGTGCCGAGCAGATGCCCGCCACCGGGCATGGCCGCGCCCGTCGTCAGATCCTGGGCGTCCCAGTCCGGCAGGACCAGCTGGCCGGCGGCCAGCGCGAACAGCACCAGCAGGATGGTGCAGCACACCGTGAGCGGGGAGAACCTGCGGACGGTACGGGATTTCACGCTTTCCCCTCCTCACGGGTGCCGGACAGCAGGGCGGAGGCGGATGCCTTCGCCCTGGACGGGTTCCTGGCCGCGGGTGCGCTCCGCAACTGCGGATCCAGCAGCGGCTGTACGAGATCGGTGACCAGGTTGGCCAGACAGACGAGGGCGGCGATGAGCAGCGCCTCGGCCTGGACGACCGGCACGTCCCGGAAGGTGACCGAGTCGACGAGCAGGGAACCGAGCCCCGGCAGCGCGAAGACCTGCTCCACCATGACCGTGCCCGCCAGGAGGTAGGCCAGGATCAGCCCGATGCCGGTGAGGACGGGGACGACGGTGCCGCGCAGCACGTACCGCAGCAGGATGTCCCGCTCCCGCACCCCCCGGGCGCGGGCGAACGTGACGTGTTCCCGGCCGAGTTCCCGGATCACCGCCGCCCGGGGGGTGCGGGAGC
>NZ_JAELVH010000504.1 GCF_019399235.1 Streptomyces poriferorum | reverse complement strand
TCATCGCCTCCACCGGCGCCCTCGTCGACCCCGAACTCACCGGCCGGCTGCGCGCCGCCGGACCCGGACGCGTCTACTTCACCGGCGGAGCCGTCGGCGGACTCGACCTCCTCCAGGCCGTCCGCGGACTCGGCCCCCTCACCTCCGTCACCCTCACCACCACCAAACTCCCCGCCACCCTCCACCAGCCCTGGATGGACGCGGAACTGACCGAGCGGCTGCGGACCACCACCGAACCCGTCGAGGTGATGCGCGGTACCGCACGCGACGTACCCGTCAAGTTCCCCAAGTCGACCAACGTCGCCGCGTCCGTCGCCCTCGCCACCGGCGACCCCGCCCTCGTCCAGGTCGTCGTCGTCGCCGACCCGGCCGCCACCCTCACCCGGCACGTCATCGAAGCGGCCGGCCCGCACGGCACCTACCGCTTCGAGGTCGCCCACCGGCCCGACGAAGCCAACCCCGCCACCAGCCAGGTCGTCCCGCACGCCGTGCTCCGCAGCCTCGGCGCCGTCGTCGGCCGGGCAGGACAGATCCTGTGACCGCCGCCGCCACCACCGTCGCCGTCGCCGAAGTACATACGCGGGAAGCCGGCGACCCGGACGCCCCGCTGCTCCTCTGCCTCCACGGCATCGGCTCCTCCTCCGCCGCCTTCACCCCCCAACTCGACGGACTCGCCGACCAGGTACGCATCGTGGCCTGGGACGCCCCCGGCTACGCGGACTCCGCCGACCCCGCCCACGCACCCGGCCTCGACGGCTACGCCGACACCGCCGCCGCCCTCATCCGCGCACACGGCGGCCCCGCCCACGTACTCGGCGTCTCCTGGGGCGGCGTCATCGCGCTCCGCCTCGCCACCCGCCACCCCGACCTCGTCGCCTCCCTGATCGTCGCCGACTCCAGCCGCGGCTCCGGCACCCACCCGGAGAAGGCCGAAGCCATGCGCGGGCGTGCACACCAACTCGCCGGCCAGGGGCCCGAAGCCTTCGCCGCCGCCCGCGGACCACGCCTCGTCTCCGCCGGCGCACCCCCCGAACTCGTCGCACGCGTCGTCGCCACCATGGCCGCCGCCATCCGCAGCCCCGGCTACGGATACGCCGCCGCCTCCATGGCCGAAGCCGACCTCACCGACGACCTCCCCGCCATCACCGCACCCGCCCTCGTGCTCTGCGGCGAACAGGACACCGTCACCGGAACCGACGAGTCACAGGCCATCGCCGGCGGACTCACCACATCCGTCTACGTCACCCTCTCCGGCGCCGGACACCTCTCCAACCAGGAACGCCCCGAGGCCTTCAACGCCTGGGTCCGCGCCCACCTCCACGTCGTCGCCCGCGTTCCCGCGTAACGACGCACCCCCCAACCCCCACCACCGAACCAAGGAGCACCCCGTGCCCATCGACAACACCCCGTACGAGACCGACGGCGACCTCGCCAAGTTCACCGACTCCCTCATCGCCACCAAGGACTCCCGCGAACCCGACTGGAACACCCTCTCCTTCCAGGAGAAGGCCGGCGCCCAGTACCGCCGCGCCCAGATCCGCTACGTCGGCTCCGGCGCCACCGGCAACCACGAGAACGACAACCGCATCCTGCCGTCGGGCGGCTTCACCCTCTCCAACATGCTGCTCCCGCCGGGCGCCGAAGGCCCCGAGCACACCCACCACGACGTCGAGGAGGCCTTCTTCGTCCTGGAGGGCCAGGTCAAGGTCGGCATCCACCGCGGCGCCGACGAGGCCGAGTACCGCACCCTCGGCTACCGCGACATGATCGTCGTCCCCGCCGGAGTCGCCCGCTCCCTGAAGAACGAGGGCGACACCGACGCCCTCTTCTGCGTCATCATCGGCACGCAGAAGCCGCAGGTCCCCACCTACCCCGCGCACTCCCCGATGCACGGCATCACCCGCGACTGATGGCCACCGACGACACCCCCCGCACGGTCGTCGTCACCGGCGCCGGCCGCGGCCTGGGACTGGCCGCGGCCCGCCGGATCGGCAACGACGGCCACCGCGTCGTCATCGCCGAACTCGACGAGACCACCGGCCGGCAGGCCGCCCGGGAACTGCGCGCCGAAGGCATCACCGCCGACTACCACCCGCTCGACGTCGCCGACCCCGACTCCACCGCCGCCCTGGCCGCCACCCTCGCCGGCGACGTCGGCCGGCGGTACGTCGCATCGCCTCCAAGGGCGCCGTCATCTCCCTGACCCGGGCCATGGCACGCGAGACCGGAGACTTCGGCATCACCGTCAACGCCGTCGCCCCCGGCCTCACCGAAGGGGAGTCCGCCGTCGACATCCCCACTGAGCGCCACGAGCTGTACCGCCTCAACCGGGCCATCTCCCGCCCCCAGCAACCCGCCGACCTCGTCGGGCTGATCGCCTTCCTCATCGGCGACGAATCCGGCTACATCACGGGCCAGACCTTCGCCGTCAACGGCGGCTTCACGATGCACTGAACCACCTGGGCCCGCCCTGCAGACCCGCCCGGGCC
>NZ_JAELVH010000503.1 GCF_019399235.1 Streptomyces poriferorum | reverse complement strand
CCAGCACCCCCACCAGGGCGACCCGTACGCGAACAGCCCCGGTCACACCCAGGCCTTCAGCATCAACGAGGACCCGTACGGCGACGGCAACACCTACCGCGCCGGCCAGGCCCCCGCCCAGCCCGCGGGCCCGCGCCTGCACTGGAAGCAGCTGCTGAGCGGCATCGTGACGCGCCCCGGCCCGACGTTCTGGCAGATGCGCGACTACCCGGTCTGGGGCCCGGCGCTCGTCGTCACGTTCCTCTACGGCCTGCTGGCGCTGTTCGGCTTCGACCAGGCCCGCGACGACGCGATCAACGCGCCGGTCGGCAACGCGATCCCCTACGTCATCATCACGGGCGTCGGCTTCGTGCTCGGCGGCCTGGTGCTCGGCGCGGTCACCCACACCCTCGCCCGCCAGCTCGGCGGCGACGGCGCGTGGCAGCCGACCGTGGGCCTCTCCATGCTGATCATGTCGATCACGGACGCCCCTCGCCTGGTCTTCGCGCTCTTCCTGGGCGGAGAGAACTCCCTGGTCCAGATCCTCGGCTGGATCACCTGGCTGGCGGCCGCGGCCCTGCTCACCTCGATGGTGAGCAAGTCCCACGACCTGCCGTGGCCGAAGGCGCTGGGCGCGTCGGCGATCCAGCTGCTGGCCCTGGTCTCGATCCTCAAACTGGGCACGATCTAGAAAGAACGAGAGCCCCGGCCGGCCCCATTCCAGGGCCCGCCGGGGCTCTCTCCTCATTCGGTCCGTCCGTCAGGCGTCCAGAACCTGCCCGCTGCGCCGCACGACGGGCTTCTCCACGCTCCAGGGGAAGTTGATCCAGCGATCGGTCTTCTTCCACACGTACTCGCACTTCACGAGCGAATGCGACTTCTCGTAGATCACCGCGGAGCGCACCTCGGCGACATGGTCGACACAGAAGTCGCGCACCAGCTTCAGCGTCTTCCCGGTATCGGCGACATCGTCGGCGATGAGGACCTTCTTGTCCGAGAAGTCGATCGCATTGGGCACGGGCGCCAGCATGACGGGCATTTCGAGCGTGGTGCCCACCCCCGTGTAGAACTCCACATTCACCAGATGGATGTTCTTGCAGTCCAGCGCGTACGCCAGCCCGCCGGCGACGAAGACCCCGCCCCGCGCGATGGACAGCACCACATCCGGCTCGTACCCGTCATCGGCCACGGCCTGCGCCAGCTCCCGCACGGCGTGCCCGAAGCCGTCGTACGTCAGGTTCTCCCGCACGTCATCGCTCATCGGGCATCACACCTGCGTCCGGTGGAAGTTCATGAAGGAACGCGACGCGGTCGGCCCACGCTGTCCCTGGTACCGCGACCCGTAGCGCTCGGAGCCGTACGGGAACTCCGACGGAGAGCTCAGCCGGAACATGCACAGCTGACCGATCTTCATCCCCGGCCAGAGCTTTATCGGCAACGTCGCCAGATTCGACAGCTCCAGGGTCACGTGCCCGGAGAACCCCGGGTCGATGAACCCGGCCGTCGAATGCGTCACCAGCCCGAGCCGGCCGAGCGAACTCTTGCCCTCCAGCCGCGACGCGAGGTCGTCGGGCAGCGAGATGACCTCGTACGTCGAGGCGAGCACGAACTCACCGGGGTGCAGGATGAACGCCTCGTCCCCGTCCGGCTCGACGGTACGGGTCAGATCGGCCTGTTCGACGGCCGGATCGATGTGCGGATAGCGGTGGTTCTCGAACACCCGGAAATAGCGGTCGAGCCTCACATCGATGCTCGACGGCTGCACCATCGACGCGTCGAAAGGATCAATACTTACGCGTCCGGCGTCGATCTCGGCCCGGATGTCCTTGTCTGAGAGAAGCACCCACCGAGGATACGCAGAACGCGCGGGCCCACCCCCATCGGGCCGCCCGCGCGCCTGTCGCCATCTTCCCGGAAGCCCTACCGCTCCTCGAACACCACAGGCACGGCATGCCGCAACCGGGCGCAACGAGGACAGCGGATAAGCCGCCCGGGACCGATCCGCCCGGACCCGAGCTGCTGCATCGGGAACGAGGCGGTAGCGAAAACGTGCCCTTCGGCACAGCGGACGACGGTGCGCTCCATGGACTCCATCAAGTCCCTTCCCCATCAAGCCGTGGACGAGAAAGCCACATTAGGGGATGAACAGGACGCCACCGCACGCGGCACTCCGACCACCCACGCTACGCCCCCAACTCCCGCCCGACACACCCCCGTCCAC
>NZ_JAELVH010000502.1 GCF_019399235.1 Streptomyces poriferorum | reverse complement strand
CGCCCAGCTCGGCGGCCCGCTGCTGGTACTCGCCGGTGCGCAGCATCGCGACGACCTCCAGCGCGACCGCGCACGCCAGCGGATTGCCCCCGAACGTCGAGCCGTGCTCCCCGGGCCGGAAGATCCCCAGCACCGCGGCGGACGAGACCACCGCCGACACCGGCACCACGCCACCGCCCAGTGCCTTGCCGAGCACGTACATGTCGGGCACGACGCCCTCGTGCTCACAGGCGAAGGTCTTCCCGGTCCGGCCGAGGCCCGACTGGATCTCGTCCGCGATGAACAGCACGTTCCGCTCGCGGGTCAGCTCCCGGACCCCGGGGAGATAGCCGGACGGCGGCACCAGAACCCCGGCCTCGCCCTGGATCGGCTCCAGCAGCACCGCCACGGTGTTCTCGGTCATCGCCTCCCGCAGCGCGGTCAGGTCCCCGTACGGCACGATCTCGAACCCCGGGGTGTACGGACCGAAGTCCGCGCGGGCCTCGTGGTCCGTGGAGAAGCTGACGATCGTCGTCGTCCGGCCGTGGAAGTTGTCGGAGGCGACGATGATCTTCGCCATCCCGTCCGGGACGCCCTTGACCCGGTAGCCCCACTTGCGGGCGGTCTTCACCGCGGTCTCCACGGCCTCCGCCCCGGTGTTCATCGGCAGGACCATCTCCATGCCGCACAGCTCGGCGAGCCGCGTACAGAAGTCGGCGAACCGGTCGTGGTGGAAGGCCCGTGAGGTGAGGGTCACCCGCTCCAGCTGGGCCCTGGCCGCGTCGAGCAGCCGGCGGTTGCCATGGCCGAAATTGAGTGCCGAGTATCCGGCGAGCATGTCGAGGTAGCGCCGGCCCTCGACATCGGTCATCCAGGCGCCGTCCGCCGTGGCGACGACGACGGGCAGCGGATGGTAGTTGTGCGCGCTGTGCGCCTCGGCGGAGGCGATGGCGGTTTCCGTGGTCGACACGGGATCTCCGTTCGTCGTGCGGCCCGGGCTGGGATGGTGCCCACTTTGTATCGTCGGTCGGATCCCGCACGAGGAAACCTTCACTACGCGGCGCGCCCGCGATTTCGGCGGTGGTGAGGACTTCCGGCCCGTCCGCAGGACCCCCTCCGGCGGCCTCACGCCTTTCTCACACCGGCTGCCCGAGATCGCTTCCGTACCTGAGACAATGACTTCCATGGCCTCTGAACGTCCCCGTGTGCTCTCCGGAATCCAGCCCACCGCAGGCTCGTTCCACCTCGGCAACTACCTCGGCGCGGTCCGCCAGTGGGTGGCCCTGCAGGATTCCCACGACGCCTTCTACATGGTGGTCGACCTGCACGCGATCACCGTCCCGCAGGACCCCGCGGAGCTGCGTGCCAACACCCGGCTCGCCGTCGCGCAGCTGCTCGCCGCCGGGGTGGACCCGGAGCGCTGCACGCTCTTCGTCCAGAGCCATGTTCCCGAGCACGCCCAGCTCGGGTGGGTCATGAACTGTCTGGCCGGATTCGGCGAGGCGTCCCGGATGACGCAGTTCAAGGACAAGTCGGCCAAGCAGGGCAGTGACCGCACCACGGTGGGGCTCTTCACCTATCCGCTGCTCATGGTCGCCGACATCCTGCTCTACCAGGCCGACCAGGTTCCGGTGGGCGAGGACCAGCGCCAGCATCTGGAGCTGACCCGCAACCTCGCCGAGCGGTTCAACGGCACCTACGGGGACACCTTCACCGTGCCGGACCCGTACATCCTCAAGGAGACTTCGAAGATCTACGACCTTCAGGACCCGTCCGCGAAGATGAGCAAGTCGGCGGCGACCACCAAGGGTCTGATCAACCTCCTCGACGAGCCGAAGGCGACCGCCAAGAAGGTGAAGAGCGCTGTCACCGACACGGACAGCGTGATCCGGTTCGACCAGGTCGAGAAGCCGGGAGTCAGCAATCTGCTGTCCATCTACTCGACCCTCACCGACACGTCCGTCGCCGACCTGGAGCAGAAGTACGAGGGCAAGGGCTACGGTGCGCTGAAGACCGATCTCGCCGAGGTCATGGTCGACTTCGTCACACCGTTCCGTACCCGCACCCAGGAATATCTCGACGACACCGAGACGCTGGACTCCATCCTGGCCAAGGGAGCGGAGAAGGCACGGGCCGTCGCCGCCGAGACCCTGGCGCGGACCTACGACCGCATGGGCCTTCTGCCGGTCAAGCACTGAGTCCAAGGACCCTGGCGCCAGGGTCCCCACAGGCGGCACACTGGCGGCGTAAAGCATGTGGCCGTCAGTGGCTGAAAACAGATGCTCGAGGATTGAGGAGAACGACGTGGGGACCGTAACGCTCGGCGTTTCGATCGCGGTCCCGGAGCCCTACGGCAGCCTGCTCCAGGAGCGGCGCGCGAGCTTCGGGGACCCTGCCGCACACGGCATTCCCACCCACGTCACCCTCCTGCCGCCGACCGAGGCGGAGGCGGCCGACCTGCCCGCGATCGAGGCACACCTCGCCGCCATCGCGACCGGCGGCCGCCCCTTCCCGATGCGGCTCTCCGGTACGGGCACCTTCCGCCCGCTCTCACCGGTCGTCTTCGTCCAGGTCGTCGAGGGCGCCTCGGCCTGCTCCTGGCTCCAGAAGCGGGTGCGGGACGCCTCCGGGCCCCTGGTGCGCGAGCTCCAGTTCCCGTACCACCCGCATGTGACCGTGGCGCACGGCATCTCCGAAGCGTCGATGGACCGGGCCTACGCCGAGCTCGGCGACTACGAGGCGTCCTGGACCTGCGGTTCCTTCGCGCTGTACGAGCAGGGCGTGGACAGCGTCTGGCGCAAGGTCAACGAGTTCCCGTTCGGGGCGGGCGGCGGCAGCCCCGAACGGGAACTCGTTGACCTTGCGCCAGACGCTGTCCACGCCCTGCTCGTACAGCGCGAAGGAACCGCNCGGCTGAGCGGAAGCGGGCGGGGCGGCCCCCGTCGGACCGGCGGGACGGCTCCCCTCCGCCTTCAAGCCGGCGGGACGGCTCCCTCCGCCTCGGACCGGCGGGACGGCTCCCCGCCGCCCTCATACCGGCAGACGCCGGAACAGCGGCCGCGGCACATGCCGCAGCGCCGACATCACCGCCCGCAGCGCCCCCGGCACCCACACCGTCTCCGAACGCCGCCGCAGCCCCGTCACGATCGCGTCCGCGACCGCGTCCGGAGTGGTCACCAGCGGGGTGCGGGTGAACGGGATCATCGCGAGCGGGGCTCCGGACGCCGCGGCGCCGGACCCGGGCGGCGCGGTCGCCGGCCGGACGAGGCCGGGGCGTACGACCATCACGTGCACCCCCGTCCCGTACAGGGCGTCCCCGAGGCCCTGCGCGAACGCGTCCAGGCCCGCCTTGCTCGACCCGTAGATGAAGTCCGCGCGCCGGGCACGTTCCCCCGCCACCGAGGAGAGCACCACCAGCGAGCCGTGCCCCTGCGCCTGGAGTGCGCCGGCGCACACCAGACCGGCGGAGACGGCGCCCGTGTAGTTCGTCTGGGCGACCCGGACCGCGGACAGGGGTTCCTCCTCGTCGCGCTCCTGGTCGCCGGGGATACCGAAGGCCAGGAGCACCATGTCGATGTCGCCCTCGGTGAAGATCTTGCCGAGGCCGGTCTCGTGGGACTCGGTGTCCAGCGCGTCGAAGTCGACGGTACGGACGTAGGCCCCCCGCCCGCGCAGTTCGGCCGCGGCCGA
>NZ_JAELVH010000501.1 GCF_019399235.1 Streptomyces poriferorum | reverse complement strand
CCGGTCGGAGGGAGGCGGTCAGAGGGAGAGCCGGTCGGAGGGAGGCGGTCAGAGGGAGAGCCGGTCAGAGGGAGAGCCGGCGCGAGAGATCCGACCGGAGCGCCCCGTTCGGGTCCAGCTCGGCCCGTAGCTGCCGGAATTCGTCCAGCCGGGGGTACATCGCGGCCAGCGTGTCGGGGCGCAGCCGGGAGTCCGCCGTCAGACAGACCCGGCCACCCGCCGTCGCCACCTCCTCGTCCAGGCGGTCGAGGAAGCGGGCCAGTCCCGGCAGGGCCGCGGGCAGGTCGAGGGCGAGGCTCCAGCCCTGTTCCGGGAACGACAGCCAGCCGGGGTCGCCCGGGCCGAACCGCCCGAGCGCGGCGGTGAACGACGGGCAGCGCCGCTGTGAGATCCGTCCGACGATCCGGCGCAGCGTCTCGGCCCGCCTGTCCCCGACGGTGAACTCGTAGCGCACGAGGCCGCCCCGGCCGTGGATCCGGTAGCCGTGCGCGGTGGTGTCCAGCGGGTGGAAGAAGGCGGAGATCTGCTGGAGTTCACCCGTGCGGGACCGGGGCGCACGGCGGTACCGCACCTCGTTGAACGCGGTGGCGGACATCCGGCCCAGCAGGCCTCCGGACACGAGGTCCGGTACGGGGAGGTGGGTGGCGGGCGGCACGGCGGAGCGGAAGGCGAGCGGTGTGCGCCGGGCGTGCGCCGGGAGCACGTGGAGGGGTGCGTGCTCCCCCCGGGTCAGGACGCCGCGTCCCGTCGACCGGCCCCGGGCGGTCAGGTCGACCCAGGCGGACGCATAGTGGTGGCGGCGGCTGCCGGCGGCGAGCCTCGTCATCAGGTCGTCGAGATCCAGGGCCCGTTCGGTGTCGACCGACATTAGGGACGTCCCGACGGGATGGAACCGAAGCGTGGCCGAGAGGATCACCCCGGTCAGGCCCAGGCCGCCCGCGGTCGCGTCGAAGAGCGGCGTGCCGGGGAGGACCGTACGGATCCGGCCCTCCGCGGTGAGTAGGTCGAACGCGACGACATGGCGCGAGAAGGAGCCTGCGGTGCGGTGGTTGTGACCGTGGACGTCGGACCCGATCGCCCCGCCCACCGTGCTGTACCGGTTTGCGGGCAGCACCGGCAGGAACCAGCCGAGCGGCAGCAGCACCTCCAGCAGCCGGTGCAGGCTCACCCCCGCGTCGCACACCACGAGCCCGGCCCCGGCGTCGATGGTGCGGATCCGGTCCAGCCCCGTCATGTCGAGGACGGAACCCCCGGCGTTCTGCGCCGCGTCGCCGTGCGCCCGGCCCAGGCCGCGGGCGATCGAGCCGCGCGGCCCGCAGCCGCGCACCGCGGCGACCGCCTCCTCGTGACTACGGGGGTGGAAGCGCAGGGCGGCCGTCGGGGCGGTGCGGCCCCAGCCGGTCAGGGACACGGTGTCGACAGACATGAGGGTGACCGTATCGCCCGAGAAAACACCTTTGAGGGATTTGTTACAACACTCACCGAAATGGGTGATTGCGGGGACGTCATCACTCCCGCGGCCCACCGGAGGTCGGTTCTCGGCGCCGGGGAGGGTGCGAGCTGCTGCCTTCGACGTGTGTACGAGTGAGTGGTAGCGCCTGCGAGTGGGCCAAGTAGTGCGGTCAGTGAGGGTGGGAACGGAAGTTTCAAGACCGAATGGGTGACCTTGGCGATGGTGGCTCGTTGTGCCTAATGGCGGGTTGCTCGGCGATCTCGGGGCGGGGTGGGTGCGGTGCGGAAGTCGGCGGCGCCGTTCGTGGCCCCGGGCCCTTCTGGGGTGGCGGTCCGGGACCGTCTCAAGCACCTCACCGCACAGGACGAGCACGTGCTGCGGGCGGTCGGCGCGCATCAAGGCACTCTCGCTTCCCGCGATCTGAAGGCCCGGTGCGCGGACGGCCCCAACCACAGCGCCGAATCCTGGGCCGGGCGGAAGCGGGAGCTGACGAGAGTGTCGTCGTCGCGGATTGCCGGGGCGATCACGAAGGCCAGCCATGATCAGTGGGCGCTCGCCCGGCGCTGCCAGGCCGCACACATCCGCAGCCTTGAGGCCGGGATCAGGACGCTCAAGCACCGCCTGTCGCTCCCGATCGGGGCGAAGGGTTCGAAACGTGCCCCGGGTGGTTACCGGTCCAGGAGTGAGTGGTTCCGCAAGTCCCGCCGCCTCCGAACCCTGGAACACCGGCGCGCTGCCGCGGTGGCGGACTGGCA
>NZ_JAELVH010000500.1 GCF_019399235.1 Streptomyces poriferorum | reverse complement strand
AGCCGGCGCCCCCGGACCACCCCAGCGCTGGACCACCTTGGGCAGGAACCTCCCGGGAGGACCACCCTGGGCAGGAACCTCCCCCGGGGGGGGCCGGACCGCCCCGGACGGAGCCCTACGCCCCGCCCCCCGGAATATCCGCGTACCGCTGCACCCACGCATGCATCGCAATCGCCGCCGCAGCCCCCGCGTTGATCGACCGCGTCGACCCGAACTGCGCGATCGAGCACACCATCGAGGCGTGCTTACGGGCCTCCTCGGTCAGGCCGGGCCCCTCCTGCCCGAAGAGCAGCACACACCGCCGCGGCAGCTCGGTCCGCTCCAGCGGCACCGCGCCCGGAAGATTGTCGATACCGATGATCGGCAGCCCTTCGGACGCCGCCCAGGCGGTCAGATCCGCGGTGTCCGGGTGGTGACGGACATGCTGGTAACGGTCGGTGACCATCGCTCCACGGCGGTTCCAGCGCCGCCGCCCCACGATGTGCACCTCCTTGGCGAGGAAGGCGTTCGCGGTGCGTACGACGGAACCGATGTTGAAGTCGTGGCCCCAGTTCTCCACCGCCACGTGAAAGTCGTGCCGCCGCAGGTCGAGATCGGCAACGATCGCTTCCCGGGTCCAGTAGCGGTACTCATCGCCCACATTCCGCCGGTCGCCGTGGGCGAGCAGCTCGGGGTCGTACCGCTCGCCCACGGGCCAGGGCAGCGAATGCGGCCCGACGCCGATCTCCGTACCGAACCCCTCGTCGTACTGCGCCGGATCGTCCGTCACCGGCGCCGGCGCCGTGGACGGGTCGCCCACCCCACCCGCACCGTCGGCTCTGCCTGTACTGCCTGTCTCGCTGCTCACCCGACGAGCGTATGGCCCCCACCGTCGCGGCGCTGCGGTGCCTCCCGGTCCTCGGCGCCGACAGCAGCACCAGCACCGTCCTCCACACCCACACCCACACCCACGCCCACACCCACACCGTCCTCCGCCTCCGCACCATCCCGCGGCCCCGGCACCTTGCCGCGCCGCCGCAGGAGCAGATCCCGCCCGTGTGACGCCTGCCCTCCGAGCCACATCAGGAAGACGGTCGGCAGGAAGACGGCGTCCGCGGCGATCATGGCCATCGAGAAGAAGGGGAGCCCCAGCAGCAGGGCGATGCCCGCGTGCTCGCAGATCATCAGGACGAGCAGCACGTTCTTGACGCGCCGGTTGAACAGGGTGAAGGGAAAGGCGACCTGCACGGCGACGGTGGCGTACGTCAGCACCATCACCATCACACCGCTCGCCGCGAGAAGGTCGGAGAGCCAGGGCCACGGCGTGAAGTAGTCGAGATTGAGCGGGTAGTAGAGCGCCGTGCCGTCCTGCCAGCGCGACCCCTGGATCTTGTACCATCCCGCAGTCGCGTAGATCATGCAGACCTCGGCCATGATCACGACGAGTGTGGCGTTGTGGGCGAGGTTGGCGATGACATCGAGCAGGGTGCGCGGCTCGCTGTCCGGCGCGTACCGGTTCACGGCCCACCAGGCGCCGTGGCCGATCCACAGGATCCAGAAGAAGACCGGCAGCCAGGTGGTCCCGCCCAGGCTGTCCGTGACCGTGGCGCCGCAGAGGACCGCCCCGAAAGCCACCCACAGCAGCGGACCCGCCACACCCACACCGCCCGGTGCGGGGTCCGCACCGGCCGAACGCCGCGCACGGCGGGCGTCCAGGGACCAGACCTGACCGCATCGAGTCAGCACCAGGTAGATCGCCATCAGGTGGATGACGTTGTCGCCGCCGTCGCCCATGAAGATGCTGCGGTTCTGCAGGGACAGCACGCCGACCATGAAGAGGACGGACATGGCCCGGGTGTGCCAGCCCACCAGCAGCAGCGCGGAGGCGACCAGCGCCAGCGCGTACACGATCTCGAACCAGACGGCGCTGTCCGACCACATCAGTGTGGTGAAGGCCTGGTTTCCGGAGATGAGCTGCTGCGCCATGTCCCAGCGCCACGGGGCCTCGGGGCCGTACATCTCGTGCCGGTGCGGAATCTCGCGCAGCAGGAACAGGAAGTACGTGGCGGAGATGCCGATCCGGACGACGGCACTCTGGTACGGCCCCAGAGAAGCGGCCGTGATGCGCTGGATACCGCGGGCGAGCGTGTGGTCGGAGCCGGGTGTGCTCACTGGTCCGCCTCCTTGGAGGTGGCCGAGCCCTCGGGTAGATCGGCCGCGGTGACGGTCCACCAGGGCAGTACCCGGTAGGACGGCTTGGTGCTGATCTTCTCGCTGCTCCACACGGGGGCCGCGACGGAACGGGTCTCGGACCGGACCTGGATTCTCAGGACGTCGCCGCCGTAGTCGTGCTCACTGAGGCGCAGCATCACGATGCGCCGAATGTACTGCTCGGAGAGTTTGCCGCGCAGTCCGTTGGCCCGGTTCTGGCTGTCGTGCGAGCCGAGATAGAAGTCCCAGCCCCGGCGGAGTTCGTTCTGCTGGACATGGCTGGGCAGCAGATTTCCGCGTATCGCCTTGCCGTCCTCGCCCGACAGGCTCATCCAGGGGGTGGTCCGACGCTTGTCGGCGCCGGATATCTCGGCGCGCACGTGCACGGCGATGTTCTGCTGCAGGGGATTGGGTGCGAAGAGCTTCCAGTTCTGCTCGAACTCGGGATAGATCCACTGGTCGACCGCCTCGCCGTGCTGCTTGGTCAGCGTGTTGGAGGGGGCGACGTGCAGGAACACCATCGCCAGCTGCACGCAGGCGATGAGCCCGATCACGGACAGCGCCACAGCGGCGACTACCTGGTACGGAAACGAGAGCCCGGCCATACCGGCGCGCGGCTCGGGAACGGTCCGCAGATCGAGGCCGGCCCCGCTCACGTCCCCCTCGCCGACGCCCCCGTCACC
>NZ_JAELVH010000004.1 GCF_019399235.1 Streptomyces poriferorum | reverse complement strand
GTCCGGCGGATCAGGGACCGGCAGGCTTCAGAGCGTGCGCTCCAGGCGGTCAGCCATCAGCCGGACGAAGCGCGACGGGTCGCCCAGCTCGCCGCCCTCGGCCAGCAGCGCCAGATCGTGGAGGAGTTCGGCCGTCTCCTCCAGACCGGAGCCGGTGTCCCCGCCTCGCCCGGCGTACGCCCGGTTGAGGCCGCCGACCAACGGGTGCTCGGGGTTGAGTTCGAGGATGCGCTTCACCTGGGGGACGGGCTGCCCCATGGCGCGGTACATGCTCTCCAGGGCGGGTGTCACATCGTGCGTGTCCGAGACGATGCAGGCGGGTGAGACGGTCAGGCGCGAGGAGAGCCGCACGTCCTTGACGGTCCCGCTCAGCCGCTCCGTCATCCAGCTGAGCAGATCCGCGTACTCCTGCTGACGGTTCTCCCTCTCGGTCGCGGCCTCCTTCTTCTCCTCCTCCGTACCGAGGTCGACCTCGCCCTTGGCGACCGACCGCAGCTTCTTGCCGCCGAACTCGGGCTCCGCCTCCACCCACACCTCGTCGACGGGATCCGTCAGCAGCAGCACCTCGACGCCCTTGGCCCGGAACGCCTCCATGTGCGGGGAGTTCTCGATCGCCTCCCGGGACTCGCCCGTGAGGTAGTAGATGTGCTCCTGGCCGTCCTTCATCCGCTCCACGTACTGCCGTAGCGTGGCCGGCTCCTCCTTGTCGTGGGTCGTGGCGAAGGAGGCGACACCGAGGATGGCGTCGCGGTTCTCGAAGTCGCTCAGCAACCCCTCCTTGACCACGCGGCCGAACTCCCGCCAGAACGTGGCGTAGCGCTCCGGATCGCCGGACATCATGTCCTTGACCGCCGACAGCACCTTCTTCGCCAGCCGCCGGTGCATCAGTTGGATCTGGCGGTCCTGCTGGAGGATCTCGCGCGACACGTTGAGCGACAGGTCCTGCGCGTCGACGACGCCCTTGACGAAGCGCAGGTACGACGGCATCAGCGCCTCGCAGTCGTCCATGATGAAGACGCGCTTCACATAGAGCTGGATGCCGCGTTTGTACCCCTGCACGAAGAGGTCCTGGGGCGCGTGCGAGGGGACGAACAGCAGAGCCTGGTACTCGAAGGTGCCCTCGGCCTGGAGCCGGATGGTTTCGAGCGGGGCGATCCAGTCATGGCTGATGTGCTTGTACAGCTCGTGGTACTCGTCGTCCGTGACCTCGTCGCGCGAGCGGGCCCACAGTGCCTTCATCGAGTTGATGGTCTCGGGTTCGCGCGCCGTGTCACCGTCCTCGTCCCCCTCCCCGGAGCCCACGCCGACGGGCTCCGGAACCATGCGCACCGGCCAGGTGATGAAGTCCGAGTACCGCTTGACGATCTCCCTGATCTTCCATGGAGACGTGTAGTCGTGGAGCTGGTCCTCGGAGTCCTCCGGCTTGAGCCGGAGAGTGACCGTGGTGCCCTGGGGGGCCTCGTCGACGGTCTCGATCGTGTACGTGCCCTCACCGGTCGACGTCCAGCGGGTGCCCCGGTCCTCGCCCGCCCGCCGGGTCAGCAGGACGACCTCGTCGGCCACCATGAAGCTGGAGTAGAAGCCGACACCGAACTGGCCGATCAGGCCTTCGGCCGCAGCGCCGTCCCCGGCGTCCCTGGCCTCCTTGAGGTCCTTCAGGAACGCGGCCGTACCCGAGTTCGCGATGGTCCCGATGAGCTTGACCACCTCGTCGTGCGACATCCCGATGCCGTTGTCCCGCACGGTCAGCGTCCGGTTCGGGCGGTCGGCTTCGAGCTCGATGTGGAGGTCGGACACGTCCGCGCCGAGCGCGTCGTCGCGGAGCGCTTCGAGCCGCAGCTTGTCGAGCGCGTCGGAGGCGTTGGAGACGAGTTCACGCAGGAACACGTCCTTGTTCGAGTAGATCGAATGAATCATCATCTGCAGAAGCTGACGCGCTTCCACCTGGAACTCGAACGTCTCAGTGGGCATAGTCCGTGCATCCTTCTCAGGTCACCGGCGGGCAACGACCTGAGAACTCTAAGTCAACTGATCGTCCTCGCAGGCGCGTTCCGAAGGCCCGGAGAGCAGTCCGGCCAGACCCTCCGCGCGGGCCATCCGTTCCAGGCCGTCCAGGGCCCGAACGGCCTCCCGGGCCGCCGCCGGATCGCGCCCGGCCAGTCCGCTCTCTTCGAACTCGTCCTCGTCCAGCCGCAGTACGGCGGAGCGGTCCGCCGACACCCACAGGTCGAGATCCAGGTCCTCGACCAGAAGAGCCCCGTCCTGGATCTCCGCGGGGCGGGTGATGTCGCAGTACCAGCCCTTGAGCACGCCGGCGCCGCTGCGCACCTCCTTCACGGCGAACCAGGCGTCGCGCCAGTAGTGCTCGGTGAAGACATCGCCCGGCTCGAAGCGTACGAAGCCGAAGTCGCGGACCCCCGGGGCGGCCCAGGGTGCCCGGACCGTGATCCGGTTGCCGTCGTCGGCGACCAGGGTGGCGGGATACCTGATCTTGGTCTTTCCGGCCTTGACCAGGACGACCGTCAGTCGGGGCTCAGCCGTCGGTCCGGATCCAGCCGTCGGTCCGGGCTCAGCCGTCGGTCCGCATCCAGCTGTCGGTCCGGGCTCAGCCGTCGGTCCGGGCTCAGCCGAGTTTGCGGACATGGCGCACCTCCGTGGCACAGAGTTCGTAGCCGAACCAGCGGTTGACCGCAAGCATCGGACCGTTGCCGGCATCGTTGCCGGTGTAGGCGTCGGTGTACCCGGCGGCGCGCGCCCGGTGCAGCGAGTCGTTCTTCGCGAGCTTCGCCAGCCCGCGGCCGCGGTACGCCCGCCGGGTGCCGGTCATCCCCGACCAGTAGCGGTCCACTCCGTCGGTCTCCGCGAGGCTGAACGCCGCCACCTCACCGTCGGCCACCACGACCGAGGTGAGGTCGTGGTCGAGGCCGGGGCTGCGCCAGGTCTCCGTCAGCCACTCCTCGTAGTCCGTCAGCAGGGCCGGTGTGTCGCTGGGCTCGTCCGCGGTGGTCTCGGCATCCGCCTCGAAGAGCGGGCGCGGATCGTCGGCGAAATCGGCAGCCGTGCGCAGCTCGACACCGGCCGGCAGTTCCTGACGGGGCGGCAGCGTGGCGCCCGCCAGGTCGAGATGGAAGAAGTAGGCAGGCCGGCTCGGCGCATATCCGTGCTTTGCGGCGAAGGCCAGGTCGGCGGGGGTGTCCAGCACCCAGGTGTAGACCGAGGCCGCGCCGGCCAGGGCCAGAGACTCCTCGGCCGTGCGCATCAGCAGCGTGCCCGCGCCCCGGGCGGTCCGCTCCGGGTGGACGAACGTGTTGCAGAACGCCTGCCCCGGCTCGGGACTCTCGTGGGCCAGCCCGACCTGCGCCGTCCCGATGACCTCGCCGTTCTCCTCCGCGACCAGCATCCGGTAGCGCTTGCCGGGATGGGCGGTGGCCAGGTCGAAGACCACCCGCTCCGGTGTGATGACCATGAACGGGAGCGCCGCGCGTCTCACCCGCACCCAGTCCTCGGCGTCGGCGGGCCGGAAATCGCGCACGATGACAGTCATGGCCCGGACCGTACCCGGTGGTCCGGCCCGTCCGCCCCCGAGTTTCCGGCGGTGGGGCAGAATCGGCCCGTGACTCTGAAGATCGCCGTTGACCCGGATTCCGGCACCGCTCCGTACGAGCAGCTGCGCACGCAGATCTCCGAACTGGCCCGCTCCGGCGCGCTGCCGGTCGGCTACAAGCTCCCGACCGTCCGAGGGTTCGCCGAGGAGCTGGGCCTGGCGGCCAACACCGTCGCCAAGGCCTACCGGGCCCTGGAGGCGGACGGGGTGATCGAGACGCGGGGCCGCAACGGGACGTTCGTCGCCGCTGCGGGCGACGCCGCCGAACGCCACGCGGCCGCCGCCGCACGTGAGTACGCGGAGCAGGCCCGGCGGCTGGGGATGTCCCGGGCGCGGGCCCTGGAGCTGGCGCAGGACGCGGTGCGGGCGGTGTACGCGGATTGAGGTGAGGGCCGGAACGGGGCTCAGAGGTAAAGACCCGCGTCAGCCCCCGAGTCCTGCTTGGGGACCGACGCCGGGCCCGTGCCGCGGCGCAGTGCGTACAGCTCCGCCAGGGTCGTGCCCTCGCGGGCCGCGTCCCGGCCCAGGCCCTCCTCCGTACCGAGCCAGGCCACCGACTCCTCGCGGGTCAGCGGCCCCACCTCGATGCGTGCCAGGCAGCGGCCGGGCCTGACGACCGCCGGGTGCAGCCGTTCCAGGTCCTCGTTGGTCGTCACGCCCACCAGCACGTTCCGGCCCTGGCCCAGCAGCCCGTCCGTGAGGTTCAGCAGCCGCGACAGAGCCTGGCCGGCCGTGTGCTTGGCCTCGCCGCGGATCAGCTCGTCGCAGTCCTCCAGGAGCAGCAGGCGCCAGCGGCCCTTCGCGCTGCCGTCGTCCTCGCCGATCGCGATGTCCATCAGATAGCCGACGTCGTTGAAGAGCCGCTCGGGGTCGAGCACGCAGTCGACCTGGCACCAGTCCCGCCAGGACCGGGCCAGGGTGCGCAGGGCGGACGTCTTGCCGGTCCCGGGCGGGCCGTGCAGCAGGAGCAGCCGGCCCGCGATGTCGTCCGGGGTGACCTTCATCAGCCGGTCCATGGCGGTGGCCACGGGCGCGGTGTAGTTGGAGCGGACCTCGTCCCATGTGCCGGCCGCGATCTGACGGGTCGTGCGGTGCGGGCCGCGGCGCGGTGAGACGTACCAGAAGCCCATCGTCACGTTCTCCGGCTGGGGCTCCGGCTCGTCCTGGGCGCCTTCCGTGGCCTCGTCGAGCACCTTGCGGGCCAGTTCCGGACCGGTCGCGGTGACTGTGACGTCGGCTCCGCGGTTCCACCGCGAGACGAGCAGGGTCCAGCCCTCGCCCTCGGCCAGCGTGGCGCTGCGGTCGTCGTCACGGGCGGCGCGCAGCACCTTCGCCCCCTCGGGCAGCAGCGTGGCGCTCTTCCTCACCCGGTCGAGGGAGGAGCTGTGCGAGTACGGCTGCTCGCCCGTCGCGAAGCGGCCGAGGAACAGCGCGTCGACGACGTCGGACGGCGAGTCGCTGTCGTCGACGGTGAGCCGGATCGGCAGCGCGGACTCGGGGTTGGCAGACATGCCGCCCATGATCCGGCACGTGTGTATCCGGCGCACCCAGGTTTCGTCACCCGCTGTTCCGGTCCGGCTCGCGCCGTGGCTGCGGGCCCGGTGCGCCGATATGACACGAACTCAGGGAACCGGCGGTGAAAGCTCACCCGATCGAGTTGGCATGGACACTTCCGGAATGGGCTTCGCTGCTGCTACCACGGATGTGGCAGAGATCCTGCCGGCCGGTCCAAGGGAGCTTCCATGAAGATCACCAGACTCATGGCGTTGTCGTCCTCACTCCTGCTCGGCGCCGTCATCGCCCTGACCGGGGCGGCCACCGCGAACGCCGCACCGTCCGTCCAAGCCGTCGACTATGTCGCGCTGGGCGACTCCTACTCCTCGGGAGTCGGCTCCGGCAGCTACATCAGCTCCAGCGGTGACTGCAAGCGCAGCACCGTGGCCTACCCCTCGCTCTGGGCGGCCGCCCACGCTCCCGCCTCCTTCGCCTTCACCGCCTGCTCGGGCGCCCGCACCAACGACGTGACCGCGAGTCAGCTGGGACCGCTCACCGCCTCGACCGACCTCGTCTCGATCTCCATCGGCGGCAACGACGCGGGATTCGCCGACGTCATGACGACCTGTGTCCTCCAGTCGGAGGCCACCTGCCTCAACCGGATCGCCACCGCCCGCGGCTATGTGGACTCCACGCTGCCCGGCCGGCTCGACTCGGTGTACGACGCGATCAGCGCCAAAGCTCCGTCCGCCCATGTCGTCGTGCTCGGCTATCCCCGCTTCTACAAGATCGGCGGCAGTTGCGTCGTCGGTCTGAGCGACAAGGTGCGCACCGCCATCAACGGCGCCTCCGACTACCTCAACGCGGCCACCGCCAAGCGTGCCGCCGACCACGGATTCACCTTCGGTGATGTCGCCGGGCCGTTCACCGGGCACGAGATCTGCTCCGGGAGCGCCTGGCTGCACAGTCTCAACTGGCTCAACATCGGCGAGTCGTACCACCCCTTCGCCGCCGGGCAGTCCGGTGGCTATCTGCCCGTCCTCAACTCGCTCGACTGATCGGCGCGGGCGTCGTCCGAGCTGTGCGCGGCGCCCGTCGTGCCGCCTGCCGCAGGAGCCTTGCAGGTCAGGGCCCCTTCCGGTGGGCGGCTCCGATGGGCCTGATCCGTGAGGAGGTTGACGATCTGTCCAACTCGCCCTGGAATCGGGCAGATTCGCAGACAGGTCGTCAACCTCCGTATGTGTGTGCTCAATCCTGTGCCCGGGATACACGCGTGTCGCCGCGGGGCGATAGGGTTAACCTGCCCGGGCCGGGTGCCCTCGTACGGGTGGGGAGTGACATGGAACAGATAACGATGCGCAGCAGGCCACGCGTGCCTGCCATTACATGCGGGAGCGGTGCGACGAGTTCGCGCCTCGACCGCCATCTCGCAGTGCTGGGCGGCCCCGCCGTCCCGCAGCGTGAGTCCGCGGAGGCGACGCTGCTGATGCTCGAGCTCACCTCGCGCGATGTCGCGCACACCCGCCGGAGCAAGAGCGCGAGGGTCTCGCTCTTCGCTCCGCTGCGGCGACTGCGGCGCTCGCTCTTCGGCAGCCGCCGCTGACCCGACGCCCCGGTCCCGGCCTCGCGCTGCTGCCCGCTCTTCCGTCATCCCCGGAGCCGGCAGTGGCGCGTCGCCATGTCCGCGTGAGCCTCTTGCCCGCCGGTGCGGTGGGCTCCGAGGTAATTCGGTGCCGAAGTACTTCTACACTGTCCGCATGCCCGAGAAGCGAGCCGCGCGCCTGAGTCCCGACGAACGAAGGGCGCAGTTGGTCACGATTGGCGTGGACATGCTCTCCGATCGCTCGCTGGACGAACTCTCCACCGACGATGTGGCACGCCGCGCCGGGATCTCCCGGGGGCTGCTCTTCCACTACTTCGACTCCAAGCGCGACTTCTACCGCTCCATGGTGCAGCGGGAGTGCGACGACTTCGCCGCAGCCATGGAGCCGGACCCCTCGCTGGAGCCCGTCGCCTGGCTGCGGTCCTTCATCGCCTGCTTCACGGCGTACGTCACGGAGCACCGCAGGGTCTATCTCGCGCTGGTCCGTGGCGCCGCAGGCAGCCATCCCGCCGTGGAGGACATCGTCGAGTCCACGCGCACCCTCGTGGCCCGGCGCGTGGTGGAGGGTCAGCGACGGCTCGGAATGCCGGACTCGCCCCGGCTGCCGGTCGCCGCCCGGGCCTGGATGGCCTTCGCCGAGGAAGCCGTCACCAACTGGCCGCTCGACGAGCCGGACGCCCTCGACGCCCTCGGTGCCTTCCTGGAGTCGGGTTTCGTCGCCCTGCTGGGCACACTGGACCGGCCGGTCGCACTGCCCGGCTGAGCCGGTGCCCCGGCGTCGTCATTCGCCGCCGCGCGAGTAGAGGCGTACGGACAGCGGCACGGCGACCGCGAGCAGTACCGCCGACCACAGCAGCGTTCCGGCCACCGGGTGGGCGACCGGCCAGGCGGCGTCGGCGGCCGGTGCGGCGTTGCCGAAGAGGTCGCGGGCGGCCGCGGCGACGGCGCTGATCGGATTCCACTCCGCGAGCGTGCGCAGCCAGCCCGGCAGGTTGTCGGTCGGGATGTACGCGCTGGAGAGCAGCGGCAGGATGAACGTGGACGCGCCCAGTTGCCCGGCGGCCTCCTCGTTCCGGATCAGGAGCCCCAGCCAGCAGCCCACCCATGACGTCGCGAACCGGAACAGCAGCAGCAGGCCGAACGCGCCCACCGCGGCGGCCGGGCCGCCCTCGATCCGCCAGCCCACGGCGAGGCCGACCAGCATCAGCGGGACCAGGCCGACGGCCGTGGTCAGCACATCGGCCGCGGTCTGCCCGAACGGCACGGCGGACCGGCTCATCGGCAGGGTCCGGAACCGGTCCATCACGCCCCGGTGGCAGTCCTGCGCCGACTGGAACATGCCCGTCATGACGCCGTTCGCCGCGGTCGCCGCCAGCAGTCCCGGCACCAGGAAGGCGCGGTACTCCCGGCCGGGGACGGCCAGGGCGCTGCCGAAGACGTACCCGAAGAACAGCAGCATCGTGATCGGCATGGTCTGGGTGAGGATCAGGACACCCGGGGTCGCCTTGATCCGTTGCAGATGGCGGCCGAGCACGGCCAGGCCGTCCGCCACGGGTGTGTGCGTGGGTGCGGTGGCGTCCGTCGTCCGTCGTTCCGTCACGAGCGCGTCGGTACTCATGCTGCCGTCTCCTTGATGGGGGTGCCGCGTCCGGTCAGGCGCAGGAAGACCTCGTCGAGGGTGGGCGGGCGCAGACTCGCGTCGATCGCCGCCGCGCCCGCCGCGTCCAGTTCGCGGACGATCCGGGGCAGGGTGAGCGAGGGGTCCGTGGTGACCGCGCCCACCGTGCGCCGCTCGTGGTCGAGCACCGGCTCGGTGCCCGTCAGCTGGTCCAGCACCGCCGCGGCGGGTCCGAGCGCGGATGCGTGCGCGACGACCACCTCGGCGTAACTGCCGATCCTGGCCTTCAGTTCGGCGGGGCTGCCGCTGTGGGCGGCCCGGCCGCTGTCGACGAGCACGATGTCGTCGGCCAGCTGATCGGCCTCCTCCAGGTACTGCGTGGTGAGCAGGACGGTGGTGCCGCGGCCCGCCAGCTCCCGTACCGCCGCCCAGATCTGGTTGCGGCTGTGCGGGTCGAGTCCGGTGGTCGGTTCGTCCAGGAACAGCACCTGCGGGCGGGCCAGCAGACTGGCGGCGAGATCCAGGCGGCGGCGCATCCCGCCCGAGTAGGTGCGGGCCGGGCGGTCGGCGGCGTCGGTCAGCTCGAAGCGTTCGAGGAGCTCGTCGGCCCGGGTGCGGGCCACCTCGCCCCGGTACTTGAGCAGCCTGGCGAAGAGCCGCAGATTCTGCCGGCCGGACAGCTCGCCGTCGACGGAGGCGCTCTGCCCCGTGACGCCGATCGCCGCCCGGACGGCCCCGGCCTCCCGCACCACGTCGTGGCCCGCGATCCGGGCGCTGCCGCCGTCGGGTGCGGTCAGCGTGGTGAGGACGCGGACGGCGGTGGTCTTGCCGGCGCCGTTGCGCCCCAGCACCCCGCAGACGGTGCCTTCGGCGACGGCCAGATCGAGGCCGCGCAGCGCGTGGACGTCGCCGAAGCGCTTCTCCAGACCTTCACTAAGTACAGCGTACGTAGTTGTCATGCCGCAACGGTACCGCACTACGTACGGTGTACGTAACTACCATGGTGATCGAGGTGATGATCAATGGTGGGGCGACCCGCAGTACCGGAAGTGATCTGGGCGCGTCCCGAGCGTGCGGGGCGTGGCCCCAAGCCCGCGTTCAGCCGGGCGGACATCGCGGCGGCCGCCGTGCGCATCGCGGACGCGGAGGGGCTCGACGCGCTGTCGATGCGGAAGGTGGCGGCCGAACTCGGCTGCGGCACCATGTCGCTCTACAACTACGTCCCCCGCAAGGAGGACCTGCACGAGCTGATGCTCGACGCGGTCAGTGCCGGCTACGAGTACCCGGACCCGTCCGGTGACTGGCGCGCCGATCTTCTCGCCCTCGCCCACCAGGCCCGGGGAATGATGCACCGCCACACCTGGGTGCCCCGGCTGATGTCGCCGGTCTACGGGTTCAGCCCGAACGCCTTGCGGTACCTGGAGTACGCGCTGAGCTGCCTGGACGGGGTCGACGCGCGGTTCGGCGAGAAGATGGAACTCATCGCCATGCTCAACGGCGTCGTCACCACCTACACCGCCAACGAGATCGCCACGGCGGAGCGCAGCCGGTCGCTGCCCTGGTCCGAGGAGCAGGAGCAGGCCGCGCGCACCGGGTACCTGATCAGCCAGATCATGACCGGGAAGTACCCGCGGATGGCGGCCGGATTCGCCGAGGACCCCGGACCGATCGATCTGGACGCCGTGTTCGACCGGGCGCTCGCCCGGGTGCTGGACTCGTTCGCGAGCGCGTAGGGCGGGCGCTGGTTCTTTCGGGCGCGTGCGGGGCGGGCGCCCGGCCCGTTCGTCAGCGTGTGGGGGCGGACGCCGGCCTCTTCGGGCGCTCGCCCGGGCGCTGAGCTCGTTCGTCAGCGCGTGTGGGGCGGGCGCCGGTCTCTTCCGGCCGCGTGCGAAAGGGCGGGCGCGCCGGACGGCCCGGCTCACAGCAGCGCGAACTGGCCGTCCGGGCCCTCCTCCTGGTGGTCGAGCACGGACGCCGGACGCCGGGCCGCCACCGGCACCGGCAGGACCCCCGCCGCCCGCAGTTCGGGCACACCGATCTCCGGACCAGCCACCAGTTCCTCCTGCCGCGGCCGCAGTTCGGCGAGCAGGGCGAGCAGCGTGATCAGCTCCAGCAGCTCCGACGTCCACTCCTGCGGCCAGGCGCGGGGCAGTACGGCCTCCAGGCCGCCGGCCCCGGGCGCCGCCGTCCGGCGGCCGAACCACATCTCCAGCACCCGTACGCCGCCCACCCGGAACTCCCACGCACCGGCGGGCACCGGCGAGATGCGGCCCGTACCGAGGTTCAGCACCTGCTCCCCGGCATCGTAGGAGAGCTCCGACGGGGCGGGCGGCACAGCGGCCCGCACGTAGGGACGCCGGCCGCCCGGCAGCCGGGGGCGCTCCCCGTCCCGCGCCCCGCGCAACTGGACCCGCAGCAGTTCGCGCCCCAGCTCCACGCCCGCCGACCAGCGCGCGGTGTCCGCGGGCAGCGGCACCGCGCAGCCGTCCGGAGTGCGGCGGGCCGCCGCGAGGATCCAGGCCAGTACCGACTCGGCGGTGACCGCGTCCCCGTGGCGGGCCCTCAGCAGGCCGAGCAGCCCGGGGGCCAGATTGGGTTCGCCGCCGCCGGGGCGCCGGAACAGCGGACGGATCCGGCCGGGCCGCCCGGCGGGGGAGTGGCCGTCGGGGAGCAGCGCGGTCACCGAGAGGGCGGGGCCGGTGTCCTGGGGCACCCGGCCGTGCTCGAGGAGGAAGAGCTGGTGCCCGTCGGCGACCCGCCACAGTTCGGGCCGGGCCACGTCGATCAGCCGGTGGTCGGGGAGCAGCCACTGCTCGTCGAACGGCCCGTGCAGGATCCGTACCGGCTCCGGGCACGGGCCCGGCTCACGGGCGAAGCGGCCGGTCCCGGTGGACTGCCCGGGCAGGGCCGCCACCGGGGTCTGCGGGCCGCGCGTACGGGTGGGCCCGAAGAGCCGCTCGCGCTCGGCGTCGGGGGCCCGGACGAGCCGCTCCCAACGGGCCCTGAGGGAGCCCGCGTCGGGGGCGGTCACCCAGGGACGCCCGGTCCTGAGCGGCCGCACCGACCAGGGCATGAGGTCGTCGAGGAGCGGGCTGCGCGGGCCCTCGCCGGAGCCGGCCGCTGCCGGAGCTGCCACCGTGTCGTCCTCCCCGTCGCCACGTCTGCCGCCGTCCCCGGCATCGTAACGGCGCCGCCACGGGTCCCGGCAGGGCGCCTGCCGGGACCGGGCCGCCGCCGCTTCCGTCAGTGGGTCTCCACCGTGACCGAGAAGGAGAACCGGTCGCCCCGGTAGCGGATCTGCGCCACATCGACCACCCGGCCGCTCTCGTCGTACGCCACGCCCGTGTAGTACAGGATCGGGCTGAGCAGCGGGACCCGGAGCAGTCCGGCGGTGGCCGGGTCGGCGAGCCGGGCCTCGACCGTGTCGGTGATCCGGGCGATCGGGACGCCGGCACGGTCGCGCAGCACCTTGGTCATCGGCCAGCGTTCGAGGTCGGCGGGGTCGATTCCGGCCGCCGCCTCCGGATGGACCCAGTTCTGCGCCCAGTTGGTCGGCTCGCCGGTGTCCTCCTCGCACCGCAGGCGCCGGTAGCCGATGACTTCGGGGCAGCCGGGGAAGTACTCCGCGACATCGCCCGGCACCGGGGACGGGCCGTGTTCGAGCAGGGTGGTGCGCTCGCCCGACTGCTGGGCGACGATCGCGTCGATCGAACCCATCAGCCGCACCGGCGACACCCTGCGTGCGCGGGGCTCGATGAAGGTGCCGCGCCGCCGGTGCCGGCTGATCAGCCCCTCCGTCTCCAGCTCCTTGAGTGCCTGCCGCATCGTGAGGACGCTGACGCCGTAGTGCGCGGCGAGCTGTTCCTCGGTCGGCAGCCGCAGGGTGGCGTCCGCGGTGCGGCCCAGTATCGAGGCCCGCAACGACTGTGAGACCTGGTACCACAGCGGGAGCTTGCGGTTCAGGACCAGCGAGTCGGGCGCGAAGGCGGCTCCCGGGGCCGCGGGGGGTGTCGGAGAGGGCTGCGGCACCTGGGTCACCTGCATTCGTCGTCGCTGCGGCACGTGGCCCTTGCGGCCTGGAGTGGCACGGGGGCCCTTACGGCCTGAAGTTGCGGCTCAGACCCTGCCACACGTCGTCGTAGCCGTGCTGGAGGTGTCCGGCCGTCGCCGCCTGCCCGGTCGCGGTGACCGGCCAGCGGGTCTCGAACATGAAGGCCAGACCGTCGTCGATCTTCTGCGGCTTCAGCTCCGCCGTGCTCGCCCGTTCGAAGGTCTCCCGGTCCGGTCCGTGCGCCGACATCATGTTGTGCAGGGAGCCGCCGCCGGGTACGAAGCCGCCCTTTCCGGCCGTCTTCGCGTCGTACGCGCCCTCGATCAGGCCCATGTACTCGCTCATGACGTTGCGGTGGAAGTACGGCGGCCGGAAGGTGTCCTCGCCCACCAGCCAGCGCGGCGCGAACACCACGAAGTCGACCCCGGCCAGGCCGGGGGTGTCCGAGGGCGAGGTCAGCACCGTGAAGATCGACGGGTCCGGGTGGTCGTAGCTGATCGAGCCGATGACGTTGAACCGGCGCAGGTCGTAGACGTACGGGGTGTGGTTGCCGTGCCAGGCGACCACATCCAGCGGCGAGTGGTCGTACGTCGCCGACCAGAGGTTGCCGCAGTACTTGTTGACCACCTCGACCGGGCGCTCCACGTCCTCGTACGCGGCGACCGGGGCGAGGAAGTCCCGGGCGTTCGCCAGGCCGTTGGCGCCGATCGGGCCGAGGTCGGGGAGGACGAAGGGACTGCCGTAGTTCTCGCAGACGTAGCCGCGGGCGGTGGCGTCGAGCAGTTCGACCCGGAAGCGGACACCGCGCGGGATCAGTGCCACATGGCCCGGTTCGGCGCGCAGCAGGCCCAGCTCGGTGCGCAGCAGGAGACCGCCGTGCTCGGGGACGATGAGGAGCTCGCCGTCGCTGTCGCTGAACACCCGGTCGGTCATGGCGGTGTTGGCGGCGTAGAGGTGCACGGCCATTCCGCTGCGCTCGGCGGCGTTGCCGTTCCCGCCCAGCGTCCACAGACCGGAAAGGAAGTCCGTGCCGGGCGCGGGCTCCGGGAGCGGGTCCCAGCGCAGCCGGTTGGGGTCGGGGACGCTCTCGGTGAACGGGGCGGTGCGCAGGGTGCCGTTGTCGGTCCGGGTGAACGGCGGGTGGGCCGCCGAGGGCCGGATCCGGTAGAGCCAGGAGCGGCGGTTGCTGACGCGCGGCTCGGTGAAGGCCGAACCGCTGAGCTGCTCCGCGTAGAGCCCCAGCGGGGCGCGCTGGGGCGAGTTGCGGCCGTGCGGCAGCGCTCCCGGCACCGCTTCCGAGCTGTGCTGATTGCCGAATCCGGCGGAGTGCGCGAGCCCTTCCGCCGTCTTCCGCGCCTGCTCGATGCCGCTCATATGTGCTCCCGGTGCATGAGAATCCTGGAATCCTATGCTTAACCGTAGGAATCGAAGCGCCGGGAGTCAACGGCATTCGTGCGGCACAGGGGGGTTCCAAAAGATGAACAATGCTCTACTCTCCGGCTCATGTCGTGGACACGAAGACTTCTGGTGGTTCTGGCGGCGCTCGCGGCCGCCCTGCTCGCGGCCCCGGCCGCCCAGGCGCACGAGGAACGGCCGGTCACCTTGCCCGACGGCACCGGCAGCGTTCCCACGTACCGCACGGGCGAACCCGATCTCCTGGTCTGCAAGAGCGACCGGGCCGACTTCGAGCGCCGGATATCCGGTTTCCCGGACGCCCTGCGGGCCAGGAACCTGACGCTCTTCGACCGGTGCCGGAAGTCCGGCTACCGCCATCTCCAGCAGGCCGTCGACGCCGTCACCGGGCCCGGGAAGAACATCGCGATCCTGCCCGGCCTCTACGAGGAGGAGCCCTCGCTCCCGGCGCCGAAGGGGGAGTGCGCCCGGCTGAAGGCCCCCAACTCGCAGCTCGGCTATCAGATCCTGAGCTACGAACAGCAGGCGAAGTGCCCGCACAACCAGAACCTGGTGGCGATCCTCGGCAAGAAGGACCTCCAGATCGAGGGCACCGGCGCCGCGCGCACGGACGTCGTCATCGACGCCAAGTACCAGAAGCTCAACGCGGTCCGCGCGGACGGCTCCGACGGCGTCTACTTCAAGAACTTCACCGCCCAGCGCACCACGTTCAACTCGCTGTACATCCTGGCCCAGGACGGCTTCGTCATCGACGACGTCCTGACCCGGTGGAACGACGAGTACGGCTTCCTGACCTTCGCCAGCGACCACGGCCTGTACAAGAACTGCGAGTCCTACGGCAACGGCGACTCCGGCATCTACCCGGGCAGCGCGTCGGACATCAACGACGGCTACGGCTACGAGGTGCCGCGCTACTCGATCGAGATCACCGGCTGCCGCAGCCACCACAACATGGTCGGCTACTCGGGCACGGCGGGCGACTCCGTCTACGTCCACGACAACGAGTTCGACCACAACATGGGCGGCGCCTCGATGGACAGCGCCTTCCCCGGCCACCCCGGGCTGCCGCAGAACCACGCCCGCTTCGAGCGCAACCTGATCCACGACAACAACGCCGACTACTACCCGTACGTCGCCGACGGCACCTGCGCCAAGCCGCCCGTCGAGCGCGGTTACGAGGACGGGGTGGTCTGCCCGCAGATCTCCATGCCCCCCGGCACCGGCATCATCACCGCGGGCGGCAACTGGAACCTCTACGAGAACAACTGGGTCTACGGGCAGAAGCGCGCCGCCTTCTTCCTGAGCGCCGTGCCCGCCTTCATCCGCGGCGAGGACGCCCTCGGCAAGCAGACCGACACCTCGCACCACAACCGGTACGCGGACAACCACCTCGGCACCGACAAGCAGGGCCGCTCGCGCCCCAACGGCGCCGACGTGTGGTGGGACGGCCAGGGAGCGGGCAACTGCTGGCAGTCCGACGCGGGCGCGTCCACCCCGCGCTCCCTGCCCTCGTGCGGGTCCGGGCGGGGCTCCGTCACCGGCGGCACCGACCGGCTGGTGGGGGAGCCCGTCAAGCTCGCCCAGTTGCTTGTCTGCGCCGACTACAACGTGCAGGCGCGCCGGCTGCCGGCCGGCTGCGACTGGTACGGGGCGCGCGGCATCGAGCGCGTCGAGGTACAGGCGTCCCTCGGCATCGCGGTGGTGCTGGTGCTGGTCGGCGGGGTGCTGTGGTGGCGTCGGCTGCGGGCCGACCGGCTCGCCACGGCCGCCACGGTCCTCGGACTCATCGGCCTCGTACTGGACGTGGCCGGGTCGACCATGGGTCTGGCCTCCGGCTATGTGCCCGCCCTCGCGCTGCTGCTGACGGGGCTCTGGTGGACGGGCATCGGGCTGGTGCTGCGCCGGGAGCGTCCGGGGCTGGGCTGGACCACGGTGGCGCTGGGCGGGCTGACGCTGCTCGACGCGCTGGACAAGGGTGTCTTCATGATCCCGTGGATCCCGCTGAGCCCGGCCTGGGTACGGGGACTGCTCGGCCTGGTCTGGGTGGTGTGGGCCGTCGTGGCCGCTGCCCGACACGGTGAGCGCGCGGAGGCGGCGTCGGACGCGGAGACGGCGGCGGCAGACGCGGGAAGGAGCGAGGAGGCCGCTGCGGATCCGGTCACCGGTGCTGACGGCGCGTCGGTTCCGAAGGAACCTGTCCGGCCTGCCTCGTCCACCCCACCGTCCGCGGAACCGAACGGGGAACCATCGTGAACCGACACCCGAACCGGGCATGGACGCCGCCCCGTGGACGCGGGTACGCAGCCGTCCTGCTCGCCGCCGCCCTCCTGCTGGGCGCGAGCGCCTGCGGGGGGCGGGCCACCACCCACCACAAGCCGGGCACCAGCCATGAGCAGGCCACCGGCAGCAACGGCCGGCTCCTGAGCGCGGACGACGGCTCCGGCAACCGGCTGCGCCAGGTCGACGCCCAGGGCGCCCCCGAAGTCGCCGTCACTGCCCGGCCCGACTCGGAGGACGGCTGGAACGTCCACCTCTCCGTACGCAACTTCCGGTTCACCCCGGACAGCGTCGGCGGCGCCGCACTCCTGGGACGCGGCCACGCCCGGCTCTTCCTCGACGGCCACCCCCTCGCCCGCGTCTACGGCACCTGGTTCCACCTCCCCAAGTCGCTCCTGCGCGCCGCCGGAGGCGGCACCCGGCTCACCGCCCGCCTCTACGCCGACGACCACACCGCCTGGGCGGTCGGCTCCGCCCCGGTCCAGGCCGCCACCACGCTGGGCGGCGCCACCTCGGCACCCGCACCCGCGCCCGCCTCCACCCCCGACGCCACCGCGGAGATATCGATCCGCGACGGCAAGGTCGACCCCGCCCCGGGGCGCACCGAGGTCAGGAAGGGCCGGACCGTGCGCCTCCTCGTGCGCAGCGACCGCGACGACACCCTGCACGTCCACGGCTACGACAAGGAGGCGCGGCTGCCCGCCGGCCGGACCGTCACCCTCACCTTCACCGCCGACCGCACCGGGCTCTTCGAGGTCGAGACGCACGAGACCGACCTGCTCCTGACCCAACTCGTCGTACGGTGACGGCCCTCGACGATTCCGGTGCCGTGAGCGTCCTCGCCCACGGCATCGGAGCCCAGCACGACCTGCCCCTCTCGCCCTTCTACGCCTTCGCGGGAGCCTTCGCCGCGCTCTTCGTCTCCTTCCTCGCGCTCGGCCTGCTCTGGTCCGCCTCCCGGTTCCGCGGCGACCGGGCGGGCCGCCCCCTGCCGGTGGCCGTCCAGCGCGCGGCCGACGCCCGCTCCACCCGCATCGCGGTCCGCGCGCTCGGCCTGGCCGCCGCGCTCCTGGTCGTGCTGTACCTCGTCCTCGGCCCGGCCGACCCGGACCGCAACCCGGCCCCGGGCGCCGTCTACGTACTCCTGTGGGTCGGGCTCGTCCCCGCATCGCTGCTGTTCGGCCCCGTCTGGCAGCTGCTCAACCCGCTGCGCACCCTTCACCTCCTCGGCTGCCGCGTGCTCCGACGCGACCCGGCCGCGGGCCGGCCCCTGCCCCCGCGCGTCGGGATGTGGCCCGCGGCGGCGGGGCTCCTCGCCTTCACCTGGCTCGAACTCGTCGCCCCCGACCCCGCCTCACCCACCGCCCTGCTCCTCTTCCTCGGCCTCTTCTCCGCCGCCCAGTTCACGGGCGCCGCCCTGTACGGCGCCCGCTGGTTCGGCCGGGCCGATGCCTTCGAGGTCTACTCGGGCCTCCTCGCCCGGCTCTCGCCGCTCGGCCGCCGCCCCGCCGACCGCCGCCTCGTCCTGCGCTCCCCGTTCAACGGACTTGACGCCACGCCCCAGCTCCCCGGGCTCGTCGCCACCGTCTGCGTGATGCTCGGCTCCACGGCCTACGACGGCTTCTCCGACGCGCCCTCCTGGATCACCACCGTCCAGACCTCGGCCCTGGGCCGTACCACCACCGCCACCCTCGGACTCCTCGGCGCCGTCGCCCTCGTCGCCGCCCTCTACGCCCTGTGCGCCGGGGCCACCCGGCTTCTGTCCGGCCAACTGGCGCATCCCCTCACCGCCTTCGCGCACTCCCTCGTGCCGATCGCCCTCGGCTATCTGGTGGCCCACTACTTCACACTGTTCGTCACCGAAGGGCCACGTACCGTCATGGTGGCACTCGGCGCCGACAATCCCGCACCGCCCGAACCACCCCTGGGCCCGGGCGGCGTCGCCACGCTCCAGGTCCTCGCGATCGTCCTCGGCCATGTCCTCGGTGTCGTCGCCGCCCACGACCGCTCCGTCCGGCTGTTCCCGCCCGGCCGCGCCGTAGCCGGCCAGCTGCCGCTCCTGGTCCTGATGGTCGCGTACACGATCGGCGGACTGGCCCTGCTGATCGCCTGAGCCGGGCCGCCCTCGCCCCGGCCGAGCCCGAGTCCGGGGCCGCACCCCCGCCCCCGGCCGAGGAGGCCCACGGCATCATGGAACCCGTGCCCCATGCGAACACGAACCTCCGCCGAGCCCCCGTTCAGCAGCGCAGCGCCGAGCGTCTCGCCCGGATACTCGACGCCTGCGCCGAACTCCTCGACGAAACCGGCTACGAGCAGCTCTCCACCCGGGCCGTGGCCGTGCGCGCCGGAGTTCCCATCGGCTCCGTCTACCGGTTCTTCTCCAACAAGCGGGCCCTGGCCGACGCGCTGGCCCGCCGCAACCTGGACAGCTACGCCGAGCGGATCACCGCCCGGCTGGTCACCATCCCGGCCGGCGACTGGCGGCGCGCCATCGACGCCGTGCTCGACGAGTACCTGGCGATGAAGAGCGCGGTCCCCGGCTTCTCCCTCATCGACTTCGGAGCCCCCGCACCCGACGGCGACCCGGCCGACGACGCCAACCAGCGCGTCGCGGGCCGGCTCACCGAACTGCTCGCCGGACATCTGGACCGCGAGCCCGACGACGATCTCCTGCGGTCCATCCTGGTCTGCGTGGAGGCCGCCGACGCCCTGCTCCAACTCGCCTTCCGTGCCGACCCGTCCGGCGACCGGGCCATCGTCGCCGAGACCCGGGTGCTGCTCCAGGCCTACCTCGCGCGCGTACTGGACTGAGCCGGACCGGCCCCGCGGCAACCATCTCGTCCGCACACCTCCCCAGCATGCGTACCGGTCGGTATGCTCGGCCGTGCTTGCTCATGTCCGCGCGCCACCGCTGCCGCCGCCCGGGAGGGCCCATGCCGCACGACCCCAGCAGCTCCCGTACCGCCCTGCGCATCTGCCCCCTCTGCGAGGCCACCTGCGGGCTCACCCTCACCATCGAGGGGACCAGGGTCACCGGCGCCCGCGGCGACCGGGAGGACGTGTTCAGCAAGGGGTTCATCTGCCCCAAGGGCGCCTCGATCGGCGGCCTCGACGAGGACCCCGACCGGCTGCGCACCCCTCTCGTCCGCAAGGACGGCGTGCTGACCGGGGCGAGCTGGAGCGAGGCCTTCGATGCGATCGCCCGCGCCTTGCCGGCTCTCGCGCAGGAGCACGGGCCACAGGCCGTCGGCGTCGTCCTCGGCAACCCCAACGTGCACACCATGGCCGGTGCGCTCTACCCGCCCGCCCTGCTCGCCGCCCTGCGCACCCGGGCGCTGTTCACCGCGAGCACCCTGGACCAGATGCCCAAGCACGTCTCCAGCGGGCTGCTCTTCGGCGACCCGAACAGCATCCCGGTGCCGGACCTGGACCGCACCGACCACCTGCTGATGCTGGGTGCCAACCCCCTCGAATCCAACGGCAGCCTGTGCACCGCCCCCGACTTCCCCGGCAGGCTCAAGGCGCTGCGCCGCCGCGGCGGCAGCCTCACCGTCATCGACCCGCGCCGCACCCGCACCGCGCGCCTCGCCGACCGGCACGTGGCCATCCGCCCGGGCACCGACGCCCTCCTGCTCGCCGCGATGGCGCACGTCCTGTTCGAGGAGAAGCTCACCGACCCCGGCGCGCTCGCGGACCATGTCGAGGGGATCGACGAAGTGGCCGAAGCGGTGCGTGACTTCACCCTGGAGGCCGTCGCCGCGGCCTGCGACGTGGACGCCGCGACCATCCGTACCCTCGCCCGGGAGCTGGCCGCCGCCCGCACCGCCGCCGTGTACGGCCGGATCGGCAGCTGCACCGTCGAGCACGGCACCCTCGCCAGCTGGCTCGTCGACGTGCTCAACGTCCTCACCGGCAACCTCGACCGCCCCGGCGGCGCCCTCTTCCCGCTTTCCGCGACCGCCCGGTCCCCGCGCCCCGCCGCCCCCGGCAAGGGGTTCGCCCTCGGGCGGTGGGCGAGCCGGGTCTCCGGGCACCCCGAGGCCAAGGGCGAACTGCCCATGTCCGCACTGGCCGAGGAGATCGGCACACCGGGCGAGGGGCGGATCCGCGCGCTGATCGTCCTGGCTGCGAACCCCGTGCTCTCCGCGCCCGACGGTGACCGGCTCGACGCCGCACTGGCCGACGGGCTCGACTTCATGGTGAGCGTGGACCCCTATCTCAACGAGACGTCCCGCCACGCGGACGTGGTGCTGCCCCCGCCGCCGCCCTCGCAGAGCGCCCACTTCGACTTCGCGTTCAACACCCTGGCCGTGCGCAACCAGGTCCGCTACACCCGCCCCGCCCTGCCGCTGGGAGAAGGCCTGATGGACGAGGCCGAGATCCTCGCCCGGCTCGTCCTCGCCGTCTCCGGGACGCACGGCGCCGAGCCGGACGCCGTGGACACCGGGATCATCGACCGGGCCCTCGGCAAGGCGGTCGCGGACCCGCTCTCACCCGTCCACGGCCGGGACCCCGCCGGTGTCTCCGCCGAACTCACCGGCCGTACCGGGGCGGAGCGGCGCCTCGACCTGATGCTCCGCCTCGGCCCGTACGGCGAGGGCTTCGGTGCCGACCCCGACGGGCTGAGCCTGGAGCGGCTGCTCGCCCACCCGCACGGCATCGACCTCGGCCCCCTCGCTCCCCGCGTCCCGGAGGTCCTGACCACCCGCAGCGGGCGCGTCGAACTGTTCCCCGCCCCGATAGCGGCCGATCTGCCGAGGCTGCGCCGCGCCCTCGACGGACGTACCGACCCCGAAGCGCTCGTCCTCGTCGGCCGCCGCCACCTGCGCTCCAACAACAGCTGGCTGCACAACGTCGCCGCGCTGCGCGGCGGATCGAACGTCTGCACCCTCCAGATCCACCCCGAGGACGCGGCACGGCTCGGACTGAGCGACGGCGCACCCGCCACGGTCACCGCGGACGGCGGCGAGCTCACGGTCCCGGTCGAGATCACCGACGGCGTGCGGACCGGTGTGGTGAGCCTCCCGCACGGCTGGGGACACAACCGCCCGGGCACCCGGATGTCCGTCGCCTCCGCGCAGCCCGGCGTCAACGTCAACCAGCTCCTCGACGGCAGCCGCCTCGACCCGCTCTCCGGCACCGCCGTGCTCAACGCCATCCCCGTCACGGTGACACCCTCGCGTTGACCTGGGGTTTTGCTCGTATTGCTCGCATGTCAACGTCTTGTTAACGCCATATGGCGCGCCCTAACGTCATCCGCACCGCCGGCTCCGGTGGGAGTTCAAAGGTGAACGATAGGTGTCCATATGCTGACCATCCTCGGCTTTGCCATGATTGCGACCTTTCTGGTCCTGATCATGATGAAGAAGATGTCGCCGATCGCGGCGCTCGTGCTGATCCCCGCCCTCTTCTGCGTAGCCGTGGGGAAGGGCGCGCATCTCGGTGACTACGTCATCGAGGGCGTCGGCAATCTGGCGCCGACCGCCGCCATGCTGATGTTCGCGATCGTCTACTTCGGCGTGATGATCGACGTCGGGCTCTTCGACCCGATCGTCCGGGGCATCCTGCGCTTCTGCAAGGCCGACCCCATGCGGATCGTCGTGGGTACGGCGGTGCTCGCCGCGATCGTCTCGCTGGACGGTGACGGCTCCACCACCTTCATGATCACCGTCTCGGCGATGTATCCGCTCTACAAGCGCCTGAAGATGAGCCTGGTCGTGATGACCGGAGTCGCCGCCACGGCGAACGGCGTCATGAACACCCTTCCCTGGGGCGGTCCCACGGCCCGCGCCGCCACCGCCCTGAAGCTGGACGCGGGCGACATCTTCGTCCCCATGATCCCGGCGCTCGGCGTCGGACTGCTGGCCGTGATCCTGCTCGCCGTGGTCCTCGGCCGGCGCGAGCGCAAGCGGCTCGGCACGCTCACCCTGGACGGGACCCGGGCGACCGTCTCCGTCACGGAATCCGAGCCGGTTCTCGTCGCCGCCGGCGGCGGCGACCGCCTGCGCAAGGGCACAGGCTCCGCCGGTGCGGGCGGCGCGGCACCCGACGAGGAGGCGGAGGAAGGGACCGACGAGGGCTTCAAGGGTCTCGACCCCCACCGCGCCACCCTGCGGCCGAAGCTCTACTGGTTCAACGCCGGTCTCACCATCGCCCTGCTCACCGCGATGATCATGGAACTGATGCCGATCCCGGTGCTCTTCCTCCTCGGCGCGGCCCTCGCCCTCACCGTCAACTTCCCCCACATGCCAGACCAGCGGGCCCGGATCGCGGCCCACGCCGACAACGTCCTCAACGTCTCCGGCATGGTCTTCGCCGCCGCCGTCTTCACCGGCGTGCTCACCGGCACCGGCATGGTCGACCACATGGCCGACTGGCTGGTCGGCGCGATCCCGGAGGGCATGGGACCGCACATGGCCCTCGTCACCGGCGTGCTGAGCATCCCGCTGACGTACTTCATGTCCAACGACGGCTTCTACTTCGGCGTCGTGCCCGTACTCGCCGAGGCCGGAGCCGCCCACGGCGTCTCCCCCCTGGAGATCGCCCGCGCCTCCCTGGTCGGCCAGCCCCTGCACATGTCGTCCCCGCTGGTCCCCGCCGTCTACGTCCTCGTCGGCATGGCCAAGGTCGAGTTCGGCGACCACACCCGCTTCACCGTCAAGTGGGCCGCGCTCACCTCCCTGGTGGTGCTCGGCGCCGGACTCCTGTTCGGGATCATCTAGAACCATGACCGACACCACCGGGCCCGGCCGGAGCTGGCTGCTGCGCCTCGTCATCGCCTTCGCCTTCGCGCAGGGGGCGGTGTCGATGGCGCGGCCCGCCGTCTCCTACCGGGCCCTGGCGCTGGGCGCCGACGAGCGGGCGATCGGCGTGATCACCGGGGTGTACGCGCTCCTCCCGCTCTTCGCCGCCGTACCGCTGGGACGCCGGACGGACCACGGCAGATGCGCACCGCTGCTGCCGCTCGGCGTCGTCCTGATCGCGGGAGGATGCGCCCTCAGCGGCCGCGCGGACACCCTGACCGCGATGGCGGCCTGGAGCGGAGTCATGGGTCTCGGCCACCTCTGCTTCGTGATCGGTGCCCAGTCGATCGTCGCCCGCCAGTCCGCCCCGGCCGAACAGGACCGCAACTTCGGCCACTTCACCATCGGCGCCTCCCTCGGCCAGCTCATCGGGCCGATCGCCGCCGGGTACCTGATCTCCGAACGTGACGGCGCCATGGGCCGCACCAGCGCGCTCGCCCTGATGGTCTCGGCAGCCGTCGCCGCCGTCTCCTTCGCCTCGCTCTGGCGCATCGAGCACCGGACGGCCCCCGCACGCCGCGGCAGGACCCCGTCGGCCAAGGTGCCCGTGGGCAGCATTCTGCGGGCCCGCGGAGTCCCCGCCGGGATCTTCATCAGCCTCGCCGTGCTCTCCGCGACCGACATCCTCACCGCGTATCTGCCCGTCGTCGGCGAACACCGGGGCATCGCCCCCGCCACGGTCGGCCTGCTGCTGAGCCTGCGCGCCGCCGCCACCATCGCCTGCCGGCTGGTGATGACCCCGATGCTCCGCATGCTGGGCCGGGCGGGCCTGCTCGCCTCCACCTGTCTGCTGGCCGGACTGCTCTGCGCCGCCATCGCCCTCCCCGTCCCCGTCCCGGTGCTGGCCCTGATGCTCGCCGTCCTCGGCTTCTGTCTCGGAGCCGGGCAGCCCCTGTCGATGACCACCGTGGTCCAGGCCGCCCCGGCGGCCGCGCGCTCCACCGCGCTCGCCCTGCGGCTGACCGGCAACCGGCTCGGCCAGGTGGCGACGCCCGCTGCCGCGGGACTCGTCGCCGGAGTCGCGGGCACCGCGGCCCCGTTCGTCATGCTCGGCGCGCTGCTGATCGTGGCGGCCGGCCTCGGAGCGCGCGGCAGGGACGGCCGTGCGCCGCGCCGGAGCGGGGTCCCGGAACCGGATCCGGCCGTTCCCGAGGGCGGCCCGGCGCGGGCGGGCCTCAACCGGAATCCCACCTGACACTTACGCCTCCGCAGTCCCAGTACGGCGCAACCTTTGCGCGAGTCATTCCCTCACCCTGCGCAGTGGGTTAATTTCAGGCCACTGCTGCCGCTCCCCACCGCTCCACCTTCATCCTCCCGGGCGGAACCACATGACTCGCGCCATCATCCTGAACAACGTAAGCAAGGCCTACGGACGCTCCTCGCGCGCCGTGGACCGCCTCTCGCTCTCCATCGACCCGGGCGAGTTCGTCGTCCTGCTGGGCCCTTCGGGGTGCGGCAAATCCACCGTGCTCCGCATGATCGCCGGCCTGGAGGACGTCACCGAGGGCGAGATCCTGCTCGACGGTGAACCGGCCAATCACCTGACCCCCCGCGAACGCGGCATGGCCATGGTCTTCCAGAACTTCGCGCTCTACCCGACCATGACCAACCGGGCCAACATCGGTTTCCCGCTGAAGCTGGAGAACCCCCGCCAGGACCACAACGAGCGCGTCGAGAACACGGCCAGGATGCTCGGCATCGAGAGCGTCCTGGACCGTCTGCCCGGCCAGCTCTCCGGTGGCGAGCGTCAGCGGGTCGCCATGGGACGGGCGATCTCGCGTCAGCCCTCGGCCTTCCTCATGGACGAACCGCTCTCCAACCTCGACGCGAAGCTCCGCAACCACCTGCGGGCCGAGATAGCCCTGCTCACCAAGGAGCTCGGCGTCACCACGGTCTACGTGACGCACGACCAGGCCGAGGCGATGTCGCTGGGCCACCGGGTCGCCGTGATGCGCGGGGGAGTGCTCCAGCAGGTGAGCCCGCCGCGCGAGGTGTACTCGCTGCCGGAGAACGTCTTCGTCGCCGCGTTCATCGGCACCCCGCGGATCAACCTGCTGCAGGCCGTCGTGCACGCGCCGCTGGAGGGCCGGATGTCGATCGACCTCGGCCGCCAGCGCCTCCCGCTGCCCGAGCCCCTGAGCCCCGACCACCAGCTGCTGCGGATCCAGCAGGGCCGGCGCATCATCGTCGGACTGCGCTCCGAGGCGGTCCGGATCGCCCCGCCCAGCCAGGCCCGCCCCGGCGAGGTCGCGCTCAGCGGCATCGTCGAGCACGTCGAGTACCAGGGGCACGAGGCGCTCGTCCACCTCAACACCGGTTCGCAGCCCGCGGTGGTGCCGGACCTGGAGTCGGCCCGCCCGGACCGCGGCACCGTACGCAGACGCCGTGGCGGCCAGGGCGGGGCCGGCGTCCTGGAGCGCCTCAAGGAACGCGCCACCGGGCTGACGGGGTCGCCCGTCGCCGTCCTCGACGACCCCGGAACCGAGCCGCTTCCGCCGGGCGTGCACAGCCCCGACCGCCCCGCGGTCACCGCCAGCGACCTCGTCGTCCGCACCGGTCCGGACATGCGGCTGCGCACCGGGGGCCAGGTCCCGCTCCTGGTCGACCTGGCGCACCTGTACGTCTTCGACCACCAGGGCCGCCGGATCTGCCCGCTGCCGAAGGACGTTCCGGGCCTGGAGGTGTAGGGCGACGGCATACCGGGCCCGCCCGCCGCTCGCCTCCCCCGGGCGACGGGCGGGCCCCGGCACGTGACGGACGTCTCTGGCGCCAGAAAACTAACGGCGCTAGTTTAGGGCGCGGACGACCTCGTCCGTCACCGCGTCCGGGAGGAACAGCCATGAAGGCCCATGACGGTATGTACATCGGCGGCGCATGGCGGCCCGCCGCCGGCAAGGACACCGTCGCGGTGGTGAACCCGGCGGACGAACAGGTCATCGCGCACGTCCCGGCGGGCACCGCCGAGGACGTCGACGCCGCGGTACGTGCCGCCCGCGCCGCGTTCCCCGGCTGGGCCGCGACTCCGCCCGCCGAGCGGGCCGCCCTGATCGGCGCGCTGCGCGATGTGCTGGCCGCCCGCAAGGACGAGATCGCCGGGACGGTGACCGCCGAACTGGGCTCGCCGCTGCCGATGTCGCAGATGGTGCACGCGGGCGTGCCGGTCCTGGTCGCCGGTTCGTACGCCGAACTGGCCGCGACGTACGCCTTCGAGCAGCGGCACGGCAACTCCACCGTGTTCCTGGAGCCCGTCGGCGTGGTCGGCGCGATCACCCCGTGGAACTACCCGCTGCACCAGATCGTCGCCAAGGTGGCCCCCGCGCTCGCCGCCGGCTGCACCGTCGTCCTCAAGCCGGCCGAGGACACCCCGCTCACCGCGCAGCTCTTCGCCGAGGCCACCGAGGAGGCCGGTCTGCCCGCCGGCGTCTTCAACCTGGTCACCGGCCTCGGCCCGGTCGCCGGACAGGCGCTCGCCGAGCACGAGGACGTCGACCTCGTCTCCTTCACCGGCTCCACGGCCGTCGGCCGGCAGATCGGCGCCACGGCGGGCGGCGCGATCAAGCGCGTCGCGCTGGAGCTCGGCGGCAAGTCCGCCAACGTCATCCTGCCCTCGGCGGACCTGGCCAAGGCGGTCAACGTCGGCATCGCCAACGTGATGTCCAACTCGGGCCAGACGTGCAGCGCCTGGACCCGGATGCTGGTGGACGCCGAACGGTACGAGGAGGCCGTCACCCTCGCCGCCGCGGCCGTCGCCAAGTACGTACCCGGCGAGCGCGTCGGACCGCTCGTCAACGCCAAGCAGCAGGCACGGGTGCGCGGTTACATCGAGAAGGGCATCGAGGAGGGCGCCCGCGTCGTGGCCGGCGGCCCCGAGGCGCCGCTCTCCACCGGGTACTACGTCAGCCCCACCGTGTTCGCCGACGTCACTCCGGAGATGACCATCGCACAGGAGGAGATCTTCGGCCCGGTCGTCTCGATCCTGAAGTACGAGGACGAGGCGGACGCGCTGCGCATCGCCAACGGCACCGTGTACGGGCTCGCGGGCGCCGTCTGGGCCGCCGACGACGCGGAGGCCGTCGCCTTCGCCCGCCGGATGGACACCGGCCAGGTCGACATCAACGGCGGCCGCTTCAACCCGCTCGCCCCCTTCGGCGGCTACAAGCAGTCCGGCGTCGGCCGCGAACTCGGCGAGCACGGTCTCGCCGAGTACCTCCAGACCAAGTCCCTCCAGTTCTGAACCGCCCCCTGGGTCCGCAGAGTCCGCGCCCCCGATCAGCAAGGAGCCAGTCCGTGGTCCGCGCCGCCGTACTGTCCGCCGTCGGAGCTCCGCTGGAGATCACCGACATCACCCTGCCCGAGCCCGGCCCCGGCCAGGTGCGCATCCGTCTCGCCGCCGCCGGGGTCTGCCACTCCGACCTCTCGCTGTCCGACGGCACCATGCGGCTGCCCGTCCCGGCCGTCCTCGGCCACGAGGGCGCGGGCACCGTCGTCTCGGTGGGCGAGGGCGTCGGCCATCTCGCCCCGGGCGACGGCGTCGTCCTCAACTGGGCACCGTCCTGCGGCAGCTGCCACCACTGCGGCATCGGCGAGGTCTGGCTCTGCACCAACGCCCTGGCCGGTGCGGCCAACATCCACGCCCGCACCGCGGACGGCACCGAACTGCACCCCGGACTGAACGTCGCCGCCTTCGCGCAGGAGACCGTGGTCGCCGCCAACTGCGTGCTGCCCGCCCCGGACGGCATCCCGCTCACCGACGCGGCCCTGCTCGGCTGCGCGGTGCTGACCGGGTACGGCGCGGTCCACCACAGCGCCCAGGTCCGCGCCGGCGAGTCCGTCGTCGTGTTCGGCATCGGCGGCGTCGGCCTCGCCGTGCTCCAGGCCGCCCGGATCGCCGGCGCCTCGAAGATCATCGCGGTGGACGTCTCCCCGGAGAAGGAGGACCTCGCGCGCCGGGCCGGTGCCACGGACTACGTGATCGCCTCCGCGACCACGCCCCGCGAGATCCGGAAGCTCACCGGCGGACAGGGCGCGGACGTGGCCGTCGAGTGCGTGGGCCGGGCCACCACCATCCGCGCCGCCTGGGAGTCCACCCGCCGGGGCGGCCGCGCCACGGTCGTCGGCATCGGCGGCAAGGACCAGCAGGTGACGTTCAACGCCCTGGAGATCTTCCACTGGGGCAGGTCCCTGACCGGCTGCGTGTACGGCAACAGCGACCCGGCCCGCGATCTGCCGGTGCTGGCCGACCACATCAGGGCGGGCCGCTTCGACCTCTCGATGATGGTCACCGAACGGATCGGCCTGGACGGCATCCCGGCGGCCTTCGACAACATGATCGCCGGCAAAGGCGGCCGCGCCCTGGTGGTCTTCTAGGGCTTCTTCGGAGTGGGCTTCACGGGCGCGGCTTCGTGCTCGCCCTGCTCGAAGATCCGGGAGGCCGGGCCCACGATCAGCGGGTCCGGCTCCCCGGCCACCGACGCGTCCTTGTCCGGGTAGTCGAAGCGGTGCAGGACATGGCGGATGGCCTCCAGCCGGGCCCGCTTCTTGTCGTTGCTCTTCACCACGGTCCACGGGGCGTCCGCCGTGTCCGTGTGGAAGAGCATCAGCTCCTTGGCCTCGGTGTACGCGTCCCACTTGTCGAGCGACGCGAGGTCGACCGGGCTCAGCTTCCACTGCCGCACCGGGTCGGTCTGCCGGCTCATGAACCGCTTGCGCTGCTCGTGGCGCGAGACGGAGAACCAGAACTTCACCAGATGGATGCCGTCGCGGACGAGCATCCGCTCGAACCCCGGTGTCTGGTGCATGAATTCGAGGTACTCGGACGTCGAGCAGAAGTCCATCACCCGCTCCACACCGGCCCGGTTGTACCAGGACCGGTCGAACATCACGATCTCCCCGGCGGTCGGCAGATGCGCCACGTACCGCTGGAAGTACCACTGCGAGCGTTCGCGTTCGGTCGGCTTCTCCAGCGCCACCACGCGCGCACCACGGGGGTTGAGATGCTCGGTGAACCGTTTGATGGTGCCGCCCTTGCCGGCGGCGTCGCGTCCCTCGAAGAGGATGACGAGCCGCTCGTCGTGCTCCTTGATCCAGTGCTGGAGCTTGAGCAGTTCTATCTGCAGGGCACGCTTGGACAGGTCGTACGCCTTGCGGCCGAGCTTGGAGTCGTACGGATAGTCCTCGCGCCAGGCGTCACAGCCCTCGGGGGCCGCAGGCTCGGCGGCCCCCTTCGCCTTCCTACGGCCGGTCCGCTGCTTGGCACTCGGCGTCATGAGGGGGTCCTTCCACCGGCTGGGCGGGATTCTTCCGCGTCGCACCAGTCTGCGGACGCATCCGGGAGACCGCCACCCCGGCCAGACAGAGCAGCCCGCCGGTGACGGTGAGCAGTGCGGGCACCTCGTCCAGCAGCAGCCACGACATCAGCACCACGAGCGCCGGCACCGCGTAGGTGGTGGCGCCCATCCGGCCCGCCGTGGTGCGCGCGAGCGCGTAGGCCCAGGTGGTGAAGGCCAGCGCGGTCGGGAAGATACCCAGGTAGACCATGTTCAGGGTCGCCGACAGGGGCGCGTCGGCCGCGTCGGAGATCAGCGCACCGGCGAACGGCAGGCACGCCACCGTGCCGACCAGGCAGCCGAACGTGGTGATCTGGAGCGCCGAGCCGTGCCGCAGCGCGGGCTTCTGGCCGACGACTCCGCCCGCGTACGCGACCGCCGCCAGCAGGCAGAGCAGCACGCCCAGCACCGAGGAACTCCCGTGACCCGACATGGAGAGCCCCACCACCGCGGCGCCCGCGAAGGACACGCCCATGCCCAGCAGCAGCCGGCGCGGCAGCCCCTCGCCGAGCAGCCGGGAGCCGAGGAGGGCGATCAGCAGGGGGCCGATGTTCACGACCATCGCGGCGGTCCCGGCGTCCACCTGCTGCTCGCCCCAGTTGAGCACCACCATGTACAGGCCGAACCACAGCAGCCCCGACCAGAGGATGCCCGGCCAGGCCGCCCGTGGGGGCAGCCCCTCCCGCCGCAGCAGCAGGAGGGCGCCGAGCGCCAGGGAGCCGGCCAGCAGCCGCCCGAGGGCCAGTGCGCCGGGGGAGTAGGCCTCGCCCGCGCTGCGGATGGAGACGAAGGCGGAGGCCCACAGGACCACGGTGGTGCAGGCGGCTGCCGTGGCCCGCCGGTCACGGTGTCCGGGAGGCGCGGCGGAGGAGGGGAGCGTCGTCATGGACCTGACCGTAGAGCCAGGACGGTTCGGTGCCCACCGAATAGTCGCGGGCCCGGCGCAGCTCTCTACCGCACCTGCCCCGCGGGCGGGGCGTACTGCAGGGCGAGCCCGTCGATCAGCGCCCGCAGTCCTGTCTCGAAAGCCCCCTCGTCGACCTGCTGGCGGCGCTCCGCGAGCAGGTGGGCCTGGCCCAGGTGCGGGTAGTCGGCCGGGTCGTACGCCGTCTCGTCGTCCACGAAGCCCCGGGCGAACGAGCCGAGGGCCGAGCCGGTGATGAAGTAGCGCATGAGGGCGCCGATGTACGTGGCCTGGGCCGGCGGCCAGCCGGCGCGGACCATGGCGCCGAACACCGCGTCGGCGACCCGCAGGCCGGCCGGGCGGCGGCCGGGGCCCTGGGCGAGCACCGGAACGATGTGCGGGTGCGCGCTGAGCGCCGCACGGTAGGAGACGGCCCAGTCGTGCAGTGCGGCCCGCCAGTCGCGGGTGTCGGACTCGTCGAACATCGACAGATCGACCTGCGCGGAGACGGAGTCGGCGACCGCGTCCAGGATCTCGTCCTTGTTGCGGAAGTGGTTGTAGAGCGACGGCCCGCTGACCCCGAGCTCGGCCGCGAGGCGGCGGGTCGAGACGGCGTCGAGCCCCTCGGCGTCCACGAGGGCGCTCGCCGTCTCGACGATGCGGTCTCTGCTGAGAAGGGGCTTGCGCGGGCGGGCCATGCGGCACATAGTAGGCCCTGCATCCCTAAAACTAGCAGTGCTAATTAAAGTGAGGGTCGAAGGATGAACCTGGAGCTCAGCGAGGAGCAGGAAGCCGTCCGGCAGCTCGCCAAGGACTTCGTGGCCCGGGACATCGCCCCGCACGTCGTCGAGTGGGACCGGGCCGAGAACGTCGACAAGTCGATCGTGAAGAAGCTGGGCTCACTCGGCTTCCTCGGACTGACGGTCCCCGAGGAGTACGGCGGTTCGGGCGGCGACCATCTGACGTACTGCCTGGTCACCGAGGAGCTCGGCCGCGGGGACTCCTCGGTCCGCGGCATCGTCTCGGTCTCGCTCGGCCTGGTCGCCAAGACCGTCGCCGCGTGGGGCGACGAGGAGCAGAAGCGGCAGTGGCTGCCCGGGCTGACCTCCGGCGACGCCGTCGGCTGCTTCGGCCTCACGGAACCGGGCACGGGATCGGACGCCGGGAACCTGACGACGAGGGCCGTCCGGGACGGCGGTGACTACGTCATCAACGGCAGCAAGATGTTCATCACCAACGGCACCTGGGCCGATGTGGTGCTGCTCTTCGCCCGCACCAACGACACCCCCGGGCACAAGGGCGTGTCCGCCTTCCTGGTGCCCGCGGACACCCCCGGCCTTACCCGGCGCACCATCCACGGCAAGCTCGGTCTGCGCGGCCAGGCGACCGCCGAACTGGTCCTGGAGGACGTCCGCGTACCCGCCGGCGCCCTCATGGGCCCGGAGGGCAAGGGCTTCTCCATAGCCATGTCGGCGCTGGCCAAGGGGCGGATGTCGGTCGCGGCGGGCTGTGTCGGCATCGCGCAGGCGGCCCTGGACGCGGCCGTGGGGTACGCGGGGGAGCGCGAGCAGTTCGGCAAGTCCATCGCGAGCTACCAGCTCGTCCAGGAGCTCATCAGCGACATCTCCGTGGACGTCGACGCCGCCCGTCTGCTGACCTGGCGGGTGGCCGACCTGATCGACCGCGGCGAGAACTTCGCGACCGCCGCGTCCCAGGCGAAGCTCTTCGCCTCCGAGGCCGCCGTCCGCGCCGCGAACAACGCCGTCCAGGTCTTCGGCGGCTACGGCTACATCGACGAGTACCCCGTCGGCAAACTGCTGCGCGACGCCCGGGTGATGACGCTCTACGAGGGCACCAGTCAGATCCAGAAGCTGATCATCGGCCGCGCCCTGACGGGGGTGTCCGCCTTCTGATCCCCGCGTGACCGGGCGGGAGTCTGAGTACCGCGTGAGTACGGCGGCGGATGTGGCGCACGCCATGCCGTCCGATGCTGGGCGGCATGAGTGAGACGACCACGGTCAAGCAGCAGAACACCGCCGCCTACTTCGGCCAGGCCGTCGCGTCCTTCGGGATCGCGATGGGGGCGGTGACGCTCGGAATCTACTTCCTCGACGCCGACGTGTGGGTGCGCGCCTTCCTCGCCATCGGCGTCCTCTACCTCGTCACCTCCGCCTTCACGCTGGCGAAGGTCATCCGGGACCGGCAGGAGGCGGGGCAGATCATCAGCCGGGTCGACCAGGCCCGGCTGGAGAAGATCCTCGCCGAGCACGACCCCTTCCGGAAGCTCTGATGATCTCCCCACACCCTTACCTCTAAGCGCTTGCTCAGGATCGGGGTATGGTGTTCGTCCTGCTGACTGAGAGGGGCGACCGACGATGAGCACGGCGGAGGAGACCGACGGCGAGAACACGCCGTGGTCCGAAGTGACGCCCGAGGCCGCCCGACGGCTTCTCGTGGCGGCCGTCGACGCCTTCGCCGAGCGCGGCTACCACGCGACCACCACACGGGACATCGCGGGCCGTGCCGGGATGAGCCCCGCGGCGCTCTACATCCACTTCAAGACGAAGGAAGAGCTGCTCCACCGGATCAGCAGGATCGGGCACGACCGTGCCCTGACCCTGCTGGAGTCGGCGGCCGACGGCGAGGGCTCGGCCACCGAGCGGCTGGACGGCGCAGTGCGGGCCTTCGTCCGCTGGCACGCCGAGCGGCACACCACCGCACGTGTGGTCCAGTACGAGCTCGACGCGCTCGCCGAGGAGCACCGCACCGAGATCGTCGAGCTGCGCCGCAGGAGCGACGCGGCGGTGCGCCGGATCATCGGTGAGGGCGTGGCGGCGGGGGAGTTCGACGTGTCCGACGTTCCCGGCACCGCACTCGCCGTGCTCTCGCTCTGCATCGACGTCGCGCGGTGGTTCAACGCGCAGGGCAGCCGTACGCCGGACGAGGTGGGCGAGCTGTACGCCGGGCTCGTACTGCGGATGGTCGCGGCCGGGCGCTGACGGCGCCCGGACCGCCACGAGGGCGTCGGCCCCGGCCCCCGCGGGGGCCGGGGCCGACGCCCTCGTACGGCTCAGAAGTAGAAGCGCGACACCGACTCGGCGACGCACGCGGGCTTCTCGCCGCCCTCGCGCTCGACCGTGACGACGGCGGTGACCTGCACGCCGCCACCCGCCTCCTCGACGCTCTTCAGGACGGCCGTCGCCCGCAGCCGGGAACCCACGGGCACGGTGGAGGGGAAGCGGACCTTGTTGGTCCCGTAGTTGATGCCCATCTTCGTGTTCTCGACCCGCATGACCTGCGGTACGAGCGCCGGCAGCAGCGAGAGCGTGAGGTAGCCGTGCGCGATCGTCGTCCCGAACGGCCCGGCCGCGGCCCGCTCCGGGTCCACGTGGATCCACTGGTGGTCGCCGGTGGCGTCGGCGAAGAGGTCGATCCTCTTCTGGTCGACCTCCAGCCAGTCACTGTGTCCCAGCTGCTCGCCCACGCCGTCACGCAGCTCCTGCGCGGACGTGAAGATCCTCGGCTCTGCCATGTCCCTGCCTTCCCGCTCTCGACCATCCATCGGGTGCCTGTCTAAGCGCTTGCTCAGCATGGTTGGCGGGTGCGTTCCTGTCAACGACGGACCGGGCGGGAACGGGCCACGTAGGGTTCGATGAGTGCCCCAGATCCCACAGACACTCCATGAACTCACGGTCGGCCAGCTCTCCGCGCGCAGCGGCGCCGCGGTTTCGGCCCTGCACTTCTACGAGGCCAAGGGCCTGATCACCAGCAGCCGCACCAGCGGCAACCAGCGCCGCTACACCAGGGACGCGCTGCGCCGGGTGGCCTTCGTCCGGGCGGCGCAGCGGGTCGGCATCCCGCTCGCCACCATCCGGGAAGCCCTGGCCGAGCTCCCGGAGGAGCGCACCCCGAACCGGGACGACTGGGCCCGGCTCTCCGAGGCCTGGCGCTCCGAGCTGGACGAGCGGATCCGGCAGCTGGCCAGGCTGCGCGACCACCTCACGGACTGCATCGGCTGCGGCTGCCTGTCGTTGGAGACCTGTGTGCTCTCCAACCCGGACGACATCTCCGGTGAGCGGATCAGCGGCTCGCGCCTGATGCCGGAGGGCAGGGCCGCGGGCAAGGCGTGAGCGGCCGGGTGCGGCCCCGTCCGGCGGCCGCGGGCGCCGGACGGGCTGCTCCGTTCCTCAGGCGATCCTCGCCAGGTCGCCCAGCCGGGTCCGCCTGGCCCTCGCCAGCGCGTCCGGGGTGAGTACGGGCTGCGGCACCACGATGCCGCAGCCGGTGCAGACCGGGCCGGACCACGGCTCGCTGTCCAGGTCCTGCCGCCACGTGATGCGCGCCTGTGCGCACACCGGGCAGCCGGCGCCGGGCTCCGACTCCAGGGCCGAGATCAGCCGGGCCAGGACCTCGGCGAGCGGTGCCGCCGGGTGGACCGCCGGGTCCTCGCACCGTGCGACCCCGTTGCCGCCCCAGGTGCGCCGGTGCCAGTCGTCGAAGGCGGCCGGCCGGCGCAGTCCCTCGTGCTTCTCCCGCTTGCGGCGCTCGGCGAACCCCGCCTCGTAACCGAGCCAGACCGCCCGCGCGGTCTCCAGCTCTTCCAGCGCGCGCATCAGCCGCGCCGGGTCGGGCGCCCGGTCCTCGGGGCCCATCCCGTGCCGGGCGCACAGATGGTCCCAGGTCGCCCGGTGCCCGTACGGTGCGAAGCGTTCCAGGCATTTGCGCAGCGAGTACCGCCGCAGTGCCAGATCGCTCCGCGGATCGCGGACCTGTCTCGCCAGACTCCGGAAACCGGCCATGGCGCCGCCACCTCCGTCGCTCGTACTCCGTTGCCCGTACTTCGGCGTCATCGAGTGGACGTACGCCTGCCCGGATCGGCTCCATCCAAAGGCCGTTCCGTCCACGGAATGAGATGACGGCTCGTCATGCGCCGGGATGTGGTGATTCGGAAAAGGTGACCGATGTTCACCTTACCGGCGGGTCATACCGTCGGTAACCTCCGGCGAACGGTCTCTCCGAGGAGCACGCATGCCCCCACGCACCCGCATGTCCGTACGCACCGGCAGGACAAGAGCCGCCACCGTCGCGGCCGTTCTCGCCCTCGGCGCGTCCCTGCTGGCCTCCGCACCCCACGCCGGCGCCGCCGAGCCGGATCCCGCCCCGGTCGTCGACTACTGCCAGGGGCAGTGCGACGACATCCTGCCGCCCGGCGAGAACGGCAACGCCACCCTGGTCGAGATCCTCGGCAACAAGGCCTTCGGCACCCATCCCGCGCACAGCGACGACCAGCTCGACCGCTACGACGGTCTGGTGGCCGGGCACACGGGCCTCACCGACCAGAAGCTGAACGACTTCTTCAACGACGCCTCGTTCGGCGTCGCGAAGGACCAGGTCGAGTCCGTCACCTCGCCCCGCGCGGACGTCACCATCACCCGCGACAAGGTCTCGGGCGTCCCGCACATCAAGGGCACCACCCGCTACGGGACCGAGTTCGGCGCCGGCTTCGCGGCCGGGCAGGACCGGCTCTGGCTCATGGACCTCTTCCGCCACATCGGGCGCGGCGAGCTGACCTCCTTCGCCGGCGGCGCGCTGGCCAACCAGGGCCTGGAGCAGCAGTTCTGGCCGCAGGCCCCGTACACCGAGGCCGACCTGGAGGCCCAGGTCGACTCCATCAGGACCCGTGAGGGCGCCCGCGGCGAACAGGCCATGGCGGACGCCCAGGCCTATGTGGACGGCATCAACTCCTACCGGGAGAAGTCGAAGAAGGGCCGCTACTTCCCGGGCGAGTACGTTCTCACCGGCAAGATCGACGCGATCACCAACATCGGCGAGATCCAGCCGTTCAAGCTCACCGACCTGATCTCGATCGCCTCGGTCGTCGGCGGCCAGTTCGGCGGCGGTGGCGGCGGTGAGGTGCAGGCGGCGCTCTCCCTGCTGTCGGCCCAGCAGAAGTACGGCGTCCAGGAGGGCACGAAGGTCTGGGAGTCGTTCCGGCAGCGCAACGACCCCGAGGCCGTGCTGACCGTGCACGACGGCACCGCTTTCCCGTACGCGAACAAACCCGGCAAGGCAGTGGGCACGGCGCTCCCGGACCCCGGCTCCGTCACCACCGAGCCGCTCATCCACGACCGCACCGGCTCCGCGGGCACCGGCGTCAAGGCGCCCGTCAAGACCCCGGCCGCCCTCGAGAAGGCCCAGGGCATCTACGACGACGGGGTCATCCCCGAGGGATCGCTCCCCGGTTCCGGCTCCGGCGCCCAGAAGCGCGGCATGTCCAACGCCCTGCTGGTCTCGGGCAAGCACACGGCGAGCGGCAACCCGGTCGCCGTGTTCGGCCCGCAGACCGGCTACTTCGCCCCGCAGCTGATGATGCTCCAGGAACTCCAGGGACCCGGCATCAGCGCCCGCGGCGTCTCCTTCGCCGGTGTCGGCATGTACATCCAGATGGGCCGCGGCCAGGACTACGCCTGGAGCGCCACCTCGGCGGGCCAGGACATCACCGACACGTACGCCGTCGACCTGTGCGAACCCGACGGCTCCACGCCCACCAAGGACTCCACCCACTACCTCTACCGCGGCGCCTGCACCGCCATGGAGAAGCTGGAGCGCACCAACTCCTGGAAGCCGACCGTCGCCGACTCCACGGCGAAGGGCTCCTACCGGATGCAGGTGTGGCGCACCGGCTACGGCATCGTCACCCACCGCGCCACCGTGGGCGGCAAGCCCGTCGCGTACACCACGCTGCGCACCACCTACCGGCACGAGGCCGACTCGATCATCGGCTTCCAGATGCTCAACGACCCCTCGTACGTCACCGACGCCGCCTCCTTCCAGCAGGCGGCGAGCAACATCGACTACGCCTTCAACTGGTTCTACGCGGACTCCCGCACCGCCGCCTACTACAACAGCGGCATGAACCCGGTGCGGGCGGCGGGCGTCGACCCGGCGCTGCCCGTCCGGGCCGGGAAGGCGTACGAGTGGCAGGGCTACGACCCGGCGGCCAACACCGCCGCCTACACCCCCTTCGCCGAGCACCCGCACTCCAGCGGCCAGGACTACTACGTCTCCTGGAACAACAAGCAGGCCGAGGGGTACGCCTCCGCGGGCTTCGGGCTCAGCGCCGTGCACCGCGCCGACCTGCTCGACGACCGGGTGGCGAAGCTGGTCGAGGAGGGCGGCGTGACCCGCGCCTCCCTCACCCGGGCGATGGCGGACGCCGCGCTCACCGATCTGCGCGGCGAGCAGCTGCTCCCCGAACTGCTCAAGGTGATCCGCTCCCAGCCGGTCACCGACCCGGACCTCGACGCGGTGGTCCAGCGGCTGGACTCCTGGCGGGCGGCGGGAGCCCAGCGCAAGGAGAGCAGCCCGGGCTCGCACACGTACACCTACGCCGATGCCGTACGCGTCATGGACGCCTGGTGGCCGAAGCTGATCGAGGCGGAGTTCAAGCCGGGGCTCGGTGACGACCTCTACGGAGCGCTCACCGCGAACCTCGCCACGGACGAGTCCCCGGCGGCCAGCCACGGGCCGAGCGGCGCCCACAGCGGTTCGGCGTTCCAGTACGGCTGGTGGGGCTTCGCCGACAAGGATCTGCGTCAGGTGCTGGGGCAGCCGGTCAAGGGACCGCTGGCCAGGCCCTACTGCGGCAACGGCGATCTGAGCAGCTGCCGGGCGGCGCTGCTGTCCACGCTGAAGCAGGCGGCGGCGGTGCCGGCGGCCGAGGTCTACCCGGCTGACGACAACTGCAAGGCCGGCGACCAGTGGTGCACGGACTCGATCATCCACCGGGCGCTGGGCGGGATCGCGCAGAAGGCGATCCACTGGCAGAACCGCCCGACGTACCAGCAGGTGGTGGAGTTCCCGGCACACCGCTGAATGCCGCGCCCGGTTCCAGCCCCTCCGGCGGGCAATTCCAGCCCGTCCGGCGATTGAGGACGGAACCGGTTCGCCGGGCGGGCCCGCACTCAGCGGGCCCGCCCGCCAGGCTCACCGGTACTGCAAGTACCGCTTCCGGACCGCCCGGAACGCGGCAAGGTCATCCGCCCACGCACCCACCACCTCGTCCGTGTCCGCGCCCGCGTCGATCATCGTGCGGACCCGGGTGTTGCCGGTGAGCTTGTCGATCCAGTTGTCGGGCCGCCAGGCGAACCCGCTCCAGGACTGCTTCGCCGTGACGAGCAGCGCGATGCCGGTGCGCACCGGGTCGAAGACCTCGCGGTCCTGGACGTGCACCTGCACCCCGCCCACGGTCTTGCCCTGGAACTTGGAGAACGTCGGCGCGAAGTACGCCTCGCGGAAAGCCACTCCGGGCAGGTCCAGCGCGTTCGCCGCCGCCGCCCATGTGTGGTCGACGCCCTCGGCCCCCAGCAGTTCGAACGGCCGGGTCGTGCCGCGTCCCTCGGAGAGGTTGGTGCCTTCGAAGAGACAGGTGCCCGAGTAGACCAGCGCGGTCTCGGGCGTCGGCATGTTGGGGCTCGGCGGCACCCACGGCAGCCCGGTCCCGTCGAAGAAGTCCGAGCGCGACCACCCCGACATCTTCACGATCTCCAGGTCGGCCGGACGGTCCGCGAGGAACTCCCCGTTGAACAGCAGCGCCAGTTCGGTGACCGTCATGCCGTGCGCCTGTGAGATCTCCCGCCGCCCCACGAAGGTGCCGAACGCGGGATCGAGCACGGGGCCGAGCGCCGCCCGTCCCGTCACCGGGTTCGGCCGGTCCAGCACCACGAACTTCTTCCCCGCGAGGGCGGCCGCCTCCAGGCAGTCGTACAGCGTCCAGATGTACGTGTAGAAGCGGGCTCCCGCGTCCTGGATGTCGAAGACGATGGTGTCCACGCCGGACGCGGTGAAGACGTCGGCGAGCGCCTGCCCGCTCTTCAGATAGGTGTCGTAGACCGGCAGCCCGGTCGCCGGGTCGTCGTACCGGCCCTCCGAGCCGCCCGCCTGCGCGGTGCCGCGGAAACCGTGCTCGGGGCCGAAGACCGCGGTCAGGTCCACCCGGTCGTCCGGGTGCATCACATCGACGATGTGGCGCACATCGGACGTGATCCCGGTGGGGTTGGTGACCACACCGACACGCTGCCCCTTCAGCAGGGCGTAGCCGTCCGCCGCGAGCCGGTCGAAGCCGGTGCGGACCCGGCCGTGTCCACCGTCGTGCCCCTTGCCATGAGCGGGGCGGGCAGCCGCGGGTCCGGCGGACGCGGCAGTCGCCGCGAGCGCTCCCACCGCACCGCCGGCGGCCAGCAATCCACGTCTGGACAGGCTCATTCAGCTACCTCCATGATCGCGACGTCTGTCATGGTCACGCACGCTAGCGCGCGTGACGGCCGCAGGGAACGAGCCGGACGGGGCGGCTGTGGTTCCAGGGGCGGATGACTCGCCCGCACCCCTTCCCCGACGACATACCGACCGGTTAGTCTGCCGGTGCAGTCGGCTGAGAGAGGCGGGACCGATGAGTACGGTGCAGGGCGCGGGCGTAGTGGTCACGGGAGCCGGAGGCGGCATCGGAGCCGCCCTGGCCCGCAGATTCGCCGCCGAGGGCGCACGGGTCGTGGTCAACGACCTCGACGAGGACCGGATCAAGGCGCTCGCCGAGGAGATCGGCGGCACCGCGGTCGCCGGCGACGCCTCGCAGATCGTCGAGGCCGCACGGGACGCGCTGGACGGCACCGTGGACGTCTACTGCGCCAACGCCGGCCTCGCCTCGCCCGGTGACGTCCTCGCCGACGAGGAGGTCTGGGCCGCCGCCTGGGACGTCAACGTGATGGCCCATGTCCGCGCCGCCAAGGTGCTGGTCCCCCACTGGCTGGAGCGCGGCAGCGGCAGGTTCGTCTCCACGGCCTCGGCCGCCGGACTGCTGACGATGATCGGCGCGGCGCCTTACAGCGTCACCAAGCACGGCGCGGTCGCCTTCGCCGAGTGGCTCTCGCTCACCTACGGCCACCGCGGCATCAAGGTCCACGCGATCTGCCCGCAGGGCGTGCGTACGGACATGCTCACCGGCGCCGGATCGGCCGGGAAGCTCGTCCTCGCCCCCGGCGCGATCGAGCCCGAGGACGTCGCCGACGCCCTCTTCGACGCCATGGACAAGGACCGTTTCCTCGTGCTGCCGCACCCCGAGGTCGCCGACTACTACGGCGCCAGGGCAGAGGACACCGATCGCTGGCTCCGCGGCATGAACCGCCTCCAGCGCAAGTGGGAGGAGACCGGCGCATGAGCGAGTCGATCTACGCGGCGAAGCCCTGGCTCCCGCTGCTCAGCGAGGCCCAGCGGGCCCCCGTCCACCCCGCCGAGACACTGGTGCACGCCTTCCGCGACTCCGTCGCCCGGGCGCCCGGCCATCCGGCGCTCGCCTACTTCGACGGACGCCTCACCTACCGCGAGGCCGACGAGCTCTCCGACTCCGTGGCCGGGCACCTCGCCGCCCGGGGCCTGGAGCGCGGCGACCGGGTCGCGATCATGCTGCAGAACTCCCCGCAGTTCGTGCTCGCGCTGCTCGGTGCCTGGAAGGCCGGGGCGACGGTCGTCCCGCTCAACCCGATGTACAAGTCCGCCGAGGTCGGTCACGTACTGAAGGATGCCGAGGTCACGGCACTGATCTGTTCGGACCGGGCCTGGGAGGCGTATCTGCGGGACACCGCAGCCGGCGCCCTGTCCGTCCGGATCGCCGTCACCGCGTGCGAGCTGGACCTCCAGACTTCGAGCGACGAGCGGGTACTGAACTTCGAGCGGCTGCCGGCCGCCTACGACGCCGACGACCTGGTGGCCGTCGCCAGGCAGGGCCTCGCGGCCCCCGCCGGCCGGGAGCTCGCCGCCACCGACGTGGCGCTGATCAGCTACACCTCCGGGACCAGCGGCACCCCCAAGGGCGCCATGAACTCCCACGGCAACATCATGGTCAACGCCGAGCGCCAGCGCACCGGCCACCCGATCGCCGAAGGCTCCGCCTACTTCGCCCTCGCCCCGCTCTTCCACATCACCGGCATGGTCTGCCAGCTGGCCGCCTGCCTCACCAACGCGGGCACCCTGGTCCTGGCGTACCGCTTCCACCCCGGCGTCGTCCTCGACGCCTTCACCGAGCACCGGCCCGCCTACACCGTCGGCCCGTCGACCGCCTTCATGGCGCTCGCCGCGACCCCGGGTGTCACGCCCGAGCACTTCTCCTCCTTCCAGGTGATCTCCTCCGGCGGCGCACCCCTGCCGCCCGCGCTCGTCGAGAAGTTCCGGTCGGGCTTCGGCCCGTACATCCGCAACGGCTACGGCCTCACCGAGTGCACCGCCCCCTGCGCCTCGGTGCCGCCCGAGCGCGAGGCGCCCGTCGACCCGGTCTCCGGCACCCTCTCGGTCGGCGTGCCCGGCCCGGACACGGTCGTGCGGATCATCGACGAGAACGGGGCCGAGGTCCCGTTCGGCGAGCAGGGCGAGATCGCGGTGCGCGGCCCCCAGGTCGTCACCGGCTACTGGCGGCTGCCCGAGGCGACCACCGCCGCCTTCCCGGACGGCGAGCTGCGCACCGGCGACATCGGCTTCATGGACCGTGCGGGCTGGCTCTACGTCGTCGACCGCAAGAAGGACATGATCAACGCCTCCGGCTTCAAGGTCTGGCCGCGCGAGGTCGAAGACGTCCTCTACACCCACCCCGCCGTGCGCGAGGCCGCCGTCGTCGGTGTCCCCGACGCCTACCGCGGCGAGACGGTCCGCGCCTACGTAAGCCTGCGGCCCGGAGCCTCGGTCGAACCCGGTGAATTGGGTGCGTACTGCAAGGAACGGCTTGCCGCGTACAAGTATCCGCGCGAAGTCGAGATCCTGACGGAACTTCCCAAGACCGCAAGTGGGAAGATCCTCAGGCGGGAACTGCGTTCACCCCGCTAGGACCGGTTCACGCGAACTCACGGAAGGAAGGTGGCGGCTATGGCCAAGGCGACGGACGGGAGCGGTACCCCCGTCCCCCAGCGGCTGCTGGCCGCCGCCACCCGGCTCTTCGCCGAGCAGGGGTACGACCGCACCTCGGTCCAGGAGATCGTCGAGGCGGCCGGCGTCACCAAGGGCGCGCTCTACCACTACTTCGGCTCCAAGGAGGACCTCCTCCAGGAGGTCTACGCCCGGGTCCTGCGGCTTCAGCAGGAGCGCCTCGACGCCTTCGCGGAGGCCGACGCCCCCGTCGAGCAGCGGCTGCGCGAAGCCGCCGCCGACGTCGTCGTCACCACCATCGAGAACCTCGACGACGCCTCGATCTTCTTCCGCTCCATGCACCACCTGAGCCCCGAGAAGAACAAGCAGGTACGGGTGGAGCGGCGCCGCTACCACGAGCGCTTCCGGGCCCTCGTGGAGGAGGGACAGCGCAGCGGGGTGTTCTCCACGGCCACCCCGGCGGACCTGATCGTCGACTACCACTTCGGCTCGGTCCACCACCTGTCGACCTGGTACCGGCCGGACGGCCCGCTGTCCCAGCAGGAGGTCGCCGACCACCTCGCCGACCTGCTGCTGCGCGCCCTGCGGCCGTAGGGCGCTGCCCGGGCAGGGCGCCGCTCAGGCGCCGCGGCCGGCCAGCCGGCCCAGCAGCGCCTCCGCCGCCGGATTGCGCGGCCGGGGCGCCCGGCCCACCAGCACCACGGTCCGGCCCGGTTCCGGCTGCCGGATGCTCACACACGGCAGCCCGGCGTCCTCGCCGATGCGGCGGGGCACGATCGCGACGCCGATGCCCGCCCGTACGAGGTCGACGAGCAGCCGGATCTGCGTCACGTCACAGGTGATCCGGCGCTCCAGGCCGCAGTGCGCGGCCAGCCGCCGTACCGCCGTCTCCAGGCCGGTGCCCGCCCGGAAGTCCACGAACGGCTCGTCGGCCAGGTCCTTGATCAGGGTGCGCCCGGCCGTCGCGAGCCGGTGGCCCGGCGCTGTGATGAGCACGAGGTCCTCCTGCCAGGACGCGAACGCCGTGATGCCTTCCGGGAGTTCGGCCGCGTCCGGCGCGAGATAGGCGAGGTCCAGCTCGCCGGCGCGGACCCCCGCGACCAGTTCCGGGGTCGTCGCCTCGCGCAGCGAGATCTGCACCCCGGGCCACAGCCGGTGGAACGCGGCGAGCTCGGCGGCCAGGTCCACGCAGGTCAGCGTCTGGATCGTACCGATCCGCACCCGCCCGGTGGCCAGCCCCGACACGGCGGCCACCGCGTCGCGTGCCGCGTCCGTCCCGGCCAGCACCGTACGGGCGGAGGGCAGCAGTGCACGGCCGGCCTCGGTGAGGACCACCCGGCGGCCGGTCCGATCGAACAGATCGGCGCCCAGCTCCCGTTCGAGGTTGCGGACGGACGTGCTCAGCGCCGACTGCACGATCAGTTCGGCGCGGGCGGCGGCGGTGAAGCTGCCGTGCGTGATCACCGCCATGAAGTGGCGGAGCTGGCGAATCTCCATCCATCTACGGTAGCGATCACAGGCAGCGAATCCATCTGTTGGACCGAATCGGTCCGCGGGGTGAAGCTGGATACATGGCACACATCCAGGTTTCGACGCGCGTTCCCCCTCTGTGGAAGGTGGCCTACGGGCCGCACCGCCCGATGGCCGTCCGGATGCTCGCCCGCTGCCTGCTGCGGGTGCGGGCCTTCGCCCGCGAACTGGCGCTCGCCGACCACGTGCCGTACGGCGGCTACTGACGAAGGCCGGAAAAGGCGTTGGTGGAGCCTCGGCGCCCCCGGTTAGCATCCGACGATGCGGACACCGGCCGACGACGAGTTCCACGCCCTGGGCCGACTGCTCGGGCACCCGGACCCCGTGCAGCGCCACGCCGGCCTGGTCCGGCTGGCCGAGCGCGTCACCGCATGTCCGCCGTCCGACGACGAGGCGATGGACGTACTCGCCGGACTGCTGCCCACGACGCTCACCGGCCCTCCGGAGGCCGACCTCCTGCTGGCCGGGCTGTACGAGCGACTGGGCCACCGCCCTACCGGCCGCCCCCGGCCGCCGTGGCGCACGGCCGGTCAACTGCCCGCGCAGGTACGGATCGCGTGGCTGCGCGCGGATGTGCTGCACGATCCCGGAGTGCTCCGCGACGAGGTCCCGGGCGAACTCCTCTACCAGGCCGTGCGGGGGGCGGATATCACCGCCACGCACCGGCCGGCGCGGCTCGTGGACGAGCTGGCGGGCAGCGGCGATCCGGTGCTCCGGGCCGAGGCGCTGCGGCTGGCCCGGGAGGGGCTGCACGCCGGACTCCTGGCCCCGGGGCCGGTCCGGGAGAAGCTGATCGCTCTGCTGGGGGCCTCCGGAACCCCGGCGGTCGTCGCGGGCGCGCTGGGCGCACTCGCAGAACCGTGGGCGGCCACCGACCCGCTGCCGCCCGGCCTCTTCGCCCCGTTCCTCCATTCCGATCCGGAGCCGGGGCGGCCCGAAGTGGCCGAGGCCGCCCTCGTGGCTGCCGCGTGCCACAGTCACCGGGACCTGCTGCGACGGGCCGCCGGGGACCCCGGCCTCGCTCCGGGCCTCCGCCGGCGTGCGATGGAACTGCTCGGCGGGCTCGCGGACCGCGACGACATCGGCGAGCTCACGGCCACCGCCGCCCGCGACCCGCTGCTGCTCGGCGGCCCGGCCGTGGTGTGCCTGCGCGGCCTCCACCGCCGCGGGCACTTCCCGGACGGCCCGGCTGTCCGCACCGTCATCGAACTGGCCCTGGCCGATCACTCGATCCCGCCCCGTGACGTGGCGACGATCCTCTACACCTCCCGCACGGAGATGCTCCGGGTCCTGACGGACGCGCCGGCCGGCGATCCGGGCTGGCCACGACGGCTGGACCTGCTCGTCGCCCTGGCCGGGCAGGGCGCGGGGGACCTCCCGATCGGGGAAGCCGTCGCCCGCGCACTCCCCGCGGCCCCGGCTCCCGCGCCCTTCCTCGACGCGATCCGCGCACTGCGCCACACCGGCGCGGAAGAAGCCGTGATCGCCCTGCTGCCCTCGGCACCGGCCGCGGCCCTGGACGCGCTGGAGGCGATCGGCGGGGACCTGACGGTACGGGCCCTGCACGACGGCCTGGCCCCCGCCGCCGGCGGGACGGCGCCCCACCTGCGCCCTGTACGCAACCGGGCCCTCGAACTGCTGTGGCTGCTGAACCGCGATCCGGTGCGGCGCGGCGACCTCCTCGCCCGGCTCGACCCCGTCGATCTGCCGTCGCGCATCGCGGCGGACCTCGGCCGGCCGGATGCGCGGGAACTGGCCCTGCTGAGTTCCCACCTGGACCCGGAAGCACCCGTGGCGGCGCTGCGCCGGCTGGCGGCCCACGGCGACGCGGGCACCCTCCCGGTCATCGCCGATCTGCTGCTGCGCATCGTGGCCGGGCAGGCCGCGGCGAGGAGCCCAGACGCGGCCCCCCGGACGTGGGAGCACGGAAAGCCGGCCGGTGAGCCCGTCGTGCCGCAGGAGGTCCCGGAGGCCATCAGCGCCCTGGGCCGCCGGCTCCACGGGCGCGGCGCGATCCGGCCCGTCTGCCTGCTCGGCGCCAAGGACGCGCGGGAGGCCGGAAACGCGCTGGTCGCCACCGTGGCGCTGGACCTGCTGGACCGACCCGGACTCTCCGACGACGAGCAGGTGGTCCTGCTCGAACTGCTGCTCAGCGCCCCCTGGAAGGGAACCCGGGCGCGGGTGCACCGGCTGCTGCGCCACCACGACCGGCACGTACGCAAGCACGTCATCGCCCTGCTCGCCCACGACGCCACGGGCGAGGACGCCCAGGCCCTCTCGGCGACGCTGATCACGCTGACGCGCGCCCAGGACGTCCAGACCGTCCGGCAGGCCCTGCTCGCCCTGGGCCACGCCCGGGCCCACTGGGCGAGCGCCGCGATCGCCGCCTGCCTGGACCATCCGAACATGAACATCCGGAAGACGGCGGCCGAGGCGCTGGTCCGGGCAGGCGCACCGGAGGCGCTCCCGAAGCTTCTCGCCCGGCTCGGCCGGGACAGCAACCCCGGTCTGCGCGACACCCTCGTCGCGGCCCTGCGCGCCGTCCTCGGCGACGCCTACACGGCCACCCTCGTCGCCGCCGCCGAGCACAGCCGCGACGACGCCGCCCGGCGCCTGCTGCTGGAGGGCCTCGACGGCGTCCTCGCCGCACGTTCGGTCCTCACGCTGGACGAACAGAGGTCACCGGTGGCCCCAGCTCTCCTTGCTCTGGTGGCGTCCCGCCGGGTCGCACCGGCCTCCGGCACCGTGGAGGATCTGGCACCGGCCATGGCCCGGCACGGGATCACCGCACCGGCCGCCACGTCAGCGGCGTCCGGTGCCGCGGACCATGACATCGAGGCACTGGTGACCGGGGGCTGGGACCCCGGGGCCGCGCGGCGCCTCGCCGAGCGGGACGAGCCGCTCGGCCCCGCCCGGGCGCAACAGCTGCGGCCGATGGCGGGCGACTGGCTCGCGATGGCGGGCTCCCTGCCGGGCCCCCGGGACAAGGCCCTCCGGAACAAGGTGCTGAGGTTCGCGCTGGGACTCTGCCCCGGGCCCCGGAGCCACGGGGAACTCACGGTGTTCTCCCGGTCCGCCCCGCTCCTGCTGGACGCGCTGGCGGATGCCCGGGGCAAGGACCGGCACGATCTGATCGCCGTACTCGAAGGCATCGCGCCACTGCTGACGGCCACCGAGAAACCGGCCGCCGTCGCCGCGGTACGAGCCCTTGGCCCCGCACCGGCGACGCCGAACCGCTCCACGCTGACCCTGCTGCGCCGCCTCGGCGCGGTACCGGTCCGCGCCGATCTCGACCGGGCCCTGGCGGACGCCCGGCTCGGCGCCGACCCCTGGCAGGCCCTGACGGCCGTGCTCCGGGAGGCCTTCGCCGTACCGGAGCCCGACGACGCCGCACCCGTGTCCGCCGGGGCCCGGGCCTGGCGGTCCGCCTTGGCCGAGGCGGTCCGGGCACCTGACACCCTGGCCGGGTTCCGCCGCGCGGACGACGGCACGCTCCCCTCGCGGGACCGGCTGGCCGCGCTGATCGAGGCCCACAGCAGCGCCGCTCCCGGCGTCCGCCCCGCCCTCGTCGACTGGATGACGTGGCTCCAGCCCGTCGACGCGCCCCCCTGGAACCTCGCGGAGAGCGCCCGCGCCTCGGAGCCGCCCCGGCGCCGGGTCCGCGCCGACGACCTGGACCAGCCGCGTTCGGCGGCACTGCGGGAGCGGCTGCTCGCCATGCTGGGATCGGCCGGGGCGGAGGGCAGACGGACCGCTGCCGAGGCGCTGGCGCGGTGGCCCGAGCCGGAGGCCCGCCTGGCCGTGCTTCGCGCGTACCTCCGCGGCCGGGTCACCCTGCCCGCAGGAGCCGGGACCGCCCGCGTGCTCGGGGCCCTCGGTGCTCTCGCCGGGACGGAGCTGCGCGCCGACGGGATCCTGCGCGACCGGGTGGCACGTGCCGCCGCGGGGCTCGGCCCGTGGGAGCTGGAGCGGCTGGTGCCGCTGCTGCTGGAGTGGTGGGAGCACGCACCGCCCGTCGTGGCCCGGGCCGCCGGGGACGCGCTCCGCGCGTATCCCGCCGACGCGCTGGCCGAGGTGCTCGGCGACCGCCTCGACGCCGGGGCCTGGGGATACCTGGACCTGCTCGCCGGACGCCCGCTTCTGCGTACCCCGGCCCTGACACGGACCCGCAGCCGCCTGCGTACGGAAGGGCGCACCGAACTCGCCGACCGGCTGCGCCTCGTGGAGGGCCCACTGCGGGGCCCGGAGGCCGGGCAGCAGGACGCCGCGGCACTGGCAGCCCTTCGCGACCGCACCGCCGCCGGTCCCACCGCGACGGGACACCGCCCGGCCCGGCGTGAACTGCTGGACCTCGCCGCAACCGGCACACCGGAGCAGATCTGCCGGGCCCTCACGGAACTGGCAGCCGCTCACCCGGGCCCCGAACCGGACCGGGACCCGCAACTCATGGACCTGCTGGGCGGGTTGCTCATGCACCCCAGACCCAGGGTCCGGCTGCGCGCCCACCGGACCTCACGGGCGATGCTCGGCCGGAGCGCCCATCTGCGCCACACCGAACTCCTGCTGGACGACCCCCGGCCGGACGTCGTCCGCATGGCGGTCCTGACGCTCTGCCGGGCCGGCTGGGAGCCGGCGGTCCCCGCGGTGACGGCTCTGCTCGGGCACCCGCACGCCGTCGTCCGCGATGCCGCGGCCGAGGGGCTCGTCGGGCTGGGCGGCGCGGCGGTCCCGGCGCTCCGCCACGCCACCGCCCGTGCCCGGCCCGACCGGCGCTCCCGTTACACGGAGGTCCTGGACCGGATCGGGGGCGGCGAACACTGACGTGATCCGCCGCCCCGTCCGGCCGCCTGCCGTCCTCCCCGGCCCACCGCCTACAGGTACTTCTTGATCTCCCGCCGGGCCAGCGACCGCTGGTGCACCTCGTCCGGACCGTCGGCAAGCCGCAGCGTCCGCGCCGCCGCCCACAGTTCGGCCAGCGGGAAGTCCTGGCTGACCCCGCCCGCGCCGTGCAGCTGCACCGCCTGGTCGAGGATGGTGACGACCGCGCGCGGGGTGGCGATCTTGATGGACTGGATCTCGGTGTGCGCACCGCGGTTGCCGACCGTGTCCATCAGCCAGGCCGTCTTCAGCACCAGCAGCCGCAGCTGCTCCACCGTGACCCGGGCGTCGGCGATCCAGTTCTGCACGACGCCTTGCTGGGCGAGCGGCTTGCCGAAGGCCGTACGGGCAACCGCGCGCCGGCACATCAGCTCGATGGCGCGCTCGGCCATGCCGATCAGCCGCATGCAGTGGTGGATCCGGCCCGGACCCAGCCGCGCCTGGGCGATGGCGAACCCGCCGCCCTCCTCGCCGATCAGGTTCGTGACGGGCACCCGCACGTTGTCGAAGACCACCTCGGCGTGACCGCCGTGGGAGTGGTCCTCGTATCCGTACACCTGCATGGCGCGCTTCACCGTCAGACCCGGGGTGTCGCGCGGGACCAGGATCTGCGACTGCTGGCGGCGGATGTCATCGCCGTCCGGGTCGGTCTTGCCCATCACGATGAAGATCGCGCAGTCCGGGTTCATCGCCCCGGAGATGTACCACTTGCGCCCGTTGATGACGTAGTCACCGCCGTCCCGGGTGATCCGGGTCTCGATGTTCGTGGCGTCCGACGAGGCGACCTCCGGCTCCGTCATCGCGAACGCGGACCGGATCTCCCCGGCCAGCAGCGGCTGAAGCCACTGCTTCTTCTGCTCCTCGGTGCCGAACTGGGTGAGCACCTCCATGTTCCCGGTGTCCGGCGCCGCACAGTTCAGCGCGGTCGGTGCCAGGTGCGGGGAGCGGCCCAGGATCTCCGCCAGCGGCGCGTACTGGAGATTGGTCAGCCCACCGCCGTACTCGGCGTCCGGCAGGAAGAGGTTCCACAGTCCCTGACTGCGGGCCTCGGCCTTGAGGTCCTCCACCACCTGCGGGGTGTCCCACGGCGACGCCAGCAGCGCGCGCTGCTCCTCCGCGGTCTGCTCCGCCGGGTAGACGTGCTCGTCCATGAAGGTGAGCAGCTTGGCGCGCAGCTCTTCGGTACGGGCGTCGAATGCGAAGTCCATGAGGTGGGTCAGCCTTCCTGGAGGGTGGTGAGGCCGTGCTCGATGAAGACGGGGACGAGGTCGCCGATGCGGTCGAAGCCGCCGCCGACCGTCTGGCCCAGGGTGTAGCGGTAGTGGATGCCCTCCAGGATCACGGCGAGCTTGAACCAGGCGAACGCCGTGTACCAGGAGATGCCGGAGGTGTCCCGGCCGGAGCGTTCGGCATAGCGCTCGATGAGCTCGGCGGGGGAGGGGTGGCCGGCCGCCCCGCTGGTGGTGGAGACCGGCGAGTCGGGCAGATCCAGATCGGAGCTGTACATGACCAGCAGACCGAGGTCGGTCAGCGGGTCGCCGAGCGTCGACATCTCCCAGTCGAGGACGGCCTTGATCTCGTCGTCCGCCCCGATCAGCACGTTGTCCAGGCGGAAGTCGCCGTGGACGACCGTGGGGGCGGGGGACTCGGGCAGCTGCCGGCCGAGCGCCGCGTGCAGCTCGTCGATGCCGGGAAGTTCGCGGTTGCGGGAGGCGTCCAGCTGCTTGCCCCAGCGGCGCAGCTGCCGGTCCAGGAACCCCTCGGGGCGTCCGAAGTCCCCGAGGCCGACGGCCTGCGGGTCGACGGCGTGCAGCTCCACGAGGGTGTCGACCAGACCCAGCACCGCCTTGCGGGTGCGCTCGGGGCCCAGCGGGGCGAGCTGCTCCGCCGTGCGGTACGGGGTTCCCTCGACGTACTCCATGACGTAGAACGGCGAGCCGATGACCGAGTCGTCCTCGCAGAGCAGCACCGGTTCGGGGACCGGGACGGCCGTCGGGTGCAGCCCGCTGATCACGCGGTGCTCGCGCTTCATGTCGTGCGCGGTGGCCAGCACATGACCCAGCGGCGGCCGCCGGACGACCCATCGGCCGGTGCCGTCCGTCTCCGTGACGAAGTAGGTCAGGTTCGAACGGCCGCCCTCGATGAGCCGGGCCTCGAGCGGTCCGTTCACCAGCCCCGGCCGCTCGCGGTCGAGATGTCCGCGCAAGCGGTCGAGGTCGAGACCTGGCGGGTGGACTGGGCTCATCGTGCGCACCTCCGGGGTGAGTGGATCGTCGGTGTTCATGATGCCGACCAGTCGGTATGTCGTCCAGTGAACTTCCGCAACGGAATGTGTGACTCCGGCCCGAATGGTGGGCGGACCCTGGCATTCAGTCGCATGGCTGAATAGAGTTCACGTATGAATACAGACTGGTTGATCGACGAAGTCCGGCTGACCCCGATCCTCATCGCCGACCCGCCGCTCCTCAACACCCAGGGCGTTCACCAGCCCTACACCCCCCGGCTCATCGTGGAGGTCGTCACCCGGGGCGGAGTGACCGGCATCGGGGAGACCTACGGCGACGGGAAGTACCTCGAACTGGCCGAACCCCTGGCCGCGGCCCTGCCCGGACGCCCGGTCAGCGATGTGAACGGCCTCTTCGCCCTTGCCGACGAGGTGTGCGGCGATTCACGCGCGGCCGACGAGCGCGTCGACGCGGGCGGACTGCGCGGCGTCCAGACCGCCGACAAGCTGCGGCTCTCGGTGGTCTCCGGCTTCGAGGTGGCCTGCCTGGACGCCCTGGGCAAGACCCTCGGCCTGCCCGTGCACGCGCTGCTCGGCGGCAAGGTCCGCGACAGCGTCGAGTACAGCGCCTACCTCTTCTACCGCTGGGCCCAGCACCCGGAAGCCGGGGAACGCGACGACTGGGGCGCGGCCGTAGACCCCGCCGGAGTGGTCGCCCAGGCGCGGCGCTTCGCCCGGGAGTACGGCTTCTCCTCCTTCAAGCTGAAGGGCGGCGTCTTCCCGCCCGACGAGGAGATCGCCGCGGTCCGCGCACTGGCCGAGGCGTTCCCCGGGCAGCCGTTGCGCCTGGACCCCAACGGGGCCTGGTCCGTCGAGACCTCGCTGTACGTCGCCGAGCAGTTGAAGGACGTACTCGAATACCTGGAGGACCCGGCGAGCGGCACGGAACTGATGGCCGCCGTCGCGGCCGGCACCGACGTACCGCTGGCCACTAACATGTGCGTCACCACGCTCGCCGAGGTCCCGGAGGCCTTCGCCCGGGGCGCTGTCCAGGTCGTCCTCTCCGACCACCACTACTGGGGCGGGCTGCACCGCACCCGTGAACTGGCCGGCATCTGCCGCACCTTCGGCGTCGGCCTCTCCATGCACTCCAACACCCACCTCGGGATCAGCCTCGCCGCCATGACGCACGTCGCGGCCACCGTCCCCAACCTCGACTACGCCTGCGACAGCCACTACCCCTGGCAGACCGAGGACGTCATCACCACCCGTCATGTCTTCGCCGACGGCCGGCTGGCCGTCTCCGACGCCCCGGGCCTCGGCGTCGAACTCGACCGGGAACGCCTCGCCGTGCTGCACCGCCGCTGGCTCGACGACGACGGCACGATGCGCGAGCGCGACGACGCCGCCGCGATGCGCAAGGCCGAGCCGGGCTGGTCGACGCCCGCGATCCCGCGCTGGTGACGGCGCGCGCCGCATCCGCCTGAGTTGCGGGCACGCCGGGTCGCCCCGAGGGTCGAGTACATGAAGGCGATCAGCTACAGCAGGTTCGGCGGGGCCGACGTCCTGGAGTACGGGGAGCGCCCCGATCCCAAGGTCGGCCCCGACACCGTCCTGGTGAAGGTACGGGCCGCGGCGGTCAACCCGGTCGACCGCGTCGCCCGGGAGGGACACCTGGACGCCGCGATGGACACGGTGTTCCCGGTGATTCCCGGCTGGGACGTGTCAGGGGTCGTCGTCCAGCCCGGCATCGCCGTCCACGAGTTCGCCGTCGGCGACGAGGTCATCGGATACGTGCGGGAGGACTTCCTCAGCCGCGGCACCTTCGCCGAGTACGTGGCCGCGCCGGTGCGCACCCTGGCCCGCAAGCCACTGAGCCTGAGCTTCGAGGAGGCGGCGGGCCTGCCCCTGGCCGGTCTCACCGCCTACCAGGTGCTGTACCGCTCGCTGCGCATCCGCGACGGCGACACCGTCCTCGTCCACGCGGCGGCCGGCGGCGTCGGCTCGCTGGCCGTGCAGATCGCCCGCCACGCCGGATGCCGGGTCATCGGCACCGCGAGCGAACGCAACCACGACCATCTGCGACAGCTGGGTGCGGAACCCGTGGAGTACGGGGACGGCCTCGCGGACCGGCTGCGGGCGCTGGCCCCGGACGGGATCGACGCCGCCTTCGACACCGTGGGCGGCGAGGCCCTGCGGGTGTCCGCCGAGACGCTCGCGCCGGACGGTCGCCTGGCCTCCATCGTGGACAGCGAGGTGTTCTCGTACGGCGGCACGTACGCGTTCGTGCGGCCCGACGCGAAGGACCTGGCCCATCTGGCGGAGCTGGCCGAGCGCGGCATCGTCTCGGTCCATGTGGACCGGGTCTTCCCGCTGGCCGAGACCGCGGAGGCCCATCGGCTCAACGCCGAGGGCCGCACCCGCGGGAAGATCGTCGTCACCGTGGACTGGGAGAGCTGACCACCGGCGGGCCGCTCAGGACGCCGTGGCCGCGGCGAGTACCGCCGCTCAGGACGGCGTGGCTGCGGCGAGCACTGGGGGGCTGACCACCGGCGGGCCGCTCAGGGCGGCGTGGCCGCGGCGAACACAACCGTTCAGAACAGCATCGCCGCGGCGAACACCGCCAGCGCGACGGTGAACGCCGCGGCCAGCAGCGCCGCGCGGACCTCCATCGGCTGCGGGCGCGAGGTGCCCATGCCCTGTACCCGGCGGTTCGCCACCCGCAGGAAGCCCAGCCAGGCCAGCACGCTCAGCGACAGGGCGACGACCCCGGCCGGGGTGGCACCGCCGTGCAGGGCCTGCTTCCCGGCCAGCAGCGCCACGACCGTGCAGGACAGCGTCGTACGCCGCCATGCCAGCCTGGTCCGCTCGGGCTGGAGCCCCGGATCGCGTTCCGCCGCGGTCACCGGCCCTCCCAGCCGAACAGGACCACCACCACCATCGCCACGGCCACCACGGCCACCGCCAGACTCAGCAGAGTCGGGAACCGCGACACCGGGAGGTCCTCCCCGCGCCGCATCGCCCGCTCGCACCGCACCCAGTGGTTGACGGCCCGCAGCGCGCACAGCACTCCCGCCGCCAGCAGGGCGAGCGCCAGGCCGGCACGGACGCCCCACACCAGCTCCGGCAGGAACTGGTCGACCGCGAAACCGCCCCCGATCAGTGCGAGAGCCGTTCGGATCCAGGCGAGGAAAGTCCGCTCGTTGGCGAGCGAGAAGCGGTAGTCAGGGGTGTCGCCCTCTTCGCGGATCCGCTGCGGTGCGCACCACAGCCGCAGACTCTGCACAAAATCGTTCACGTACGGACCTTATCTGCTGCTTTGGCGCCTCTTCTCGGCCGCTTCAGGGCGATGCCCGGAACGCCTGGAGCCGCCGGTAGCTTTCCATGCCGTCCGGCACCCACTGCCGGTCGCCGAGCCGCTGCTCCAGCTCCTCATCCGTGAGGAAGGCGTGCCAGGCGACCTCCTCCACCTGCGGCTCCACCGGCAGCACGCACCGTACCCGGTAGACGTACGACCACCAGCTGTGTCCGCCGCCCTCGTAGAGGAACTTGAACAGCGGCTCCGGGCGGGGCAGGCCCGTCACGCCCAGCTCCTCCTCGGCCTCGCGCAGCGCCGCCTCGTCGTAGGACTCACCGGCGCCGACGACCCCGCCGACGAACATGTCGTAGTGGGACGGGAAGACGAGCTTGGTGGCGGTCCTACGGTGCACGAAGATCCTGCCGTCGGCGTCCCGGGCCTCGACGAAGACACAGCGATGGGTCAGGCCCCGCGCGGTCGCCTCGCCGCGCGGGGCCCGGCCCACGACGACATCGTTCTCGTCGACGATGTCCAGGATCTCGTCAGATGGGTTCATGCCCCTCATCCAACATCAGACCCCCGGCGGTGTTCACTGCCCCATGACGTACTTGACGGTCGGGCCCGTGGTCCAGCCGCCGTCCACGGCGAGTTCGGCGCCGGTGACGTACGAGGCGGCGTCCGAGAGCAGGAAGACGATGGCCTCCCCGATCTCACCGGCCTCGCCGACCCGGCCCATCGGGGTGTTGGGGTAGTTGCCCTCGCCCTGCTGGATGCCGACGGAGGCCGTCATCGGGGTGTACACCATGCCGGGGTGCACCGAGTTCACCCGTATCCCGGCAGTGCCGAGCTCCACCGCGCCGACCTTCGTCAGACCGCGCACGCCCCACTTCGACGCGCCGTAGCTGGAGGTCAGGGCGAGGCCCATCAGACCGGCCGCCGAGGAGATGTTGACGATCGAACCGCCACCGTTCTCCTTCATCACCGGGATCACCGTCTTCATGCCGATGAAGACGGCCGTCAGGTTGATGTCGATGACCTTGCGGAAATGCTCGACCGTCTCGGTCTCCAGCGGCTGACCGGTCGAGACCCCCGCGTTGTTGACGAGGCCGTCGATCCGTCCGGACTCGGCGAGGGCGAACGCGGCGACGCGCTGCCAGTCCTCCTGCGAGGTCACGTCGTGGTGGAGGAAGCGGGCCTTCGGCCCGAGTCCGGCCGCGGTGGCCTCGCCCTCCTCGTCCAGTACGTCGGTGATCACCACGTCGGCGCCGCGGGCCACGGCAAGGCGTGCGGCCTCGGCACCGAGGCCGCGGGCGGCGCCGGTGATGATGACGGTGCGGCCGGTGAGGCTGTTCTTGTCGGTCATGACATGTCCTTCTTGTGGTGCGGGTGGTTCACGCGCCGTGCGGCGCGGGGGCTTGCAGAAACGCGGTGGTGGTGCCGACGAGGTCGGCTAGGAAGAGCTCCTGTCCGGTCAGTGGTTCCGTGCCGTCGAGCCCTTGGCGGGCCCGGTCGGCCAGCGCCGCGCCGATCAGGGTGAGCGCCAGGTCGAGGCGCTCCAGGCGTACGGGCCGCGGCAGCGCGCCCAGGCGGTCCCCGATCCGGCCGATCAGCCGCCCGTAGGCGGTGCCGTCCAGCGCGGGGTGCGGCCGGCCGGTCCGGAGCCCGGTCTCATGGCTGAGCTGCGCGGAGATCCGCAGACAGCGGCGGCCCCGGTCGTCGGTGAGCAGGCTCGCCTCCGCCGTCACCAGCGCGGTGAGCAGGTCCCGTACGCCGCAGTCCCCGGGGAGCCCGTCGAGCAGCGGCGCGACGACCCGTTCGGTGCGTTCCTGGCGGCCCGCCATCACTGCATCGAGCAGCCCGGCACGGGAGCCGAAGTGGTACTGCACCGCGGAAGGGTTGCTCTGGCCCGCCAGGGCGACGATGTCGCGCAGCTGGGCGCCGTCCGTGCCCTGTGCGGCGAAGATCTCCTCGGCCGCGCGGATCAGCTTGTCCCTGGTCTGTTGTCCCGACTGTCCCGACGTTCTCGCCATGAGCCCAATGTAATGCTGGCCATTATTAATTACCAGGCCGGCCCCGGCGACTGTGAGGGACCGGACATCACCGGGACGCCCGGACCCTCAGTGCGGCTGGAGGCTCTGCGTACGGCGTCCGCCCACCGGTCCCTCCGGCATGGCCGGGTGCAGCCCCAGCAGCACGATCCCGGCCACGATCGCCGCGAGTCCCGCCGCCTGCCAGGCCAGCGCGCCCGTGTCGGTACGGACCTGGTCGCCCAGGAAGCCGATCCCGCAGGCGATCCCGGCCAGCGGCTGGGCCGCGGTCAGCGCCGGCAGGGACATCCGCAGCGGGCCCGTCTCGAACGCGCTCTGCACGAGGATCAGCCCCGTCACCCCCAGCACCAGCACCGCGTACGGCTGCCAGCCGGTGACGAGCGCCGCCCAGCCGCCGTCCGAGAGGCGCTGCCCGCTGACCCGGGTCAGGGCGTCCTGGAGGCCGTACAGGAGTCCCGCCGCCACCGCGAGCAGTGCGGGCGACACCCCCGACCGCGAGCGCTTGGCGAACGCGGTCAGCAGCAGGGCCAGGCCCACCACCACGCCGATCACCAGCCAGTGCCGCAGCGGACTCGACACCGCCTGACCGCCCTTCGGCTCGCCCGCTACCAGGAACGCGGCGACCCCGCCGGCCAGCAGCCAGAGCCCCGCCCAGCCCTGCCGGCCCAGCCGCTGACCGGTGCGGTGACGGGACAGGGCCATCGCGAAGAGCAGATTGGTGGCCAGGAGCGGTTCGACGACGGAGACCTCGCCCTTGCCCAGGGCCAGCGCGCCCAGCACCATGCCGCAGACCATGAGTCCGATACCGGCCAGCCAACTGCGCACCCGCATCAGGTCCAGTAGCAGCCGGGGCGAGAGGTAGTCGCTCTTCGGGGCGTGGCGGGCGGCGGCCTGTTGCAGCACGAAGCCGAACCCCAGACAACAGGCGGCGCTCACGGAGAGCACGATGACCAGCACCGACACGCTTCCCCACCCCGAGTCAGGCCGTAAGAGGGTGATTTGTATCGACGATAGCGCCTGGGAACGACACCGGCGGCCGAAGCGCCGCCGACCGGGCGGTTGACGCCGGGACGGCCGGTGCCGAAGATCTGACGCACGAGTAACTTCGCGAGCGGCCGCACGGACGACGTGCGGTCTCCGGCCGGACCGCGGGCCGGCCGCCCCGACAAGGATGGAACCCATGGCGTACGACGCTGATGTGATCGTGATCGGGGCAGGACTCGCGGGGCTCGTCGCCACCGCGGAACTGGTCGACGCGGGCCGTTCGGTCATTCTGCTCGACCAGGAACCCGAACAGTCGCTCGGCGGCCAGGCCCACTGGTCCTTCGGCGGCCTCTTCCTCGTCGACTCGCCCGAACAGCGCCGGATGCGGATCAAGGACAGCCAGGAGCTGGCCCTCCAGGACTGGTTCGGCACGGCCGGCTTCGACCGCAAGGAGGATCACTGGCCGAAGAAGTGGGCCGAGGCGTACGTCGACTTCGCCGCCGGTGAGAAGCGCTCCTGGCTGCACCGGCAGGGCATGCGGTTCTTCCCCGTGGTCGGCTGGGCCGAGCGCGGCGGCTACGACGCGAACGGCCACGGCAACTCCGTCCCCCGCTTCCACATCACCTGGGGCACCGGCCCCGGCGTCGTCGCCCCCTTCGAGCGCCGGGTGCGCGAGGGCGTCGCCAAGGGGCTCGTCACCTTCCGCTTCCGCCACCGCGTCACCGGCCTCGGCCGCACCGGGGGCACCGTCGACACCGTGAGCGGCGAGATCCTGGAGCCCAGCGACGCGGCCCGCGGCACCGCGAGCGGCCGGGAGACGGCCGGCACCTTCGAGCTCAGGGCCCAGGCGGTGATCGTCACCTCCGGCGGCATCGGCGGCAACCACGACCTCGTCCGCAAGCAGTGGCCCGAGCGGCTCGGCACCCCGCCGGAGAAGATGCTCTCCGGGGTGCCCGCCCACGTCGACGGGCTGATGCTCGGCATCACCGAGGAGGCGGGCGCCCACCACATCAACCGCGACCGGATGTGGCACTACACCGAGGGCATCGAGAACTGGAACCCGATCTGGGCCAAGCACGGCATCCGGATCCTGCCCGGTCCGTCCTCGCTCTGGCTGGACGCCCGCGGCAAGCGGCTGCCCGTCCCGCTGTTCCCCGGGTTCGACACGCTCGGCACCCTCGAACACATCATGCGCAGCGGCCACGACTACACCTGGTTCGTCCTGGACCAGAAGATCATCGGAAAGGAGTTCGCGCTCTCCGGCTCCGAGCAGAACCCCGACCTGACCGGCAAGTCCATCCGCGACGTGATCGGCCGGGCCCGCGCGGACGTGCCCGGCCCGGTGAAGGCGTTCATGGACAACGGCGTGGACTTCGTCGTCGAGAAGGACCTCGGCGCCCTGGTCCGCGGCATGAACGCGCTCACCGGCGAAGCGCTCATCGACGAGGACGAGCTGCGCCGCGAGATCACCGCCCGCGACCGGGAGATCGCCAACCCCTTCACCAAGGACCTCCAGATCACCGCGATCAGGGGCGCCCGCACCTACCTCGGCGACAAGCTCATCCGTACGGCCGCACCGCACCGCATCCTCGACCCCAAGGCCGGGCCGCTGATCGCCGTACGGCTCAACATCCTGACCCGCAAGTCGCTCGGCGGACTGGAGACGGACCTGTCCTCCCGGGTCCTCACGGCCGACGGCAGCCCGCTGGCCGGGGTGTACGCGGCCGGTGAGGCGGCCGGGTTCGGTGGCGGCGGAGTGCACGGCTACCGCTCCCTGGAGGGCACCTTCCTCGGCGGCTGCATCTTCTCCGGCCGGGCGGCGGGCCGCGCGGCCGCGGAGGCGGTCGGCTAGGACCCTCCACCCGTGCGTCCGTCCGGTGGGGTTCGGCCGGGACCCTCCGTTCGTGCGTCCGTCCGGAGGCGGTCGGCCAGGACCCTCCATCCGCGCGTCCGTCCGGTGGGGTTCGGGCGGGAATGCGGGCAGGGACGCCGGATCCGGGCACGGTAGGGAGATGCCAGGAGTAGCCGAGCCCGTCATCAAACTCGTCCGGCGCACCACCGAACCCGTGGGGGCCCAGACCCTGCGCTCCACGGGCGCGGCGGTGATCGCCTACGCCGTGGCGACCGCGACGCTGTCCCAGCCCGCGCCCCTGACCGCCCCGCTCACCGCGCTGCTCGTCGTCCAGGTCACCCTCTACGCCACCCTCACCACGGGGATCCGGCGAGTGAACTCCGTGATCGTCGGTGTGCTCATCGCCAGCGGGTTCAGTTCCCTGGTGGGGCTGTCCTGGTGGAGCCTCGGGCTGACGATCTTCACCTCGCTGATCATCGGCCGGCTGGTCAGGGTGAACGAGTTCGTCCCCGAGGTCGCGATCAGCGCCATGCTGGTGCTCGGCGTCGCCCAGGTCGCCGACACCGCCTGGGAACGCATCTTCGAGACACTCATCGGTGCGGGCGTGGGGCTGCTGTTCAACCTGTTGTTCGCCCCGCCCGTGTGGGTGCAGACGGCGGGTGCGTCGATCGACGGGCTGGCCCGCGAGATGGGGGAGCTGTTCCGCGATCTGGGAGGCGACCTGGGCGGCCGCGTCACCGTCGGGCAGGCGGCCGAGCGGCTGCACCGCGCCCGCCGCATCGACCACGACATCGTGGCGGTGGACGCCTCGCTGCGGCAGGCGGAGGAGAGCCTGATGCTCAACCCGCGCGTACGGCAGGGACTGCTCTACCGCGTGGTGCTGCGCACCGGCCTGGACACGCTGGAGATCTGCGCGGTCGTCCTGCGGGTGCTGGCCAGGACGCTGACCGACCTGGCCAAGGAGCGAGTCGACGAGGACCTCTTCCACGCGGACGTGGCCTCCGGGCTCACCGAACTGTTCGGGCAACTGGCGGGCGCCATCGAAAGCTTCTCGGTCCTGATCACGACTCCGGTCGCCGCCAGCGCCGAAGAGGCCGAGGACCGGCTGGCCGTGGCGCTGACCACCAGCCGGGCGACCCGCGACCGGGTGGCGGACATGCTGTTGGCGGGGGTCCAGGAACATCCCAGGAAGTGGCAGTTGCACGGGGCGCTGCTCGCCGAGGTCGACCGCATCCTGGACGAGCTCGACATCGAGAAGCGCACCGAGCGCCTCGGCAACGAGCTGGACCGCCGCTCGGGCGAGATGCACGAACGCCATCCCCGGCTGTACTCGGTCAGGCGGCGCCTGGGGCTCGTCCGGGACGCGGACCAGGGGCGTTGAGAGTGCGGCCGGTCAGGCCGGTCCGAGGACGTCGACGACCCGGAACCGTTCCGCCACGACCAGCGTGTCGTCGTCGACCGTGAACTCCGGGTCGCCGAGTGCCTCCCGCATCTCCTCGCTGTGCCAGAACCGTTCGTGGCCCTCCCGCCACCCGGCCACCGAGGTGTCGCCCTCGCCCTCGTCGAGGACATGCCGCAGATCGACGTCCCCGAGCCGCAGGATCCGCACCTCCGTGATCTCCAGCACCGCGATCTCCCGCCCGTCCGAGTCGATCAGCGCGGACCGCTCGCCCACGGGCGGCGGATCCTCCCTCTCCACCTCGTACTCCACGAACAGTCCGGTCGTCGACACCTTCCGCCCGTCGAGCACCGCGGCGACCAGCCGGTCGCGCAGCGGGCCGGGGAACGCGAGAAGGAAGGGCTTGAGCGCTTCACGGTTCGGCATGGCGCAAGTCTGGCATCCGCTGCCCGCCGCCGGCGGGCAGAATCTGACGTGCCGGTGACGTACCGCCCCCGCCCCTGGCGCCCGGTGGTCCGGAGTGCTCGAATCGAAGGGTGAACAGTTCCTCTTCCGGCGCGGAGCCGGATCCGGCGGCGCAGGGCCCCGATCCGGACGGCACGGGCACTCCCGTGGGCCGTCGGCTCGTCCTGACGATGCTGGGCCTCGGAGCCGCCGGGCTCGTCGCCGCCCCCGTACTGCAAAGGACGCTGGAGTCCGGCCTGGGCGCGCTCTCCGACAAGGACCCCACCGGACTGACCGGGCTGCTGCCCAACGGCGGCGGCTTCCGCTACTACTCGGTCGCCACGTCCGTACCGAAGAAGAGCGCCACCGACTACCGGCTGACCGTCGACGGCCTGGTCGACCGCCCGGCCACGTACACCCTGGACGCCCTGAAACGGATGGAGCAGACCCGCATGGTCCGGGACGTCCAGTGCGTCACCGGCTGGCGGGTGCCCGAGACCCCCTTCGAGGGCGTGCGGCTGTCCGCGCTGCTGGACGCGGCGGGCGTCCGGCCGGGGGCGAAGGCGGTCCGGTTCACCTGCTTCGACGGCACGTACAGCGAGAGCCTCACGCTCGATCAGGCCCGCCGGGCCGATGTGCTGGTCGCGCTGCGGATGCAGGACCGGCCGGTGTCCCACTCGCACGGCGGCCCGGTCCGGCTCTACGTGGCCCCGATGTACTTCTACAAGTCGGCGAAATGGCTCTCCGGGATCACCGTCACGGACTCCGTACGCCCCGGATACTGGGAGAAGCTCGGATATGACGTCGACGCCTGGGTCGGCCGGTCCAACGGCCGCGACGATGCCCCCACCACCTGAAACGGGCGGCCGGGTACGACGTTTCAGCGGCCCGGTGCGCTGGGTGCACCGCACCACGGCCGCGCTGACGCTCCTGTGCGTGGCGACGGCGGCCTGTCTGTACGTACCGCAGCTCGCCGAACTCGTGGGGCGCCGCCATCTCGTGGTCACCCTGCACGAGTGGTCCGGGCTGATGATCCCCGTACCGCTGCTGGCGGGCCTGTTCGCGCGGTCGCTGCGGGCCGATCTGGGCCGGCTCAACCGTTTCGGGCCGCACGACCGGCAGTGGCTGCGGGCGGTGCGCCGGCGGGACCACCGGGCGGAGTCCCGCCCGGCCGGGAAGTTCAACGCCGGGCAGAAGCTGTACGCCGCCTGGATCGCGGGAGCTGTCCTGGTCATGGTGGGCACCGGGCTGCTGATGTGGTTCACCGGGCTCGCCCCGCTGGTGTGGCGGACCGCTGCGACGTTCGTCCACGACTGGCTGGCGCTGGCGATCGGCATCGTGCTGGGCGGGCACATCGCGATGGCGCTCGCCGACCCGGAGGCACGCCGTGGCATGCGTACCGGGTCGGTCGAGCGCCGGTGGGCCCGTCGCGAGCACCCGCTGTGGCGGGAGCCGGGGGAGCGGTCCCTGGAGGATCGGTGACGGGGGAGCGGTCCCTAGAGGATCAGTGACAGGAGCAGGATGAAGGCCAGCGAGACCACGGAGATGATGGTCTCCATCACCGACCAGGTCTTCACCGTCTGGCCGACGTCCATCCCGAAGTACTCCTTCACCAGCCAGAAACCCGCGTCGTTGACGTGGCTGAAGAAGAGCGAGCCCGCACCGACGGCGAGGACCAGCAGGGCGGCGTGCGAGGTCGACATGTCGGCGGCCAGCGGGGCGACCAGACCGGCCGCCGAGATGGTGGCCACGGTCGCCGAGCCGGTCGCGAGCCGGATGCCGACGGCGATCAGCCAGCCGAGCAGCAGCGCGGGGATCGACCAGTTCTCGGAGAACTCCAGGATCATCTGACCCACACCGGCGTCGATCAGCGTCTGCTTGAAACCGCCGCCGGCGCCGACGATGAGCAGCACTCCGGCGATCGGGGCGAGGGACTTCTCCACGGTGGTGGAGAGCCGGGCCTTGGTGAACCCGGCCGCCCGGCCCAGCGTGAACATGCCCACGATGACCGCCGCGAGGAGCGCGATCAGCGGTGAGCCGATCACGTCGGTGACCCGCTGGACACCCTGCTCCGGGTCGTCCACCACGATGTCGACGAGGGCCTTGGCCAGCATCAGGACGACGGGCAGCAGAATCGTCGCCAGGGTGGCGCCGAAGCTCGGCCGGCGGTCCAGTTCCTCGGACGGGCGCTGCGGGATCATGTTCTCCGGCGCCTTGATGTCCACCCAGCGTGCGGCGTACCGGGAGAAGACCGGACCGGCGATGATCACCGTCGGGATCGCGACCAGGACACCGAGGGCCAGGGTGACGCCCAGGTTGGCGTCGAGGGCGTCGATCGCCACCAGCGGGCCGGGGTGCGGGGGTATGAGGCCGTGCATCACGGAGAGGCCGGCCAGGGCCGGGATGCCGATGCGCATCAGGGAGTAGTTGCCGCGCTTGGCGACGAGGAGCACCACCGGGATCATCAGCACGATCCCGACCTCGAAGAACAGTGGCAGACCGATGATCGAGGCGATCAGGACCATCGCCCACGGCATGGCCCGGTTGCTCGTCCTCGCCAGGATCGTGTCGACGATCTGGTCCGCGCCGCCGGAGTCGGCGAGCAGCTTGCCCAGGATCGCGCCGAGCGCGATGAGGACGCCGACACCCGCGACGGTGGAGCCGAGGCCCGCGGTGAAGCTCGCTATCGTCTTCGCCGGCGCGGCGCCGGCGAACGAGCCGAGCGCCAGCGAGCCGATGGTGAGCGCGAGGAACGCGTGCATCTTGAACTTGGTGATGAGCAGAACGATGACGGCGATGCCCGCCAGGACGGCGATGCCCAACTGCGCGTTGCCGGCCGAAGTGATGGGTTCGACGGCGTCCGCTGCCAGCATCTCGACGCTGAGACTGGTCACGGTGATGATCCTCAGTTCTCGAGCCGGCGCAACGCGGCGACGGCTCGCTGGGTGATTTCCTCGGGGGTGCCGGACACGTCCACGGCGACGCCGGCCTCGTCGTCCTCGAGGGGCTGGAGGGTGGCGAACTGCGAGTCGAGGAGTGCGGTCGGCATGAAGTGGCCCTGGCGGCCCGCCATCCGCTCCTCGATGAGCGACCGGTCGCCGCTCAGATGGAGGAAGACGGCACCGGGGGCCTCGCTGCGCAGCCGGTCGCGGTAGGCACGCTTCAGCGCCGAACTGCTGACCACGCCGCCGAGCCCCGCCCGGCCGTGCGCCCACTGCCCGATCGCGTCGAGCCAGGGCCACCGGTCCGCATCGTCCAGCGGGGTACCGGCCGACATCTTGGCGATGTTCGCCGCGGGATGGAAGTCGTCGCCCTCGGCGTACGGAACGCCCAGTTCGGCGGCGAGCAGGGGGCCGATCGTGGTCTTGCCGGTCCCTGCGACGCCCATCACCACGATGACGTGGGGGGTGCTCATTACGGTGCCTCGCTGTCTTCTTCGATGTCGTCGTCGACATCGGGCCGTCGCGCTACTGAAACCTATACGTACGACTTATTCAAGATGCTGTGACATAAACGTCGTACTTTTTGTTCCCGGCGGGGTCTCCCGGAGAGGCCCCCGTACGCTTGGCCCATGACCACACCTGCCCAGGGGCTGCATACGCATGTGCTGGACGCCCTGGGCCTGGAGATCGCCGCGGGTGAGCATCTGCCCGGCCAGGTTCTGCGTACGGACGAGCTGGCCCGGCGCTTCGACGTCTCCCGCACGGTCGTACGGGAGGTGATCCGGGTCCTGGAGTCCATGCACCTGGTCGAGTCCCGGCGCCGAGTCGGCGTGACCGTACGGCCGACCGAGGCGTGGAACGTCTACGATCCGCAGGTCATCCGGTGGCGGCTGGCCGGCGCCGACCGCCCGCGCCAGCTGCGCTCGCTGACCGTCCTGCGCTCGGCGATCGAACCCGTCGCCGCCTCGCTCGCCGCCCGCCACGCCACCCCCGAACAGTGCGCCGAGCTCACCGAACGGGCCCTGGGCATGGTCGCCACCTCCCGCGGCCAGCAGCTGGAGGGGTACCTGGAACACGACATCGCCTTCCACCGGATCGTCCTCAACGCCTCCGGCAACGAGATGTTCGCGCGCCTGGGCGACGTGGTCGCCGAGGTACTCGCGGGACGCACCCACCACCAGGTCATGTTCGAGGACCCCGACCCGGCCGCCGTCACCCTCCACGTCCGGCTCGCCGAAGCGGTGCGCGAGGGGGACGCGGCCGGGGCGGAGCGGCTGACGAAGGAGATCGCGGTGGGCGCCCTGCACGAACTGGACGTGCTCGCGCCCTGATCCGGCCCGCGGGCCGCCATACGTGCCACTGGGTCACCTGGCATGCCGCGTGCCGGCTGCCGCCTACCGCCTGACGTGCTGCAACCGGGCGGCGGCCGCGGCCAGCATCATCTCCAGCGCCGCCGGATACCCGCTGCGGCCCATCTCCGCGACCAGTACGGGCGCGGTCGCCGCGATGTTCGGGTGCGTGTCCGCCGGCTGCCGGGCGTAGATCTCCGGCCAGGCCTGTACCTCCTGCGCCCTGGCCTGTTCCGGAAGCGCCAGCGTGGACGCGTCCAGCGCCGCGAACGACAGTGTCTGGTCGACGAAGACGTGGTAGATCCGCACCGCCTCCGCGTCCGGGAAACCCGCGCCCCGCAGCACCCCGAGGATCACCTCCACCGACCGGATCTCGTGCGTACGGCCGGTCACCCGCGCACACGTCAGCAACGCGGCCTGCGGATGGGTCAGATAGTCCGCGTGCATCCGCAGCCCCAACGACCGCAGATCGGCCCGCCATTCACCCGTCGGCCGCCAGCTGCGCAGCGTCCGCCCGATCAACTCGTCGGCCACCGCCAGCAACAGCTCGTCCGTGTCCCGGAAATAGCGGTAGAGCGCGCTCGGATCGCATCCCAGCGCGGCGCCGAGCCGGCGCACGGTGAGCGCCGCAGCCCCGTGCTCGCCGATCAGCCGCAGCGCCGTCTCCACGATCAGCTGCTCGGACAGCACGACGCCCTGCTTGGTGGGGCGCCTGCGCCGCCGCGCACCCTCCGGCACCACCCGCTCGCTCGCGTTCATGCCCGGACCTTATGACAACACCGTTGACGTGCGGAACCCCCGAGGAGTTCGATGTGCCGCCATCGGGGCCGAACAGCGCCCCTCGGTGAAGGAGCGACCGTGACGTCCTACCGCGAGGAACCAGCCGGACCGGCACAGCCACCCGCAGCCCTGCGCAAGAGCCTCGGCGTGGTCGACGGCTTCGCCATCGCGGCCTCGTCGACCGCGGCCACCACCAGCATCGGCATCGGGCTCGGCGTCACCGCCACCGCCGTCGGCCTGCACCTGCCGATCATCATGCTGCTCGCCTTCCTGCCGATCCTGGGCATAGCGGGCGCCTACTCCCGGCTCAACCGGGTCGAGCCGAACATGGGCAGCGGCTACGTCTGGGTCGGCCGCTCGCTCAGCCCCTGGCTCGGCTTCCTCGTCGGTTGGATCGGCATCGTCTCCACGATCGTGTTCCTGGCCTACACCACGACGGTCACCGGTTCCGCCCTGCTCCAGCTCGCGGGCGAGGCCGGGCTGCACGAGGCGGCCGGGCTCCGGCTCGACCCGGACTCCACCGCCCAGTCGACCGCGCTCGGCATCGTCGTCCTCGTCGCCGTCACCTTCACCGCGGTCACCGGCCTCCGGTCGGCCGCCACCTTCCAGAAGTACCTCCTGGTCTTCGAGTACGCCGTCCTGCTCGGCTTCTGCGGATACGGCCTGTTCGCCGGCTCGCAGCCCTTCAGCCTCGACTGGCTCAACCCCTTCACCATCCCCTCCTTCGAGCAGCTCGCCCAGGGACTGCTGCTCTCCGTGTTCTGCTTCTGGGGATTCGAGTCCACCTTCAGCGTCACCGAGGAGATCCGGGACCCGCAGGACGCCTCCAAGGCCGGGCTCATCACGCTCTTCACGATGCTGGGCCTGTTCCTGCTCGGCTCCTTCGCCTTCCAGCGCGTCCTGTCGCTCGACGAGCTGACCGCCCACGGCGCCCAGGGACTCACCTACTTCGGCAACCAGCTGGCCGGCCAGCCGCTCGCCGCCCTCCCGCTGATCGCCCTCACCCTGTCCGCCGTCGCCTCCCTGCAGTCCGGGGTGATCCCGACGGTGCGCGGCATGTTCGCCATGGGCCGCGACCGCACGCTCGGACCCCTGTGGACCAAGGTCAGCCCGCGGTACGGGACGCCCGCCGCCGGGACCGTCGCGGTCGGCTGCATCGCCGCCGCCATCGCCGTGCTCTCCCTCGTCATCCCGAAGGTCGGAGACCTCATCCTGGCGTCCGTGAACGCGATCGGGGTCGTCGTCTCGATCTACTACGCCCTCACCGCGCTGGCCGCCGCGGCCCGCTTCCGCGGCTCGTTCCGGGAGAGCTGGTCCCTGGCGGTGCGGGCGGTGGTGCTCCCCGTGACCAGCGCCCTCGTCCTGCTCGCGCTCGGCGGGTACCTCTGCTGGACCTTCGCCACCTCCGCCGACCACTTCGAGGTCAGCCCGGACAACGGCTGGTTCATGCTCCTCTGCCCGGCCGTCATCCTGCTGACCGGCTTCGTCGCCGCGGCCTGGGCCAAGTGGGCCAGGCAGTCCCCGTACTTCGTCACCGGCCGGTCCGTCGCCCCGGACGCGCTCGCGGAGCCCGTGCCCGACCCGGTCTGATCCCGCCCGCACCACCCACCGAAGGAAGAAGCATCATGCGCCGCACCCCCGCCGATCTCGTCTTCACCGGCGGCCCCGTCCACACCACCGACGCCGCCCGCACCCGCGCCACCACCGTCGCCGTCACCGGCGGCCGGATCACCGCGGTCGGCCACGACGAGGTACGCGAACTCATCGGCCCGCGCACCGAGGTGGTCGATCTCGCCGGACGCCTCCTGCTCCCCGGCTTCCAGGACGCCCACGTCCACCCGGTCACCGCCGGGCAGGAACTCGCCCAGTGCGACCTCACCGGCGCCGGCGACGCCACCGCCACCGCCACCATCGCCGCCGTACGGGCCTACGCCGACGCGAACCCGGAACGCGACTGGATCACCGGCGGCGGCTGGTCGATGGACGCGTTCGAGGGCGGCGCCCCCACCCGGCAGCAGCTCGACACCGCCGTGCCCGACCGCCCCGCCTGCCTGCTCAACCGCGACCACCACGGCGCCTGGGCCAACAGCAGGGCCCTCGAACTCGCCGGCATCACCGCCCGCACCCCCGACCCGGCCGACGGCCGCATCGAACGCGACGAGCGCGGCGAACCCACCGGACTCCTCCAGGAGGGCGCCATGGACCTGGTCGCCCGCCACGCCCCCCGCTCCACCGCCGCCGACCGGCTCGCCGGCCTCCTGCGCGCCCAGCGCCTGCTCCACGCGTACGGCATCACCGCCTGGCAGGACGCCATCGTCGGCACCTACGGCTCTATGGACGACGTGGCCGACGCCTACCTCGCCGCGGACCGGGACGGCTCGCTCACCGCCCGCGTCACCGGAGCCCTGTGGTGGGACCGCGAGCACGGCAGCGAACAGATTCCCGGACTCGTCGCCAGGCGCGAGGCGCTGACCGGCCGGAACTTCCGCGCCGGAACCGTGAAGATCATGCAGGACGGGGTCGCCGAGACCGGCACCGCCGCCCTCCTCGCCCCGTACCTCGACGCCTGCGGCTGCGCCACCGCCAACAGCGGCACCAGCTTCGTCGACCCCCTCGACCTGCGCCGGTACGTCACCGAGCTGGACGCCCTCGGCTTCCAGACCCATTTCCACGCACTGGGCGACCGGGCGGTGCGCGAGGCCCTGGACGCCGTCGAGGCCGCCCGGTCGCCCAGTGCG
>NZ_JAELVH010000049.1 GCF_019399235.1 Streptomyces poriferorum | reverse complement strand
GCACCGAGAAGTCCGGCGCCGCAGTGAACGGACGGGGGTGCGTTCGAGGCGCCGGACTTCTCGGTGCTCCGCCCGACGTCGTGGAGACGCGTGACAACTGCGCTCGTGGTGATGCTGTGCGTTGCGTTCATCTCGCGCCCCCCGTCGGTGGAGTCCGTCCGTTCCTTGTGTCAACGAGCTTGCCGGGGCGATTTCATGGCCCTGTCCGCCGACTGTCACAGACCTGTCACAGGGCCCGGCGCGGACGTGATTCGGGGCTGCCGGGTGCATGAGAGGGGACCAACTGTCGAACTAGGGCACCCCCATGGGTCAGAATGACCAACGTGCCTTTCCTGTTGCTGATCGAGGACGACGACGCCATCCGCACGGCCCTCGAACTCTCGCTGTCTCGCCAGGGCCACCGTGTGGCCACCGCGGCGACGGGAGAGGACGGCCTCAACCTGCTGCGCGAGCAGCGGCCCGACCTGGTCGTGCTGGATGTGATGCTGCCCGGGATCGACGGTTTCGAGGTGTGCCGGCGCATCCGGCGCACCGACCAACTGCCGATCATCCTGCTGACCGCACGGAGCGACGACATCGACGTCGTGGTCGGCCTGGAGTCCGGTGCCGACGACTATGTGGTGAAACCTGTGCAGGGCCGGGTGCTCGACGCCCGGATCCGCGCGGTGCTGCGCCGCGGTGAGCGCGAGTCCACGGACTCCGCCACCTTCGGCAGCGTGGTGATCGACCGGTCCGCCATGACCGTGACGAAGAACGGGGAGGACCTGCAGCTCACGCCGACCGAGCTGCGTCTCCTCCTGGAACTGAGCCGCCGGCCGGGCCAGGCCCTGTCGCGGCAGCAACTGCTGCGCCTCGTATGGGAGCACGACTACCTCGGCGATTCCCGCCTGGTGGACGCCTGCGTCCAGCGGCTGCGCGCGAAGGTGGAGGACGTGCCGTCCTCGCCGACCCTGATCCGTACCGTGCGGGGCGTGGGATACCGGCTGGACTCGCCGCAGTGAGCACGGCTGTGCGGCGGAGCCTGCTGGCCGGGCTCCGCTGGACCAGCCTGCGGCTGCGGCTCGTCGTCGTGTTCGCGCTGGTCGCGCTGACCGCCGCGGTGTCCGCGTCCGGGATCGCGTACTGGCTGAACCGCGAGGCGGTGCTGACCCGTACGCAGGACTCCGCGCTCGGGGACTTCCGGCAGGAGATGCAGGGCCGCGCGGCCTCGCTGCCGCTGAGCCCCACCAAGGAGGATCTGCAGACCGCCGCCGTGCAGATGGCGAGCAGCAGCCCCGGCTACAGCGTGCTGCTGATCGACGAGCGCGATCCCGGCAAGCCGATCGTCGGCAACTCCGACCTGGACACCTTCACCCGCGACAACGTGCCGGTGTCGCTGCAGCAGCAGGTCGACAGGAAGCAGCCGGTCAAGGCGGGCAACAAGTACGAGTACCACCTGTTCTGGCAGCGGACCTCGATCCGCGGCACGCCGTATCTCGTCGCCGGTACGAAGATCATCGGCGGCGGTCCGACCGGTTACATGCTCAAGTCCCTCGACCAGGAACGGCAGGACCTCAACTCCCTCGCCTGGTCACTGGGGATCGCCACCGCCCTGGCCCTCGTCGGCTCCGCCCTGCTCGCCCAGGCCGCGGCGACGACGGTGCTGCGTCCCGTGCAACGCCTCGGCGACGCGGCGCGCAAGCTCGGTGAGGGCAAGCTCGACACCCGGCTCACGGTCTCCGGAACCGACGAACTGGCCGACCTCTCAAGGACGTTCAACAGAACGGCGAGCTCCCTGGAGAAGAAGGTCGCGGACATGAGCGCGCGGGAGGAGTCCAGCCGCCGCTTCGTCGCCGACATGTCGCACGAACTGCGCACCCCGCTCACCGCCATCACCGCGGTCGCCGAGGTGCTGGAGGACGAGGCCGACAGCCTCGACCCGATGATCGCGCCCGCGGTGCATCTGGTGGTCAGCGAGACCCGGCGCCTGAACGACCTGGTGGAGAACCTGATGGAGGTCACCCGCTTCGACGCGGGCACGGCCCGTCTCGTCCTCGACACCGTCGACGTCGCCGACCAGGTGACCGCCTGCATCGACGTCCGCGCCTGGCTGGACGCGGTGGACCTGGACGCCGAGCGCGGCATGATGGTCCGCCTCGATCCGCGCCGGCTCGACGTGATCCTGGCCAATCTGATCGGCAACGCCCTCAAGCACGGCGGCTCGCCCGTACGGGTCACGGTGCGGACCGAGGGCGACGACCTCGTCATCGAGGTACGCGACCACGGCCCCGGCATCCCCGAGGACGTGCTGCCGCACGTCTTCGACCGCTTCTACAAGGCGAGCGCCTCCCGCCCCCGCTCCGAGGGCAGCGGCCTGGGGCTCTCGATCGCCATGGAGAACGCGCACATCCACGGCGGCGACATCACCGCCGCGAACTCGCCGGACGGCGACGGCGCGATATTCGTCCTGCGCCTGCCGCGCGACGCGGAGGCGCTGGACCGCACCACCGAGGGTCACGGCGCAGAGATCCCCGACCAGGAGGACGACGCCACGTGACACCCACCGGACGCCGGGGCACCCGCCCCACCGGACGCGGGGGAAACCGCCCGGCCGGACGCGGGGGAAACCGCCTCACCGCATCCCGGGGCAGCCGCCCCGTCGCTCCACGCCCGGGCCGCCGCCCCGCCACGGCCCTCGCCGCTGCCGCGCTCTGCGCAGTACTGGCCGCAGGCTGCGGGATCAGGACGACCTCGGTCCCCGTCGACGCGGGACCGGCCCCGTCCCGGGTGCCGTGCGCCATGCCGGCGGAGGACATCACCACCCAGGCCCAGCAGGGCATCCCCGTACAGATCTATCTGGTCTGTGCCTCGGAACTGGTCACCGTGGACCGTGCGGCGCAGGTCCCGGAGACGGCATCGGACCGGCTCCGGATCGCCCGGGCCCTCCTGGACGAACTGCGTCTGGAACCGCCGAGCACGGAGGAGCAGGCGGGGTTCTCCACGCACGTCCCCGGGACGCTCAGGGTCGACGGCCCCCGTGCGGGCGACCCGAAGGGCACGCTGCGTCTCAGCGAGCAGCCGGAGGACCTGCCGTCCGAGGCGCTGGCCCAGATCGTCTGCACGTTCACCGAGAGCGAGTCCCTCGCCCCCGACGAGTCGATGACGCTCGGCGGCCCGGGCGACTACGCACCGCGCGCCTACCTGTGCACGACGGAGACGAAGGCCAGCCCGAAGGCCGTACCGACGGCGGACGCGGTCCGACTGCCCTGAGCCGGCCCGTTCGCGAGCCCCTGCGGGCGGGTGCCGAAACGGGGTGAGCCAGGTCTCCCCCGCCGGAGCGGAACCGATCCTGCCGCCGCCCGCGTCTTGGCTGGCGTGCGTCAAGGTTCGGGCGGCCAAGCCGTCATCCGCTTCCGCGCGGCCGGAGTGTCACTGCTCCTCGCGCATCTGCTGCTCGTCGGGTGGCTGACTCTGCGCCCCCTGGACGTGCCGTGGATGACCGCCGCCAACCTCCAGCCGTTCGCCGGCATCAAGGCCGACCTGTCCCTGGGCCCGGTCGTCGCCGCCCGCCGCATCGGCAAGGAACTCCTGCTGCTGGCCCCGCTGGGCGTACTGCTGCCGCTGGCCGGAGGCCGGCTCCTCGTCTCCCCGTGGGCCTCGCTGACCCGTACGGTCGCGGCCGGGGCGCTGATCTCGCTGGCCATCGAACTGGGCCAGACCGCAGTGCCCGGCCAGGTCGTCGACGTCGACTCGCTGTTCCTGAACACCGTCGGCATCGGGCTGGCCCACGTCCTGATCGTCCCGGCCTGGCGGTCACGGCTGCGCCGCCGCGAGCGGCAGGGCCACTCACTGCCGGGGCCCGGCCGCGAACGGTCCCGGACCTCTCGGGGCGTCGCGGCGTCTCACGGGCACGGGAGCGGGCACGGGACTCAGGGGTCGACCCCGACGATTTCCAGGGTCGGTATCGCCCCGTAGAGCGACGCTTTGCCCCCGTTGCCCGAGCCATCCTGGATACACCGGGAGCGCGACGAACCGCTCCCTCCTCGGATTCAGCAAACGGTTCGCGAAGGAGCCCACCATGGCCGCACTTGCCCGCCCCCGTGACGGACGCATGCTCGGCGGAGTGTGCGCAGCGCTGGCACGGCGCTTCGGCACCTCCGCGAGGACCATGCGCATCGTCTTCGTCGTCTCGTGCCTGCTGCCGGGCCCGCAGTTCCTGCTCTACCTGGCGCTGTGGCTGCTGCTCCCCCAGGAGCGGCCGTCGTCCGCCGCGACCGCCTGGTAGTCCCGTACACACGCCTGTGGGCGGACACCCGACAACGGGTGTCCGCCCACAGGCGTGGTGGAGCGGGCCTCAGCGGCCGAGGGGCAGCCCGTTGGCCGACAGGCCACTGGTCGTCAGACCACCGGCGGGCATGCCGCCGAGGAGGCCCTTGGCCGGGGCGGCGACGTCGCCGAGGACCTTCGTCTGGCTGGTACCGAGGAGCTCGGTGGCGGTGTCCTGGACCGGCAGGGTCGACGTGGCGTTCGCCAGGGCGCCGGCGACGGGCAGGGCGCTGGTCGCGGCGTCCAGCGGCAGCGCGGAGGCGGACGCCGTACCGGCGGCGGCAGCGGCGAAAGCGGCACCGAGAGCGGCGACGCCGAGAGTCCTGGCAGCAGACTGCTTCATGTGAAATTCATCCTTGGGGAAGGGGATGTGAGCGGCTCTGCAACGTAGTCAGCCCTCTGCCCGTCCCGCAAACATCGAAAACCACGGAAAACGGCCGGGAAATTGGCTCCCGGCCGTTTCCCGAAGGCGTTCGTTCAGCCGGCAACCGAGGTAGAAACGCTGGTCGCAGCGGTCTGCTCGAAGAGCCATTCGGACTTCAGCTCGGCATATCCGGGCTTGATGACGTCGCTGATCATCGCCAGACGTTCATCGAAAGGAATGAATGCTGATTTCATCGCATTGACGGTGAACCACTGCATGTCTTCGAGCGTGTATCCGAAGGTCTCGGTCAGCTTCTCGAATTCCCGGCTCATGCTCGTCCCGCTCATCAGCCGGTTGTCCGTGTTCACGGTGGCCCGGAAGTGGAGCCGGCGCAGCAGCCCGATGGGGTGCTCGGCGTACGAGGCCGCGGCACCGGTCTGCAGGTTGGAGGTCGGGCAGAGCTCCAGCGGGATGCGCTTGTCCCGTACGTACGAGGCGAGGCGGCCGAGCTTCACACTGCCGTCCTCGGCGACCTCGATGTCGTCGATGATGCGGACACCGTGGCCGAGCCGGTCGGCGCCGCACCACTGGATGGCCTGCCAGATCGACGGCAGGCCGAAGGCCTCGCCGGCGTGGATGGTGAAGTGGTTGTTCTCGCGCTTGAGGTACTCGAAGGCGTCGAGGTGCCGGGTGGGCGGGAAGCCCGCCTCGGCGCCCGCGATGTCGAAGCCGACGACGCCCTGCTCGCGGTAGCGGTTGGCCAGTTCCGCGATCTCCAGCGACCGTGCGGCGTGCCGCATCGCGGTGAGCAGCGCGCCCACCCGGATCCGGTTCCCGTCCCCGCGCGCCCGGCGCTCTCCCTCACGGAAGCCCTCGTTGACGGCCTCGACGACCTCTTCGAGGCTCAGACCGGCTTCCAGGTGCTGCTCGGGGGCGTACCGCACCTCGGCATAGACGACACCGTCGGCGGCCAGGTCCTCCGCGCACTCGGCGGCGACCCGGACCAGCGCTTCACGGGTCTGCATGACGGCGCACGTATGGGCGAACGTCTCCAGATAGCGCTCCAGCGACCCGGAATCGGCGGCCTCCCGGAACCAGATGCCGAGCTTGTCGGGATCGCTCTCCGGAAGTCCGTCGTATCCGTTGATCGCGGCGAGTTCGACGATCGTCCCGGGGCGCAGGCCGCCGTCGAGGTGGTCGTGGAGAAGGACCTTGGGGGCACGCCGGATCTGATCCTGGCCGGGCACATTGAGGGTCGGGCTCATCATCCACGCACTCTAGCGCCTACGCGCGTAGAGCGCTGCTGGACACCGCTCGCCGATACGTAACAGAGACCGCGAATACGGGTGGCGTACACGTTCCCTTCTGACACTGTTACGTCATGGCACAGCGCGCACTCCCCCTGCCTGCTGCAAGGCTGGGACGGGCCGTCAGGACGGCCGGAGAATCCACCACGGTCAGCGGCGTGGTCCTGCTGCTCCCGGACGGCGAGCCCTACTCGCACCGCCGCCCCTCCCCTTTCACGTACGCCCTCCAGCTCCCCCTGGCCCGGTCCCTGGCCCGCGCCGGCGGCACCGACGGTCTCGCCGCCCACGTGGTCCACTACCGCTGCCGGGGCTGGAACACGACGCAAGCCCATCTCGCGGCGGACGCCGAATGGGCGGTGGACGAGGTCGTACGCCGTTACGGCGACATCCCGGTCTGCCTGGCCGGCCATGGCATGGGCGGCCGCGCCGCCCTCCGCGCGGGCGGCCACCCGGCCGTCACCTCGGTCCTTTCCATGGCCCCCTGGCTGCCGGGCGACCCGGACGCCGAACCGGAACCGGTCAAGCACCTGGTCGGCCGCCAGGTCCTGCTGGTCCACGGCACGAACGACGCCCGCTCCGACCCGGAGCTCTCGTTCCGCCTGGCCGAGCGCGCGAAGAAGTCCAACCGCGACACCTGCCGCTTCGAGGTCCACTCGGACGGCCACGCACTGCGCCAGCACCACACCGAAGTAGCCGCCCTGGCAGCCGACTTCGTCCGCGGCTCCCTCTTCGGCCGCGGCTACGCCCGCCCGGTCGCGGACGCCCTGGCGGCACCTCCGCCGCTGGGCCTGCGGATGCCGCTGGCGGCGGGGTTCGGGAAGTCGTTGCGCGGGTGAGGCGGGGTGGGCCCGGACCGGCTCACCCGGTGGAGCGTCGGCAACCGTGACAGGAGGGCCATGTCATTGCGGCTCCGCGACCGCACCTCGGCGTGCAGGAGAAGTCCGGCCCACGACACCGCTCTCATGACCGGCCGGCCGGCGTGATCGTTGTGCCGGCGATGCACCTGGCCCGCACTCCGTACGGCGTGCCCGTCGCATGTCTACGCGGTCATGCGCCGGCCGACCCGCTCCCTGTCCTCCTGCGGCAGCGCGTCAGCGGCCAGCAGCCGTGGCAGCAGGTCCGGTTCGAGCGTCATCGCCCGGAAGGCGAGCGCGACGGTCACGTCGTGGTCGGGCCGGTGCACGATCTCGACCGGGTCGGAGACCCGGATGTCTCCCGGCTCGATCACGCGCAGATAGGCGCCGGGCACCGCTGCCTGGGTGAACCGCTTGATCCAGCCCTCTCGCTCCAGCCATCCCTGGAAGGTCGCGCAGGGGATCCGCGCGCACGACACCTCCAGGACCACGTCCGGACCGACGCGCCAACGCTCCCCGATGAGGGCGCCGTTGACGTCGAGGCCGAGCGTCGTGAGGTTCTCCCCGAAGACACCGTTGGCAAGCGGCCTGCCCAGCTCGGCCTCCCACCCGTCGAGATCCTCGCGGGCATAGGCGTAGACGGCCTGGTCGGCGCCGCCGTGATGCTTCACGTCGTAGACGCGGTCACCCACCAGACCGACCTCACCGGTGCCCTTCGGGCCAGGAGCGATCACGGCGACCGGCCCGGCAACGGGCCGCTTGTCGATTCCTGTCGCGCTGAGGCCCTTCCATGGGTTGGGCCGGGGCTTGCCGACATTGACGGAGAGCAGCTTCATGCGCGCGAGGGTACGGTCCTTTGCCCGCTGCGGCGACTCAATTCCCTTCCACGCCCTTGGGGTTGATCACCACTCCCGGGCCCTCACACCTCATCGCGCATGTCCTCGGTCGCTCCGGGCATGGAGATCTCTGCGGAGGACCGTAGAACTTTGCCGGACCGTCATGCCCACCCGCAGATACAAGTCGAGCGCGCCGGTGTCCGAGTGGGTCCACAGGACGCAGGAGCTTCGGCTCGCCCGGTGGAAGGCGCGAAACGTGTGACACAGCAGCAGCCTGGCGAGGCCGCGGCCTCGGTGATCGATGCGCACGGCGACCTGCTCGACGTAGCCCTCGCCCGATCCAGGCACATTCAAAGCCAGTGCGGCACCCACCAGTTGGTCACCGGAGAAGGCCAGGGTCGATTGCGTCGGGGCGAACGCGGGCCGGTCGATGGTGTGGGCGGCCCACTCCTCGTACGCCTGTCGCCGTTGCTGCCACTCATCGAACGCGTCCTGCACAAGGGCGTGTGCGGCAGGGCCGTCGCCGACGCGAAACGGCCGCACCGTCACGCCCGTCGGCGGCTCGGGCACCGCGGGTTCGACCGGCATGGGGAACTCCAGCTGCCAGGCCGTCGCCAGCGGCCTGTACCCGCGGGAGCGCAGCAGCGCGACGGCAGCGGTATCCGCTTCAGGCACGGTCTGCACGATGCCGTCGCTGCCGGTGTCCCGCGCCCGCGACTCCACCCAGCCGAGGAGCGCCGCGCCCAGCCCTCGGTCTCGGTGCCCGGGGTGCACGTCGACCTCGGAGCGCCGGTCCACCCAGGCCCAGGCGGCCGGACTCCCGGCCCGGTCGAGGACGAGCACGGTGTCCGACTCCGGCACCAGACCCGGCCGCGAGAGATCGGCGGCGATGGCACCGGCGTCACTCTGCACCCGTCCGTGCACCTCCCGTTCGCAGGCCGCGACCAGCGCGTGGATCGCCGGTATGTCGTGGGCGTTCACAGGCCGCGAGCGGTAGCCGGGAGGCAATGACGGGGCTGTCGGAAGCATCAGCGGACCCTAGCCGCAGGCCGATCTCCCGGTCCAGGGCGTAATCCGCCGGATGCCCCTGGCCGGGGATTCCTGGCATGCGCCCCATCGCGCGGCTCCTTCACCGACCTGGGCCATCGGGCATGTACCGCGCCATGCCGTGAGTGCCGACGGGCGACCCGGGCGTCCGAAGAGGAGTTGTCTGCCATGCAGGCTCAGGCGGAGTCTCCAAGGGCGATTCGTTCCGGGTGTTTGTGAGCACTTCTTTGGGCTCCACTGCACGGACCGGAAGTGGCCCCACAACGTGGGAAGTTGATCTGGCTCCACTTCGGGCGGAGCCGCGAAGGACTCACCGGAAACGCCTGGCTCTTGCCGCCTTCAACTCGAACACGGTTTCCCTGGGGTCGGATGATCATTGATACGGTCCCGTCATGGCTGGAGTACAGGGATCACCGAACGGCCCGGTTACCGCGGCCGATGTCGAACATGCCGTCCGTTTGGCGCTCGCCGCTCTGCGCGGGGCGACCGCTCCGGACTGGAGCGTCAAGGCCGGTTCCCTGGAGTGGGACTGTTGGGAGACGGTCGAGCACCTGGCCGACGACCTGTTCTCCTACGCTGTCCAACTGAGCCCGGCGAACCCGCCGCTGAACACCCACGTGCCGTTCGCGTGGAGCCGCAAGAGGCCGGGCGGCCCCGCGAATGCTGTCTTCGCGGACCGCGAGGCCGGCCCAGCAGGTCTGCTGCAAGTACTGGATGCCAGCGGCGCCTTGCTGACCGCAATCGTCCGCACGACGCCACCCACGGTCCGGGCACATCATGTCTTCGGCCCTGCCGACCCTGAAGGCTTCGCTGCGATGGGCATCGTCGAGACCCTGGTGCACACCCACGACGTCGCCGAGGGCCTGGGCCTGGACTGGACCCCGCCCGCAGACCTATGCGGCCGGGTGCTGGCCCGGCTCTTCCCCGACGCCCCGACCGATACCGGCCGGTGGCTTACCCTCCTTTGGGCCACCGGCCGCGCGGAACTTCCCGGTCGGCCGCGCCTTACCGAGTGGCGTTGGTACGGCACTCCCCGCGCTGACAGCAGGCCGTAGAAACCGGACCATCGCCCGTTATCGTCCAGCCATCGCGGACACCGGGCGGTCCGCGACCTGAGCCGAGTCGGATCGGCAGCCTCCACGCACCTGTCGGGGGCACGCTGACGGAGGTCTGACCGAGACCCCAAAAATACCGCGCCGGCCCCCCGTCCCGGCCAGCGGAACCACCCGATCGAAGCGGGGCCAAATCACCTTGTCGTCAGCGGCTCAACCGACCTGGGCCTCGAAGCCGTTGTCCTGGCAGTACCGCACGATGAGCCCGCCCGCCCCGCGGTCATTGCTCTTCAGCGCCGCCACCGTGGCCTCGGCCAGGGTGCGCCCGCCGTCGAGGGCCTCGTCCCGGAGTGGGTCCATCGCGAGGAAGACATCATCGGCGACGGCCCCGACCATGTCGTACCCCGACGCCCCATCCGCTTCCGCGCCCTCCTTCTCGGCGTCCGCCTCCTCCGCCCGCGCGTCCTGCCACGCCCCGAGCTGCGTGCAGTAGCTCTCGCGCTGCTCGGTCAGCCGCGCTTCACTCTTGCCGTCGTCGGAGGAACACCCGGCTGTCACGGCGACCAGAGCGAGTACCGGAACGAGCGTCCTGATCAAGCGCACCATGTCGTCCCCCGATTGCCACCGCGTGTACGTGCCCTGACCACTCAACTGCCGCAGCAGGATACCCACATCGGGCTCCCCGTCCACTCGGCTCGGGATGTTCCTGCCGAGCCTCGCCGGAGATCACCCGGTGCCGCGGGGCGCGCCCAGCCGGTGCAGCGGTTCCCGTCGGCCGGCGTCACCGGCTCCGCCACGGCCACCCGCGGCTCGTGGCCGTTGGGCTCGGCTCACGCGTGTCACAGGATCCAGGCAGGTCCGACTACGGGCCGCCGGCGATGCCGGGGGGGCGCATCGGGCGTGCGGCACCGCCTGTTCTCACGGAGCCGGGGTACGCGATGCGTCATGACCCTGGCCCGCTCCTTACCCGACAGCGCGACCGAGTGGTGGATCTACCTCGGTGCGTTCTCCATCTACGCGCTCACCCGCCTGGTCCTGGCCTGGCGCCAGGCACGCGACGAAGGTGCCGAACACCCCGTCCGCTCCGCCTTCACCGATGAGGAGCCGGAAGAGCCGAGGGTCTCAGCGGCGTTCGGGGCCTTTCGCTCCTACCGGCAGCTCTTCGGATTCTTCGGAGGTGCGGTCGCGATCGTCCTGATCGCCACCCTGACCGACGGACAGCTGCGACTCGTGCTGATGTGCACGCTTGCCCCCCTCATCATCATGGGGCTCGCCTGGCTCGACTTCCGCGTCGCCCGCGCCGCACGCTCACGCTCCACGAGTTCGCCCGAGGGAGACCGGCGGTAGCCCTCTCCGACCGCACGCCCCGCCCCGTTCCCGGCCCGGCGGGGTCCATACGCCCGCACCCCCGGTCAGCCCCGGACGAACGGACCAGCGACCACTCGACGTCACCACCCGGGAAGGCGGCCCCGCCCGCGCTCAGCGCTCCACGGGGCCACCCGGCGGGCGCGGGACGCCCTCACCGCGGTCCGCGTCCGGTTCGGCAGGGTCGCCCGAGTCCGCAACGGGTTTCGCGTGGAGGATTTCGCGGACCTGTTCCGCGGCGCGGAGAATGCTCTCGCTGATGAAGTCGCTGAAGCGGGCGATGTTCTCGAGGCGGGCGGCTGCGGGGCTGTCGCGCCCGAGGACGGCAACGCCCTGCCGCGCGGTCTCGGCTATCCGGGCGCTGCCGTGGGCGCTGGCGATCGTCGACCGGTACCAGACGTCGTCGTCGACGAAGTAGCGCTCGCGGCGGCGTTCGTCACGCTTGCGCAGGACGAGACCCTGGCCTTCGAGGAACCCGATCGCCTTGGAGACGGACGCCGGGCTGACCTGGAGGCGCTGGACGAGCTCTGCCGCGGTGAGGCTGCCCGCGTCGGCGATGAAGAGACAGGTCAGCACCCGGGCCGTCATCCTGGGCAGGCCCTGCTGCGTCAGGAGGGTGGTGAACGCCTCCTCGTACTCGCGCACGGCCTCGTCGTCACGCCCGTCGGCCGGCACCGGGGCCCCCTGACCCCGGGGCGCGGCCTGCTTGCGCCGGTGGGCGCGGCGTTCGGTGGCACGGTGGGCCAGGTCGGCGCGGTACGCGGCGGGGCCGCCGTTGCGCATCACTTCACGCGTGATCGTCGAGGTGGGGCGGTCAAGGCGTCGGGCGATCTCCGCATAGGCGAGGTCGTCGGCCAGCCCGAGCGCGATCTGCTGGCGTTCCTGCTGAGTGAGTCTGCCTCCCGGCATCGCCGCCTCCTTCGTCGTCCGTGAGGGCGTCAGCGTAGCGTTCGAGCACAGCCCAATGCAACGACCGCCCTCTCAGTCATTGCGTTAGCTGTAGATTCATTGCAACGAAAACTGCACCCTGGCCTGCAATTACGGGAGTTGCACGCAACAACCTCATTGCCGAACCTTCGAACGCAACGTAGCTTTTCCATTGTAAGAAACGAAGAACGCACACGAGGAGAGCACCATGCAGAAGTTCGACACCCCCGCCGCCATCTCCGCCCTGGTGGACATCGCCGCCGGGCGCGTCCAGATCATCGCCGCCGACCGGGCAGACACCACCGTCACGGTCCTGCCCGCCAACGCCTCCAAGGGCCGGGACGTGAAGGCCGCGGAACAGACCTCGGTCGAATACGCCGACGGCACCCTGCGGATCAGGACTCCGGCGGAGGCGAACCAGGTCCTCGGCGCATCCGGATCCGTCGAGGTGACCGTCCAACTGCCCGCCGGCTCCCGCGTCGAGACGAAGTCGGCCGGTGCCGAGTTCCGCGGCGTCGGACGGCTCGGCGACATCACCTGCGAGGGCGCGCTCGGCACGGTCAGGATCGACGAGGCCGCGAGCGCGCACGTCACCGCCCACGCCGCCGACGTCACGGTCGGCCGCCTCGCCGGCGCCGCGGAGATCAGCACCCAGAAGGGCAGCATCCACATCACCGAAGCCACCTCCGGCACGCTCGTACTGCGGACCCGGACGGGCGACGTGACGGTCGGCGCCGCCCGCGGAGTCTCCGCCACCCTGGACGCCGGCACCGGCTACGGCCGGATCAACAACACGCTGAAGAACACCGCGGACGCCGCGGCCGGCCTGAACATCCGGGCGACCACCGACCACGGCGACATCACCGCCCGCAGCCTGTAAGGAAACCGGCGGCACGGCCACCTACCCGGGTGGCCGGACGATCCGCCCACCGGGCCCTCGAAGAGCCGTACAAGACGCACTCCACACACGACCAGGAGAACCACATGACGAAGAACAGCCCTTCCTCGACCGGTTCGAAGTGGACCGGCATGGTGCCGGTCGACGACACGGCCCTGGCCGTGACGGACACCGGCGGCTCCGGAACACCCGTGATCTACCTCAACGGCCAGTTCGCCACCCAGGGCTACTGGCAGCGGGTCATCGCCGAACTGGGCACCCAGTGGCGGCACATCACCTACGACGAGCGGGCCCGCGGCAGGAAGTCGAAGCGTTCCGCGGACTACTCCTTCGAGGCCGCCGTCCGCGACGTCGACGCCGTCCTCGCGGCCAGAGGCGTCGACCGGGCACTCGTGGTCGGCTGGTCCTACGGGGCGTTCGTCGCAGCACACTGGGCCGCCCGCAACCCCGCCCGTACCCTGGGCGTCGTCATGGTCGAGGGCGCCCAGCCGCACGACTGGCTGGACGACGCCATGGAACAGCGCATCCGCAAGACCTTCCGCCGGCTGAACCTCTTCATGCCGCTGCTGCGCCCGACGGGCCTGACCCCGCGCATGAACGCCGGCCAGATGGCGGACTGCAACATCGAACTCGGCAGACTCGCCCGTGAGCGCGAACTGGGCCCCGTACTGGACAGCATCAGCGTCCCGGCGCGCTACGTGGTCGCGTCGGGCAACTCCCTCGGAAGCAAGGGCGACGAACAGGAGCTCATCCGCGCCAGCCTCGACGGCGTGGTCGCCCGCAACGCACACATCAAGATCAGCGCGAAGGTCGCCAGCAACCACGACGCGATCCTGAAGAAGGACTTCGCGGCCGTCGCCGAGGCCGTACGCGAGGTCGCCACCCTCGACCACGGCCCGCGCTGACGGGGTCGGGACGGTCTCCGAGCCCATCGCACCCCTGGGCGGAACCGCCCCGCGGGTGCGGGGAGCACTTGGACTTCACGAACTCGGATATGTCGTGAACCGACTCGGTTCCGTGTACGGCTGGTGCCACCACCGTCCTGGCTTCGGCCGGGCAGGCCCCATCGTTCAGCCGCGATCCGCAGATCCGGGAACTCCGGGTCCACGACCCCGGTCCGGCCCGACCACCCGCCGACCCGGCCCCCTGGACCGATGCCGGGTCGGCCTGCGACCGGCTCGCGGCAACCGCAGCCTCGACGAACGAGGCGACGACCGGGCGGCTGGGCGCCGCATCGATCACCGGCTTGCAGACCGGCCCCGGGTGAACGGGCTCCACGGACGGCCCACAAGGTCGTCCGGGCCAACCACGAGCCGCTCCCCTGACGGCGACCGGCCCCGAGTCGGTCCTCACCGGGCAACCGCCGGTCCCGTCTCCGCCCACACGGTCTTGCCCGGCCCGCGCCGATCGCTCACGCCCCACCGGGCGGCGATCGCCTCGACGATGAGGAGGCCCCTGCCCTCGTCGGCCTCCGGGCCGGGCCGGGGCACGGCGGCGGGGTCCGGGCGGGCCTCGTGGGTGTCGGAGATCTCGACCCGTACGACTCCGGTTCCGTACGCGTACGAGAGCCGCAGCTCGAAGTCGCGCCCTGGTACACGTCCGTGCAGAACCGAGTTCGCCGCGAGCTCCGCGACGAGCAGGGCCACGGTGTCGGAGAGGGGGGTGCCGTACGGGATCCCCCAGACGTCGAGCTTCCACACGGCCAGGCGCCGCGCGAGGGTGGCGCCGAGCCGGGTGGCGGAGCAGCGCTGGACGAACACACTTACGGTTACGGGCGGTTGGGCCTGCAGTGCTGTCATGCGCCAAGCGTTCCGCCTCGACCGCAGCCATCGGCAGGAACAACACCCATACAGATCCCTCTGTATGGGTTGACGCTCTGGACGGGGTGGATCACCGTCCGTGATCCTTGTCTCGTTGATCGATGCGCGAAAGACAGGGCGGCGATGACTGCAGACCACGAGAGCACCGCGGCAGGCGGAGAGCCCGAACTGTCAGACAGTCTGCGGACATTCGGGGCCGTCCTGAAGGCCCTGCGCGAAGCCGCCGGCCTCACGCAGGAGGACTTCGCGCCCCGCGTGCGGTACTCGCCCGCCTACATCGCCAAGATCGAGCAGGGCAAGCGGTTCCCGCCGGAGAACCTGCCGGAGCGGGCGGCGGAGGCCCTGGGGGCGGTCGCGGGCAAGGTCCTCGGTGCCGCCGCGCGGAGTCTGCGCAGAAGGGCCGGGCTCGCCTCCTGGTTCCAGCAGTGGGCGGGGATCGAGGAGGAGGCGATCACGCTGTACGCGTACGAGTGCCGGGGCGTTCCCGGGCTGTTACAGCCCGAGGGCTACATCCGGGCCGTGTTCGAACGCCAGCTGCCGCCTCTCACGGAGACCCAGATCCAACGACAGGTCACGGCTCGGCTTGAGCGTCAGCGGCTCCTGTGCGAACGCCCCAACACGGCCTTCAGTTTCGTCATCGAGCAAGCCGTTCTGGAGCGTCAGGTGGGTGGAGAAGGCGTAACCGCCATCGTCATCGACCATCTGCTCAGCATCGGCCGGTACACCAACGTCGAGATCCAGATCATGCCGCTCAGGCAGGAGGAGCACACGGGAATCGACGGGCAGTTGTATCTGGCCGAGAGCTCGGGCAACCAGTGGTACGGCTACACCGAGGGCCATCGCTCAAGCGCCCTGCTCACCGCTCCGAGCGAAGTCAGCATCCTGCTTCAGCGCTATGGCAAGCTGCGTTCCCAGGCCCTGGACTACCGGGCTACGGTGAGCTTGCTGGAACGGATGCGAGGAGCGCTATGAGCACCACAGAGCTGAACTGGTTCAAGAGCAGCTACAGCGGCGGCGATGGCGACAACTGCGTAGAGGTAGCCCTGCGCCCCCACGCCGTCCACGTCCGCGACTCCAAGGACACCGCCCGCCGCCCGTTCACCGTCTCCGCCGCCGCGTGGGCCGACTTCACCGCGTACGCGTCCGCCGACACCACGCCACCCGCTGTCTGACCGCCCTCTCAGTCCGGCAGCAGGTTCCCCCGTCGCGACAGCAGGAACTTCTTGAAGGCCGCGACCGGCGGGGTGTCCGGGTGCCCGTCCAGCCAGGCCACACCGATCTCCCGAGCAGCCCGCGGTGCCGTCACCGTCAGTTCCACGACCCCCGGGCGGGCCACCGCCGGAGGCGGGAGCAGCGCCACGCCCAGGCCGGCCGCGACCAGGCCGCGCAGGGTCTCCGCCTCCTCGCCCTCGAACGCGACGCGCGGGACGAAGCCGGCCTCCGTGCAGAGGTCGTCCGTGATGCGGCGCAGGCCGTAGCCGGGTTCCAGGGTGACGAAGGTTTCGTCGGCGGCCTCCGCCAGGCGGATGCGGCGGCGGGTGGCCAGGCGGTGGTCCTCGGGGACGACCAGGCGCAGGCGCTGTTCGTCCAGGCGGCGGGCCACCAGGTCGGGGGCGTCCGGGACAGGTGAGGTGAGGCAGAGGTCGAGGCCGCCCGCGCGGAGGCGTTCGATCATGGCTTCGCCGTAGTTCTGGACGAGCTGGAAGCGGACCCGGGGGTGGTCGACGCGGAAGGCGCGGATCAGGGCGGGGACGGTTTCCGAGCCCATCGTGTGGAGGAAGCCGAAGGCGACCTTGCCGGCGGTGGCGTCGGCGTCGGCCCGTACCGAGTCGGCGGCCTTCTCCACCTCCGCGAGTGCCCGTTCCGCCGAGCCGAGGAAGGTGCGGCCCGCGGGGGTGAGGGAGACCGTGCGGCCCTTGCGGGCGAACAGGGCCACACCCAGGTCCTGTTCCAGGCGGACCATGGCCCGCGAGAGCGTGGACTGCGGGACGCCCAGCTCGTGCGCGGCGCGGGTCACGTGCTCGTGGCGGGCGACGGCCTCGAAGTACGCCAGGCGCGGCGCGAGGACCGCGCGGATGTCTTCTTCGTAACTGCTTGGTGACAGCCGAGGCTGTGAGCTGTGCTGATGCGCCATGGGATTGATTATCGCGTGTTTGTGCATTGGACGCATGAAAGGGGGAGGCATACGTTCGTGGCATGCCTCCTGCCAGTACCGGGGCGTCCACCCTCATCGTGGCCGCCTCGACCCAGTCGTCCCCCGCACCCGTCGCACCCAGCGCGTCCGACCGGCTCGAGCCCGGTCGCCCCGGCTACCGCCGGATGAGCTTCGCGCTCTTCGCCGCCGGTGTCGCGACCTTCGCGCTCCTCTATTCCACCCAGGCCCTGCTGCCCGCCGTCTCCGCGTCCTTCGGCGCCACGGCCGGGCAGGCGAGCTGGACGGTGTCCGCCGCGACGGGTGCGCTGGCGCTGTGTGTGCTGCCGATGAGCGCACTGTCCGAGCGGTTCGGGCGGCGGCAGATGATGACGGCCTCGCTGGTGGTCGCGGTGACCGTGGGGCTGTTCGTGCCCTTCGCGCCCTCGCTCGGCTGGCTGATCGCGCTGCGCGCGGTCCAGGGCGCGGCGCTCGCCGGTCTGCCCGCCTCCGCGATGGCGTACCTGGCGGAGGAGGTCCGGCCGAAGGCGCTCGTCGCCGCGATCGGGCTGTTCGTGGCCGGTAACAGCATCGGCGGGATGAGCGGCCGGATCCTCACCGGCTGGGTCGCCCAGGCGTGGGGCTGGCGAGCCGCTCTCGGAGCGGTCGGGCTGCTGGCCGTGGCCTGCGCCGTCGTCTTCCACTTCATGATCCCCAGGGCCCGGAACTTCACCCCCGGCTCGCTGAACCCGAAGGCCCTCGCCAAGACCGTCGGCGGGCACCTCGCCGATCCGCTGCTGCGCCGGCTGTACGCGATCGGCGCGCTGTTCATGACGGTGTTCGGCGCGGTCTACACGGTGATCGGCTACCGGCTCGTCGAGGCGCCGTTCAGCCTCCCGCAGGGTGTGGTCGGGTCGATCTTCCTCGTCTATCTGGTCGGCACGGTGTCGTCCGCGGCAGCGGGCAGGCTCGTCGCCCGGCTGGGGCGCCGGGGCGCGCTCTACCTCGCCGTCTCCACCACGGCCGCCGGTCTGCTCCTCTCGCTGGCCGACCAGCTGGCCGCCGTGCTCCTGGGCCTGGTCCTGATCACGGCGGGCTTCTTCGCCGGGCACGCGGTCGCCTCGTCCTCGGTGAGCCGCACCGCCACCACGGGCCGCGCCCAGGCGTCGGCGCTCTACCAGTCGGCGTACTACCTGGGCTCCAGCGCGGGCGGCACGCTCGGCGCGGTCGCCTTCCACGCCGGGGGCTGGGCGGGCACGGTCGCGCTGGGACTGGCCGCCGTCCTCGGGGTCGTATCGATCACGCTGTACGGGACGCGGGCGGCCCGCGCCGAGCGGATGCGGCCGGCAGCCATGGTGTCCGTACAGAACTGAGACATTCGACGCACAACCATCCACTCCCCGACGCGCGTCTAGCAGGCGGAATCACCGCACTGTGCGCGAAGGGGAGTTGGCGGTTATGGGAGTCGTGGGGAAGATACGGAACGTCAAGGGTGTACGGACGCGGCGCGGGCTCGCGCTGGCCGTCGCCGGTCTGACGGCGGTACCGGCGTTCGTGCTCGGCACCGGCGGCACGGCCGAGGCGGCGTCGTGCACGGCGTCCAGGGGGCCGTACCAGAAGCAGGTCGAGAAGTACCTGCACCTGAAGGTGGACGGCAAGCAGTCGGCGGCCGACTGCAAGGCGATCCGCTCGTTCCAGAGCAAGTACGGGGTCACGCCCACCATCGGTTACGCCGGGCCCGTCACCTGGCGCACCATGCAGACGCTCGCCGCCCAGAAGGCGGCCGGGAAGACCCCGAACAAGGCGAAGAAGTGCCCCACGAACAAGGGGCGCATCGCGTGCGTGGACCTGACCCGGCAGATCACCTGGATCCAGGACGGCAGCAAGCTGAAGTTCGGGCCGGTGCCGGTGCGGACCGGGCGGAACGGGTACGAGACCCGGACCGGCGCGAAGAAGATCTACTGGAAGCACAAGAACCACGTCTCGTCGCTCTACCACGTGGCGATGCCGTACTCGCAGTTCTTCGACGGCGGGCAGGCGTTCCACGCGGTCGGCGTGAAGATGTGGAACCCGCCGGGGTCGCACGGTTGCGTCAACATGCGCACCGCGGACGCGAAGTCATACTGGAACCTGTTGAAGAACGGCGACGACGTGTACGTGTACGGGCGCAAGCCCGGAACGTGACCGCTTCTGCTCTTCCCGCCCCCGTTGTCAGTGCCCTGCGGTAGCTTCCGAAGTGCTGAAGTGAGCGGTGTCACAGCGCAACAGGGGTGAGCGAAAGCGATGAGTGATCTGACGGCGACGACGACCGATATCGACAGTCGTCTGGAGGGACACCGGGTCGAGCTGACCGGGTACTGCTACCGGATGCTCGGCTCGGCCTTCGAGGCGGAGGACGCGGTCCAGGACACGCTGGTGCGCGCGTGGCGCAACATCGAGAAGTTCGAGGGACGTTCGTCGCTGCGGTCCTGGCTCTACCGCATCGCGACGAACGTCTGCCTCGACATGCTCAACGCGGGCAACAAACGGGCCAGGCCCGTCGATCTGTCCGGCCCGACGCCGCTCGCGCAGGCCGCGCTCAACCCGCTGCCGGAGAACACCTGGCTGGAGCCGATGCCGGACGGGCGGATCCTGCCGTCGGTCGCGGACCCGGCGGAGGCCGCCGTGGCGCGTGAGTCGGTACGGCTCGCGTTCGTCGCCGCGCTCCAGCACCTGCCGCCGAAACAGCGTGCCGTACTGATCCTGCGCGAGGTGCTGGCATGGAAGGCGGCCGAGGTCGCCGAGCTGCTGGACACCTCGGTCGCCTCGGTCAACAGCGCCCTCCAGCGGGCGCGGGCCACGCTGACCGATCACCAGGGCGATGCCGCGACCGCCGATGCGGCGGACCCGCTCGACGAGGAGCAGCGCAAGCTCCTGGAGCGGTACGTGGCGGCGTTCGAGGGCTACGACATGAAGGCCCTGACCGCGCTCCTCCACGAGGACGCCGTGATGACCATGCCGCCGTTCGACCTCTGGCTGCAGGGGCACGACGACATCGCGGGGTTCATGACGTCGATCGGCGCGTCCTGCGCGGGCTCCCGGCTGGTCGCCACGTCGGCGAACGGCACCCCGGCGTTCGCGCACTACAAGCCGAACCCGGACGGGCCCGGGTTCGTGCCGTGGGCCGTGCAGGTCATCGACATCCAGGACGGGGCGATCACGGGGATGCACTGCTTCCTGGACACCCCGCGCTGGTTCCCGCTGTTCGGGCTGCCCGATCATCTGGACGCCGATGCCGCGTGAGGCCCCGGCTGGTCCGGGGGCTGGTCGCGGGGCGGGGGTTCACGCAGTGGGTCGGTGAGCCGGCGGCGACGCCGGGACCGGCCCGCGTCGTGCCGCCCGCCTCCGGCGCGGAGCCGGGGCCGCAGCCGGAGTCCGACTGCGCGGCGGCGGCCGCGCGGGGCGCGGAGCAGTCGCCGGGGCCGGGCGCGTCCTCGACTCCGGCGCCGGGTGCCTCATCGACCCCGACACAGCGTCCGGTACCGGTCCCGGACCCGTCGGAGCCATGGGCCTCCGGCCCGCCGGCGAAACGTGCGCCTGCGGGGCCGGACGGGCAGGCCCGTCTCAGCCAGGTGGTCTGCGACCGCGCGGTGTACGAAAGTCCCTGACGCGCCGCAGCGCCCCCGCCTCGTCAGGAGCCGGCCGCCCGGCCCGCCTCCGCTGCCGCCCCGTCGTCCAGTCCCACCACGTCGGCCAGGCCCACGAGGTCCAGCAGGCTTCGGAGCTCCGGCGGCACATGGAGCAGCCGCAGCCGTCTGCCGCCGGCCCGGCGCGCGACCACCGACAGGCGGGCGACCGCCTCCACGGAGGCCAGGTCCGGCTCGGTGATGCCGCCCACGTCGCAGTCCACCACGACGGCGTCCGAAGCGGCCAGTATCGCCTCCAGTTCGGCACAGAGGCGCGGCACACCGGCCCGGGTGACGTGTCCGGAGAGGACGAGAACAGCCGGTGACAGGGGATTCATACCTAGGAGACCGGCTGCGCCCCCAAAACTCATCGCGGCGCCGCGGTGCTTCTCAACTGACGGGGAAAGCCCCGGTGTCCAGGTCGAGTCCGAAAGGTTCCGGAAGCGTCAGTTTCCCGCCGTACTCGACCGTGTCGAGCACCCGGTAGGTGCCGTCTCCGGGTTCCCCGTACAGCGTGGCGGTGGGGCGGCCGGAGTGCCAGGGGTCGAGGAGGAGGAAGAGCTCGACGCCGGCCTTCGAGTATCCGTGCACCTTGCCGATGCGGTCGTGGTTGGCATTGGCCTGCGAGGTGATCTCGACGACGAGCCGTGCTTCCTCGGCGGGGATGCGGTTGCCCGGTCCGGTGGCAATGTCGCGCGGTACGACGACGAGATCGGGGATGTAGAGCCCCGCCCGGCCGGGGACCGAGACTCCGAGGGTCTGGTAGATCCCCCAGTCCTCCGGAATGACGGTGTAGAGCCTGCGCTGCAGCAGTTCCGCGGTGGTGTTGTGGTCCTTGGACGGCGGTGGCGACACAGTGACGATCCCCTCGATGATCTCCACCTTGCAGCCCTCGGGCGCGTCCGTCTCCTCCCAGATCCGGACGAGGTCGTCCCAGTCCTGGCCGTGGCCGGGGGCGGGATCGACTGTGAGTGCGCTCATGGCGGTCTCCTCTTATCGGTGCGTCACCGAGTCCAGCATGCCGAACGGGACCGGCGGCAGTCCACCGGTCCCGTTCACCCGTACGAGGAAACCGCAGGTCAGGCGATACGTTCCCGCACCACCGGGGTGGCGGCGAACGGCGTGCCCACCGGGGCGATGTCGTACGAGTCCGGCAGCGCCTTCAGCGCGTAGTCGAACTTCTCCGGGGTGTCCGTGTGCAGCGTCAGCAGCGGCTGGCCGGCCGTCACCTCGTCGCCCGGCTTGGCATGCAGTTCGATGCCGGCGCCGGCCTGGACCGGGTCCTCCTTGCGGGCGCGGCCCGCGCCGAGGCGCCAGGCGGCGACGCCGATGTCGTAGGCGTCCAGGCGGGTCAGGATGCCGGAGGACATGGCCCTGACGACGTGCTGCTCGCGGGCGACGGGGAGCGTGGCGTCCGGGTCACCGCCCTGCGCGGAGATCATCCGGCGCCAGACGTCCATCGCGGAGCCGTCCGCGAGGGCCTTCTCCGGGTCGGCGTCCTTGAGTCCGGCCGCGTCCAGCATCTCGCGGGCGAGGGCCAGGGTGAGGTCGATGACGTCCTGCGGGCCGCCGCCGGCCAGGACGTCCACCGATTCGCGGACCTCCAGGGCGTTGCCCGCGGTGAGGCCGAGGGGGGTGGACATGTCGGTGAGCAGGGCGACCGTGCGTACTCCGCTGTCGGTGCCCAGCGCGACCATGGTGGAGGCCAGTTCGCGGGCGTCCTCGATGGTCTTCATGAAGGCGCCGGAGCCGACCTTGACGTCCAGGACGAGTGCGCCGGTGCCTTCGGCGATCTTCTTGGACATGATCGAGCTGGCGATGAGCGGGATGGCCTCGACGGTGCCGGTGACGTCGCGGAGCGCGTACAGCTTCTTGTCGGCGGGGGCCAGGCCGTCACCGGCCGCACAGATGACGGCGCCTGTGGTGTCGAGGACGTTCAGCATCTCGGCGTTCGAGAGGTGGGCGCGCCAGCCGGGGATGGACTCCAGCTTGTCGAGCGTGCCGCCGGTGTGGCCGAGTCCGCGGCCGCTGAGCTGCGGTACGGCGGCGCCGCAGGCGGCGACCAGCGGGGCGAGCGGCAGGGTGATCTTGTCGCCGACGCCGCCGGTGGAGTGCTTGTCGGTGGTGGGGCGGGAGAGCGCGTCGAAGTTCATCCGCTCGCCGGAGGCGATCATGGCGGCGGTCCAGCGGGCGATCTCCGTGCGGTTCATGCCGTTCAGGAGGATCGCCATGGCCAGTGCGGACATCTGCTCGTCGGCGACCTCGCCGCGGGTGTACGCGTCGATGACCCAGTCGATCTGCTCGGGGGTCAGCTCGCCTCGGTCCCGCTTGGTGCGGATGACGGAGATGGCGTCCATGGTCTGGAGTCCTTCCGGCCGGTACGTGTGCGTACGCATGAGTCCCGTTGACTCTACGCGCATAGAGGAGGAGAGAGACGCCGGACGGGCCCGCACGTGGCGGGCCCGTCCGGCGGGTTCGCTAGCCGAGGTGCGCGGGCCCGAACGCCTGCGGCAGCATCTCGTCGAGCGTGCGGAGGCCGTCCGGGGTCTCCAGGACGAGTTCCGGTCCGCCGAACTCGTACAGCAGCTGGCGGCACCTGCCGCACGGCACCAGGATCTCGCCCGAGCCGTCCACGCAGGTGAAGTGGGTCAGCCGGCCGCCGCCAGTGGCGTGCAGCTGGGAGACCAGTCCGCACTCGGCGCACAGCCCGATGCCGTACGAGGCGTTCTCGACGTTGCAGCCGACGACGGTGCGTCCGTCGTCGACCAGGGCGGCCGCGCCGACCGGGTAGCCCGAGTACGGGGCGTACGCCCGGGACATGGCGTCCCGGGCGGCCGTACGCAGCGCCTCCCAGCCGGCCGGGGCCATGACGCCCGCGGTCACTTGCCCTCGCCCTTGCGGTACGGCACGCCGTCCGCCTTGGGCATCCGCAGCCGCTGGGACGACAGGGCCAGCACGAGCAGCGTGGTGACGTACGGGGCGGCGTCGACGAACTGGCTCGGGACCTGGTCGGTCAGCGCGTACCAGGTGAACAGGAGCGCGGAGCAGGCGGCCGAGACCACCGCGGCCACGTACTTCTTCCGGTACAGCTGCCAGAAGGCGGCGATCACCAGCAGGATCGCCAGGAGCAGCAGCATCGCGTGCACGTTCTCCGCGCCGCCACGCAGCTTGAGGCTGTCGGTGAAGCCGAAGAGTCCGGCGCCCAGGGCCATGCCGCCCGGCATCCAGTTACCGAAGATCATCGCGGCGAGACCGATGTATCCGCGCCCGCCGGTCTGGCCCTCCTGGTAGATGCTGGTCGCGACGATGGAGAGGAAGGCACCGCCGAGACCGGCCAGTCCGCCGGAGATGACGACGGCGATGTACTTGTACTTGTAGACGTTCACGCCGAGGGTCTCGGCGGCCACCGGGCTCTCGCCGCAGGAGCGCAGCCGCAGGCCGAACGCCGTGCGCCACAGCACCCACCAGGTGACGGGGATCAGCAGCAGGGCGACGACGGTCAGCAGGGACAGTCCGGTCACGAGCCCGCCGATGATGCCGGCGAGGTCGGAGACGAAGAACCAGTGGTGTTGCTGGAGGTCCTGCAACCAGTCGGAGAGTCCTGGGATCGTGATCTTGTCGATCTCATCCAGGCGCGGGGACTGCTTGGAGGAGCCGCCGGGCTCGTCGGCGAAGGTGAAGTTCGAGAGGTAGCGGGTGACTCCGACGGCGAGGATGTTGATCGCCACACCGGAGACGATGTGGTTCACGCCGAAGGTGACCGTCATGACCGCGTGGAGCAGACCGCCGAGTGCGCCGCCGATGATGCCGAACAGGACACCCACCCACGGGCCCCACTGGAATCCGGCCCAGGCACCGAACCAGGTGCCGAGGATCATCATGCCCTCGAGCCCGATGTTGACGACGCCGGCCCGCTCGGCCCACAGACCGCCGAGGCCGGCGAGGCCGATGGGAACGGCCAGTTCGAGGGCGCCCGCGACCTGGCCCACGGAGGTGATGTCGTTCGCGCCGCTGATCAGCCGGACCAGCGAGACGAGGGCGAGGGCGCCGGCGATGATCAGCAGGACGACGGGCAGGGAGAGCTTGCGGCCGCCGCCCTTCTTGGGGGCGACGCGTGCGGCGGAGACTTTGCTGGTGCTCACAGGGCCGCCTCCTTCTCGGTCGTGAGGGCGTGGCCGGCGGCGAGCTCTTCGCCGACCTTCTGCTGCTGACGGCGGGTCCCGTAACGGCGGACCAGTTCGTAGCTGATGACGACGGAGATCACGATCAGGCCCTGCATGATCGTGGCGATCTCCTTCTCGAACCCGAACTGGTCGAGCGGGGAGGACGCCTTGTCCAGGAACGCGATCAGCAGGGAGCTGAGCGCGATGCCCACGGGGTGGTTCCGGCCGAGCAGGGCGATCGTGATGCCGGTGAAGCCGATGCCGACCGGGAAGTCGAGGCTGTACGTGTGGGTGTCGCCGAGCAGCGTCGGCATGCCCGCCAGACCGGCGACCGCGCCGGAGATCAGCATGGAGGTGAGGATCATCTTCTTGGCGTCCACGCCGGAGGCCTGGGCGGCGCTCTCGCTTGCGCCGGTGGCCCGCAGGTCGAAGCCGAAGCGGGTGCGGTTGAGGACGAACCAGTACACGAGGCCGCAGCCGGCGGCGACGAACGTGAAGCCGTAGATCTCTCCGGACTCGGGGCCCAGGGACAGCCCCGGGAACCAGCCGGACTCGGCGATGTCGCCCGTCGTGAGGTTGTTGGATCCGGCTGCCTGGTCACCGAAGTTCTTCGGCAGGATCAGCCAGGCGATCAGCGATGTCGCGATGGAGTTGAGCATGATCGTCGAGACGACCTCACTCACTCCCCGGGTCGTCTTGAGGATGCCCGCGATGCCTGCCCAGAACGCGCCCACCAGCATCGCCACGATGACGATCAGGGCGATCTGGAACGGTCCCGGAAGGTCGACGCTCGCGCCGACGAGGGCGGCCATCATCGCCGCGAGGCGGTACTGGCCGTCGACGCCGATGTTGAAGAGGTTCATCCGGAAGCCGACCGCGACCGCGAGAGCGGCGAGGTAGTACGTACCGGCCTGGTTGATGATCAGTACCTGTACGTCGGAGTACGACGCCTGCTCGAACAGCAGCCGGTACAGCTCGAAGGGGTCGCGGTTCGACACGAGCAGCACCAGGGTGCTGAGCGCGAAGGCGACGACCAGGGCGAGTGCCGGCCCGGCGAAGCCGAGGATCAGCCGGTCCTTGTCGAGTTTCTTCATCAGGCCTCGTCCTCCGGTGCTGCTTCGAGGTGACCTGCGGCGGCACCGGTCATGGCCGAGCCCAGTTCCTCGGGGGTGATGGTGGCGGGGTCGGCGTCCGCGACGAGCTGTCCGCGGTACATGACGCGCAGGGTGTCGGAGAGCCCGATGAGCTCGTCCAGGTCCGCCGAGATGAGCAGGACGGCGAGTCCTTCGCGGCGGGCGTCGCGGATCTGGTCCCAGATCTGCGCCTGTGCGCCGACGTCCACGCCGCGGGTGGGGTGGGCGGCGATCAGGAGCTTCGGCGCGTGGCTCATCTCGCGGCCGACGATCAGCTTCTGCTGGTTGCCGCCGGAGAGGGAGGCTGCCGTGACCTCGATGCCGGGGGTGCGGACGTCGTACTCGCGCACGATCCGCACGGTGTCGTGGCGGGCCGCCTTCGGGTCGAGCAGGAAGCCGCGGCTGTTGGGCTTCTCGGTGACGTGGCCGAGGATGCGGTTCTCCCAGAGCGGGGCGTCCAGCAGGACTCCGTGCCGGTGCCGGTCCTCGGGGATGTAGCCGATGCCGCTCTCGCGCCGCTTGCGGGTGGGCACGCGGGAGATGTCCTGGTCGCCCAGGGTGATCACTCCGCTGTCCGCGGACTTCATCCCGATGAGCGCGTCGATCAGCTCGGTCTGCCCGTTGCCCTCGACGCCCGCGATGCCGAGGATCTCGCCCTTGTGGATGGTGAAGCCGACGTCGGAGAGGACGTCGCGGACGACGCCGTCCGGGTCCGTCATGCTGAGGGAGAGACCCTCGACGCGGAGCATCGGCTCATCCGTCACCGTGGACTCACGGGTCTCGGGCGACGGCAGTTCGCTGCCGACCATGAGCTCGGCGAGCTGCTTGGTCGTGGTGTGGGCCGGGTCGGCGGTGCCCACCGTCGTACCGCGCCGGATCACCGTGATGTCATCGGCGACCGAGAGGACCTCGCCGAGCTTGTGCGAGATGAAGATGACGGTGAGGCCCTCGGCCTTGAGCTCGCGAAGGTTGGCGAAGAGCGCGTCCACCTCCTGCGGGACGAGGACCGCGGTCGGCTCGTCCAGGATGAGGATGCGGGCGCCGCGGTAGAGAACCTTGAGGATCTCCACACGCTGCCGGTCGGCGACTCCGAGGTTCTCGACGAGCGCGTCGGGCCGGACACCCAGGCCGTACGCGTCGGAGATCTCCTCGATCTTCTTCCGTGCGGCGGAGCCGATGCCGTGCAGCTTCTCGCCGCCGAGGACGACGTTCTCCAGGACGGTGAAGTTGTCGGCGAGCATGAAGTGCTGGTGCACCATGCCGATGCCGCGCGCGATGGCGTCACCCGGGTTGCCGAACGAGACCTGCTCGCCGTCCACCGCGATGGTGCCCTCGTCCGGCTTCTGCATGCCGTAGAGGATCTTCATCAGGGTGGACTTGCCGGCACCGTTCTCGCCGACGAGGGCGTGGACCGTGCCCTTGCGGACGGTGATGCCGATGTCGTGGTTGGCGACGACGCCGGGGAAACGCTTGGTGATGCCGTGCAGTTCTACGGCGGGGGGACTGCTGGACGCGTTGATGACGCACTCTCCTTGGCCGGACAGGAGCGGGAGGCGGAGGGACAGAGGATGACTGACTGTTCCACGTGGATCCGCGGGCGGGTCGCCCACGCGGGATGGTCGGACAGCCCCTGGGGGGCGGGGTGAAGTTATCGCGCCTGAGGGCTGTCTACACGCGTAGCGTTGCCGAATCGTCAAACGCATGCGCGCGGCAGGGCCTGAACCCGGGGTCCGAGGCCTGTCCGAGAGTGCACTGCAACGGGCGGAACCACTTCGAGGAGTACCCCGTGGGCCCGGAGCAGCGATGCTGCGCGCTCCGGGCCCACGGGGATCCAGCCGTACGACCGGGGGTCGTTACGGGGTGGTCTTGACGGTGATGGTGCCGTCGATGATTTCCTTCTTGGCCTTGTCCACGGCGGCGATGACCTCGGTCATCGCGGTGAACTTCGGGTTCGACATGGCCAGGCCGACGCCGTCCTTGTCGAGGCCGTAGCGGATCTCACCGGTCTGCGGCTTGCCGTCCACCACGGACTTGATCAGGTTGAAGACCGAGTCCTCGACGTCCTTCGTGACCGAGGTCAGGATGGACTCCTTGTAGGCGGCGAGGCCCTTCTGGTTGTACTGGTCGGAGTCGACGCCGATGTTCCACTTGCCCGCCTTGGAGACGGCCTCGATCGCACCGGAACCGGCCAGACCGGCCGCCGAGTAGACGACGTCGGCGCCCTTGTCGAGCTGGCCCTGGGCCGCGGCCTTGCCGAGGTCCGGCTTGGAGAAGCCGTCGAAGTTCGGGGGCTGCGTCAGGTACTGGGGGATCACCTTGACGGCGGAGTTGGTGTCCTTGACGCCCTGGGTGAAGCCGGCCTCGAACTTCTTGATCAGCGGGGTCTCGACACCACCGATGAAGCCGACCGTCTTGGTCTTGGTGACCTTGGCGGCGGCGACACCCGCGAGGTAGGAGCCCTGCTCCTCGTTGAAGACGATGTTGGCGATGTTGGGGCCGGTCACCGAGGCGTCGTCGATGATGCCGAAGGTGATCTTCGGGAACTTCGGCGCGACCTTCTTGATGGCGGGCGCGTACGCGAAGCCGACACCGATGACCGGGTTGTTCCCGGCACGGGCCAGGGACGTGAGGCGCTGGACCTTGTCCGCGTCCGACTCACCGTCGGAGGGCTCGGCCTCGGTGCCCTTGACCCCGAGTTCCTTCTCGGCCTTGGCCAGACCCGCGTACGCGGCGTCGTTGAACGACTGGTCGCCGCGGCCGCCGATGTCGTACGCGAGGGCGGTCTTCTTGTCCTTCGAGTCCGAGCTGCTGCTCGACGAGGAGGACGAGTCGCCACACGCTGTAACGCTGAGTGCGAGTGCCGCGGACATGACGCCCACAGCGGCAATCCTAGTGATCCGGCGCAAGGGAAGGCTCCTTCAAACCTGACCGAAGCGCCTCTTCCGGCGCTGGTTTCGCCGCGATCGTAACGCGCGTAGATGTCAGATAATGACCTGTACGGCAGCCGTTATCGGATCGTCGTGAACCAGGGGCGACCTGTCCGGTTACGGATGGTTGCCGTGGAGCAGAGCCGAAGCGGTAAAGAGCTCCACCCCTACGGTGATCGCCTCCTCGTCCGCGTCGAAGTTGCCCCGGTGCAGGTCGAGCCCGCGCGTGTCGCCGGGCGTACGCACTCCGAGGCGCGCCATCGCTCCCGGGACGTGTTCCAGGTACCAGGAGAAGTCCTCCCCGCCCAGGCTCTGTTCGGTGTCCTCGATCGCATACGAACCGCGGCGGGCGGTCATCGCGCCGCCGAGCAGATCGATCGCGGCCGCGTCGTTGACCACGGGCGGGACGCCCCTGATGTAGTTGATCACCGTCTTGGCCCCGTACATTCCGGCCACCTCGTCGATGGCCGCGTGCACCAGGTCCGGAGCGTCGCGCCAGGCCGCCAGGTCCAGGCAGCGAACCGTGCCGGACATCTCGGCGTGTTGCGGGATCACGTTGCACGCGTGCCCGGTCTCCAGCCGCCCCCAGGTCACGGCGAGCCCGGCCCGGGCGTCGACCCGGCGGGCCAGCAGCGCGGGCACCTCGGTGGCGACCTTGGCGGCGGCGGTGACCAGGTCCGTGGTCAGGTGCGGGCGGGCGGTGTGGCCGCCCGGGCCGTCCAGGGAGAGCTCCAGGCGGTCGCAGGCGGAGGTGATGGCCCCGACCCGCAGCCCGATCCGGCCCGCGTCGACCTTCGGGTCGCAGTGCACCCCGATGATCCGGCCGACGCCCTCCAGTACCCCCGACTCGATCGCGTCGGGCGCCCCGCCGGGCAGCACCTCCTCGGCCGGCTGGAAGATCAGCCGCACCGGGTTGGGCAGCAGCCCCTGCCGGTCGAGCTCGGCGAGCACGAGGCCGGCGCCGAGAACGGTGGTGGTGTGCACGTCATGCCCGCAGGCGTGCGCCCGGTCGGGCACGGTGGAGCGGTACGGGACGCCCGACTTGGTGTCCGGGATCGGCAGCGCGTCAATGTCGGCCCGCAGCGCCAGCATGGGCCGCGTCCCCTCGCCCCGCGTCCCGACGTCGCACATGAGGCCCGTCCCGGAGGCGAGCACCCGTGGCCGAAGGCCCGCCTGCTCCAGCCGGGCCTTGATGGCCGCGGTGGTGCGGAACTCCTGGTTGCCGAGCTCGGGGTGCATGTGCAGATCGCGGCGGAAGGCGATGAGCTCGGCGCGCAGCGCTTCGGGCAGCGTGCCGGGCAGGGCCTCTTCCGCTTCCGTGAGTGGCCGGGCTTCACGATCGCGGGGCGTCGAGTGGTTCACTGGTGAAGGGTAAGGCTCTTCCCCCTCCAACTGACCATGAAACAAGAAAAGTTCAGCCACATAGACGAATAAATGACTGGGTCACGGCGTGTGAGGCTCCGACACGGTGGGTAAGCTCCACCGTTCCGTCAGCTCCCCAGCCCCCGGCGCATCGGGTACAGCGCCAGCCCGACGCACACGGCTCCGGCCGTCAGCAGGTCCAGGCTCATGGCCATCATGACGGTCCCTGCGAGCACCAGCAGCGGGGACCGGCCCGGGACCCGGCCCCGGCGGAACAGCGCGAGCAGCGTGACGAGGGCCAGCAGCCCGACCCAGAAGGGCCGGCTGACCTGGCGGAACGGGTACGGGACAGCCAGTTCCTCTCGCTGCCCATCACCGCCGGACACGGCGTACGGGCGAGTCGGCTGCCCGGGCACCACCGGGATCCCTTCGACCGGATACTGATCGCTCAGGCCCAGACCGAGGGGATGACCATCCTGACCCGGGACAAGTGGATTCCCTCCTACGACGTGCAGGTCATGCCCGTCTGACAGTGACGGGCCTTCCCGGCCGGTTCACGCCTCCGTAGCCACCGCCGTGACCCGCCAGGGCGCCAGCCGCTGGACGTCCCGGGCCGTCTCCGTGACTCCGGCGAGGAAGCCCTGCGCCCTCGGGGACGCCGTTTCGCGGAGCCATTCCGGGGCGATGTCGCAGACCGCGACCTTCACGTCGGTGCCGACCAGGGCCAGCGGGAGGGTGTGGACCACCGTGGAGGGGAAGCTCAGGACCGTGCGGCCGATCGGGCCGCGGCGGGCGATGAGTTCCAGGGGGAGGTCGGGGCGGACGATCTCCAGGCCGGTGACCGCCTCCAGGGCGTGGAGCTTCTCGGTGGACTCGCGGCGGTGGGCGAAATAGCGGGTGGCTCCGTGCGTACGGGCCAGGGCGGCGACCGCCTCCAGGTACTGGCCGCGGTCGACCACGCCCGTCTCGACGAGCGAGGTGCCGACCAGGTCCGCGCCCTTGGTGAGCAGCGGCGGGCCGAAGCGGGAGCGGGTCCAGGAGAAGGTGTTGGGGATGAGGGTGATGCCGGGCGGCGGGATCACCGGCATGGCGGTGAAGAGCTCGACCTCGCGCGCCGCGGACGGGGTGAACCGGCGGCGGGCGGTGGCGGAGACCGGGGCCAGGGCCAGGTCGCGGGGGCCGGAGCCGCCGCGGCGGTGCCAGCGCACCAGACGCTCGCCGCGGGTCAGCAGGGCGACGAACTCCATGGTGGCGGTCCCGTCGTCGACCACGGTGAGCCGGCGGGGGCGGACCAGGGAGAGCAGGAGCTGGACGTAGCGGGAGAACGGGTCCCCGATGACGATGTGGTCGGCGTTGCGGACGAGCCGGGTCAGGGCGCGCAGCGACTTCAGGGGCGTCCCCGAGTCGCCGCGCGCCTCCTGCCAGCGCACGGTGATGCCCTCGTCGCGGGCCAGCTCCGCCATCCGGCGCAGCTGGCCGCGCGACATCGGGTCGACCGGAGGGAGGACGACGACGGTGACGTCCCGGACGACACGGCCGCCGCCTCCCTCTGTGTAGGCCCACTCCAGGACGTTCAGGAGCTGGACCGGGCTCTCGACGAAGGCGAGGTTCACCGGTCTGCCCGTCAGACCGCGACCGGCTCGGCGGCCTGGGCCGTCTCGCCGTTCTCTGCCACGACGCCCGGGACCCGGCGGAGCTTCTTCATCGGGCCGAGCTCCGACTCGTACACCTTCTTGACGCCGTCGCCGAGGGACGCCTCGATGGTGCGGATGTCGCGGACCAGGCGGGTCAGGCCCTGCGGCTCGACGGACGCGGCCTGGTCGGAGCCCCACATGGCGCGGTCGAGGGTGATGTGGCGCTCGACGAACGCGGCGCCGAGCGCGACGGCGGCGAGGGTGGTCTGCAGACCCGTCTCGTGGCCGCTGTAGCCGATCGGGACGTTGGGGTACTCCTGCTGGAGGGTGTTGATGACGCGGAGGTTCAGCTCCTCGGCCTTGGCCGGGTACGTCGACGTGGCGTGGCAGAGCAGGATGTTGTCCGAGCCGAGGACCTCGACCGCGTGGCGGATCTGGCGCGGGGTCGACATGCCCGTGGAGAGGATGACCGTGCGGCCGGTGGCGCGCAGGGAGCGCAGCAGCTCGTCGTCGGTGAGGGAGGCGGAGGCGACCTTGTGGGCGGGGACGTCGAACTTCTCCAGGAAGGCGACGGCCTCGGTGTCCCACGGGGAGGCGAACCAGTCGATGCCGCGCTCGGCGCAGTGCTCGGAGATCGCCCGGTACTCGGTCTCGCCGAACTCGACGCGGTGGCGGTAGTCGATGTACGTCATGCGGCCCCAGGGGGTGTCGCGCTCGATGTCCCACTGGTCGCGCGGGGTGCAGATCTCCGGGGTGCGCTTCTGGAACTTGACGGCGTCGCAGCCGGCTTCGGCGGCCACGTCGATCAGCTTGAGCGCGTTGTCGAGGTCACCGTTGTGGTTGATGCCGATCTCGCCGGTGACATAGACGGGGTGGCCGGGGCCGGCGGTGCGGTCGCCGAGAGTGCGCAGTCGGGAGGTGCTCATGGTGCGTTTCCTTACTTGGGGAGGGGGGTGTTGACGGAAGGAGCGGTCAGGGTGGGGCCGAGCAGCCAGGCCGCGATCTCGCGGATGGCGCCGAAGCCGCCGGGGGTGGTCGTCACGGCGCGCGCCGCGGCGCGTACCGAGTCGTGCGCGCTCGCGACGGCCACGGGCCAGCCGGCGAGTGCGAAGCAGGGGAGGTCGTTGACGTCGTTGCCGACGTACAGGACGCGTTCGGGGGCGATGGACTGCTCGTCGCACCACTGCTTGAGCGCGAGGTCCTTGCGGTCGATGCCGTGCAGGACGGGGACGCGGAGCTTGTGGGCGCGGGCGGCGACGACCGGGTTCTGTTCCGTGGAGAGGATCAGGAGGGGCAGGCCGGCCTTGCGCAGGGCGGCGATGCCGAGTCCGTCGCCCCGGTGGACGGCGACGGTCTCGCGGCCGTCCGAGTCGATGAGGACCCGGTCGTCGGTCTGGGTCCCGTCGAAGTCGAGGACGACCGCGTCGATGTCCTCGCGGGTGGGCAGCGGGGCCGGGTCCAGGAGCGGGGCCAGGGCGCGGGCACGGGCCAGGTCGTGCGGGTCGTCGATCTCCAGGACGCGGGCGGGGTCGGTGCGCACCAGAGCGGTGTGGCCGAAGAAGCGGTGGCGGTGGGTACGGAATCCGGCCGCGTCCATCGCGTAGGCGGCGCCCGTCTCGAGGAGGTCCTCGGGGCGGTCCTGGCGGCGGGGGCGGACCTTCTTGTCGTGGTTGACGCCGTAGTTGTGGTCCTCGACCGCGCTGCCGTCGCGCCACAGGAAGCCGTGGAACGGGGCGACGGTGACGGCCGAGTCGGCGCCTTCCCGGGCGACCGCGGCGGCGACGCCGTCGATGTCCTCGCGGGCGACGAAGGGGCTGGTGCACTGGACGAGCAGCACCACGTCCACGGTCTTGCCGTGCTCCGCCTCGTACGTGTCCAGGGCGTGCAGGACGGCGGCCTCGCTGGTCGCGGTGTCGCCCGCGATGGCTTCGGGGCGCTGGANGCAGGCAGGCGCGGACCGCGCGGACGACGAGCGGTACGCCGCCGACCTGGGCGAGGTTCTTGGCGGGTACGCCCTTGGATCCGCCGCGGGCGGGGATCACGGCGAGCACGGTGGGCTGCTTGGCGGGCTGCGTCATCGCTGCTCCAGGAAGGGGTTCGGTGGTGGTGTTCACAGCTCGCCCATCCGTCGGACGACCGGGGCGACCCGCTGGACGCCGTGGCGGTACGCGCCCCGGGCCGCCTCCCGGACCGCCTCGCGCACCGCTCCCCTGACCCGGCCGGTCTCCCGGGGCCCGGCTGTGCCCGGGAGCGGGTGGCCGTCGGGGGCCAGGTGGTGGCGGGCGAGGATGC
>NZ_JAELVH010000499.1 GCF_019399235.1 Streptomyces poriferorum | reverse complement strand
CCACAAGGGGGAGGAGGGGGCGGGGGCCTCGCGGTAGGGGCTCCGGCGCGAGCTTCGCGCAGGGAGCCGACTGCCGGGCTCGGGGCGCGCATCGCCCCCGTCGAACGGAGGGAGGACGCGACGGCCGCTCACCGGACCGAACCGGCGGCCACCGATCTCACTGACCGGCGCTCGCCCCCGAACCCGCCTCGTCCGCCAGCCGTTCGAGCAGCGCCGGCAGCGCCGTACCGATCGGCTCCCGGATCGTCTCCCGCGCCAGCGCGTCGTACGGAGTCGGCTCCGCGTTGACCACGATCAGCCGCGCCCCGTGCTCCGCCGCGATCCCGGCCAGCGAGGCGGCGGGCTGCACCTGGAGCGTCGTACCGACCGCGATGAAGACCTCGCAGCCCTTCGCGACCGCCATCGCCTGACCCAGGACCACCGGATCGAGCCGTTCGCCGAACATGACCGTGGCCGACTTGAGGATCCCGCCGCACACGCCGCAGGGCGGATCCGGCTCGCCTGCCTCGACCCGGGCGAGGGCCTCGGCCATCGTCGAGCGGGCGTGACAGCGGGTGCACACCACGTGGAGTGCGGTGCCGTGGAGTTCGAAGACCTTGCGTGCCGGGAGACCGGCTGCCTGGTGCAGACCGTCGACGTTCTGCGTGATCACCCGCACGGCCACGCCCGACCGCTCCAGGCCGGCCACCGCCCGGTGGGCCGCGTTCGGCTCGGCGTTCCACGTCGCACTGGTGCGCCGCATCTGCCAGGAGCGGCGGCGGATCTCCGGATCGGACATGTACAGGTCGTACGTGACGAGCTTCTCGGCCTCCGGGTCCTTGCGCCAGAGACCGTTGGGCCCGCGGTAGTCGGGGATGCCGGAGTCCGTGGAGATGCCGGCGCCGCTGAGGATCGCCACGAGTGTCATGCGGGGAGCGTACGCAGCGCCCACCGCACCGCGCGAGGCCATTTCACGTGCGGCTGCGCGGCCGCGCCCGGGCTCAGGCCACGGGCGTGCCGTCCTCCAGTTCCGCGGTGCCCGCGTCGGACTCCAGCACGTCCAGCGCCGCCCGTACCCGGCTGTGGAGCGCACCGAGCAGGTGGTTCCCGAGCTCGGCGGGCTCGACGAGCTTCCACGACAGGAGCTCTTCCTCCTGGACGCGGACCGCCTTCAGCTGCTCCTCGTCCAGCACCCCGCCGTCGTACACATAGGCCACGATCGGCGGTCGCGCCGTGCCCCGTGTCCAGTCCACCGCGAGCAGCCGGCCCGGCTCCAGGTCGAGGCCGATCTCCTCGGCCGACTCGCGTCGCGCCCCCTGCCGCGGGGTCTCGCCGTCCGCCGACTCGATCGTGCCGCCGGGCAGCGCCCAGCCCTCCCGGTAGTTCGGTTCGACGAGCAGCACCCGGCCCCGCGCGTCGCGGAAGATGCAGGCTGCGCCGGCCAGGACCTTCGGGAGACCGGCGATGTACGCGGCGTAGTCATTGGTGGTCACGTCGGCAGCGTAGCGGCCGGGTCCAGGGCACGGACACCCATGGGCAGGGAGGGGGTGCTGCGGATAGGGTCGGGGCGGCGCGACTGCCTGTTCGAAAGCAAAGGGAATCAAGGTGACGGACGGAGCAGTGATGGAGACCGCACGCGTGCTCGTCGCGGCGGACAAGTTCAAGGGCTCGCTCACGGCCGTACAGGTCGCGGAGCGGGTGACGGCCGGGCTGCGGCGCGTCGCACCCGGGGTACGGGTCGAGACCCTGCCCGTGGCGGACGGCGGCGACGGCACGGTGGCGGCCGCGGTGGCCGCCGGATTCGAGCGCCGCGAGGCGCGGGTGACCGGGCCGCTGGGCGACCCCGTGACCGCCGCGTACGCGGTGCGCGACACCACCGCGGTGGTCGAGATGGCCGAGGCCTCGGGCCTTCAGCACCTGCCCGCGGGCGTGTTCGCCCCGCTCACGGCCACCACGTACGGCTCCGGTGAGCTGCTGTTCGCCGCCCTCGGAGCGGGCGCGCGGACCATCGTGTTCGGCGTCGGCGGCAGCGCGACCACGGACGGCGGGGCGGGCATGCTGGCCGCACTCGGCGCCCGGTTCCTGGACGCGGACGGCAAGCCCGTCGGCCCCGGCGGCGGCGGCCTCGCCGATCTCGCCACGGCCGACCTGTCCGGGCTCGACCCGCGGCTCGGCGAGGTCGACCTGATCCTCGCGAGCGACGTCGACAACCCGCTCACCGGGCCCAAGGGCGCGCCCG
>NZ_JAELVH010000498.1 GCF_019399235.1 Streptomyces poriferorum | reverse complement strand
GTACGCGGTGTTCGGCGTGGTCACGAGCACGGTACGGGGGCGGGCCACGCCGAACACCGCGTACTCCAGGGCCGGCAGCCGCGGCAGGTCGAGGTGCTCGACGACCTCGCTGAGCACCGCCGCGTCGTATCCCTTGAGCCGCTTGTCCGTGTACGTGAGCGAGCCCTGCCGAAGCGTCACCCGGGCGGCCTGGCGCTCCCCCATCCGGTCCAGCTTCAGCCGGCGCGAGGCGATCGTCAGGGCGCGCATCGAGACGTCCACGCCGACGATCTCGGTGAAGCGCACGTCCTTCAGCAGTGCCTGCACCAACTGACCCTGGCCGCAGCCCAGGTCGAGCACGCGGCCGGCCCCCGCAGCGGTCAGCGCCGCCAGGATCGCGGCCCTGCGCTGCTCGGCGAGCGGCACCGGCCGCTCCTCCGTGTCGGCCGTCTCGTCGACCGCGTTGTCGATGCTCTCGACTTCGAGGTCGTCGGACTCGGCGAGCCGCACCAGCTCCAGCCGCTGCATCGCCTGCCGGGTCAGCCCCCAGCGCCGCGACAGATACCGGCTGGTGATCAGCTTCTGCTCGGGGTGGTCGGCCAGCCAGCCCTCGCCGGCCCGCAGCAGCTTGTCCACCTCGTCCGGCGCCACCCAGTAGTGCTTGGCGTCGTCGAGAACCGGCAGCAGGACGTAGAGCTGGCGCAGGGCGTCCGCGAGCCTCAGCTCGCCCTCCAGCACGAGCCGTACGTACCGCGAGTCCCCCCACTCGGGGAACTGCTCGTCCAGCGGCACGGCCACCGCGTCCACGCGCGACCAGCCGAGCGGACCGAAGAGCGCCCGCACCAGCTCGGCACCACCACGGGCCGGCAGGGCGGGAACCTCGATCCGCAACGGCATCGGCTCCGCCGCGCGCTCGGGCATCGCCTTGCAGGCGCCGCTCAGCGCGGACTTGAAGACGGTGCTCATCGCGACGGAAAGCAGCGAGGACGCGGCGTAGGGACGGTCGTTGACGTACTGCGCGAGTGCCGCGTCGGGGGCACCGCCGCGCCCCTTGCCCTTGCCCCGCCGCACCAGCGCCACGGGATCCACCTCCAGCAGCAGCGCGGCTGTGCACTGCTCCGCGGATGCCTCGGGATAGAAGACATGCGCGGTGCCGTGCGAGGTGGAGAACGTCTGCGCCTTCTCGGGATGCTTGTGCAGCAGAAAGCCGAGATCGGTGGCGGGACGCTCCGGGGTGCCGGTGGTACTGATCGTCAGGAACACGTGTCCGAGTATGGTCCGGTTGACTCGCCCTCACCAGGCATTTTCAGCTCTCCCCGGGCTCGTGTGTCGTCCCTCCTTCGCCGAGCAGCACGGCCAGTTCCGCGATAGTGGCCGGACCGACGCGGCAGCAGCCGCCGACCAGCCGCGCACCGACGTCCTGCCAGGCCCGGACCTGTCCGGGGTCGAACGTGGCGCCCCCGGTCCACGCCCTGCCCTGCGCGTCCCAGCGTTCACCGCTGTTCGGATAGACGACGACCGGTTTCCCGGTCGCCTCCGCCGCCACCTGGACCGCCCCGTCCACGTCGGCCGGATCGCAGCAGTTCACCCCGGCCGCCACCACCTGTTCCTCCCCGGCGACGAGACCGAACGCCTCCTCCAGCCGCTGCCCGGCCCTGGTCCGGTCACCGGCCACGGTGTAGGAGAGCCAGACCGGCAGCCCGCACTCCCCCGCCACCCGCAGCAACGCCTGCGCCTCGTCCGTGTCCGGCACCGTCTCCAGCGCCAGCACATCGGGGCCGGCGGCGGCCAGGGCCTCGATCCGGGGGCGGTGGAAGCGTTCCAGTTCCCGGATCGTGAGCCCGTAGCGGCCCCGGTACTCCGCCCCGTCCGCCGTCACCGCCCCGTACGGGCCGACCGAGGCCGCGACCCAGACGTCCCGGTCCACCGCCCCGGCCGCCCGGCGGGCCAGCTCCACACTGCGGGCGAAGAGCCCCGCCGCAGCCGCCCGCCCGATGCCGCGCTGCCGGAACCCTTCGAAACTCGCCTGATAGCCGGACGTGATGAGCACCTGCGCACCCGCCCGCACATACGCCGTGTGCGCCGCCTCGATCTGGTCCGGTCCGTCCACGAGCAGCCGGGCCGACCAGAGGTCGTCGGACAGATCGCAGCCCTGCGCCTCCAACTGGTTGGAGAGCCCGCCGTCGAGCAGGACCGTTCCCGCCGCGAGCGCGGTGGCGAGCGGGCGGGGCGGCGCCCCGGCCGGGGCGGCGG
>NZ_JAELVH010000497.1 GCF_019399235.1 Streptomyces poriferorum | reverse complement strand
TGCGCCGAGTGCTCGCCGCCGAAGATCGCGCCGTGTGCGGCCATCTCCGCCTTGATGAAGGAGTGGCCGACCCTGGTGCGGACAGGGGTGCCGCCGTGTTCGCGTACGACCTCCGGGACCGAGAGGGAGGAGATCAGGTTGTGGATGACCGTGCCCCGGCCGCCGTTGCGGGCCAGTTCCCGGGCCGCGACCAGGGCGGTGATCGCCGACGGGGAGACGCCCGCGCCTCGCTCGTCCACGACGAAGCAGCGGTCCGCGTCGCCGTCGAAGGCCAGGCCGAGGTCGGCGCCCTCGGCCACCACCCGGGCCTGGAGGTCGACGATGTTCGCGGGGTCGAGCGGGTTGGCCTCGTGGTTCGGGAACGTGCCGTCCAGCTCGAAGTACATCGGGACGAGTTCGAGCCGCAGGCCTGCGAAGACCGTCGGGACCGTGTGGCCACCCATGCCGTTGCCGGCGTCCACGACCACCTTGAGGGGGCGGATCGCGGACAGGTCTACGAGGGAGAGCAGGTGGGCCGCGTAGTCGGTGAGCGTCTCGCGTGCGGTGACCGTGCCGGGGGTGGCGGCCGGCTCCGGAGCGCCGGTCTCCGACCACTTCTCGACCAGGGTGCGGATCTCGGCGAGACCGGTGTCCTGGCCCACGGGGGCCGCGCCGGCCCGGCACATCTTGATGCCGTTGTACTGCGCCGGGTTGTGCGAGGCCGTGAACATCGCGCCCGGCAGGTCCAGTGACCCCGACGCGTAGTACAGCTGGTCGGTCGAGCAGAGACCGATCATGGTGACGTCGGCTCCGCGGGCCGCCGCGCCCCTGGCGAAGGCTCCCGACAGGGCGGGGGACGTGGGGCGCATGTCATGGCCGATGACGATCGCGTCCGCGGCCGTCACCTCGACGAACGCCGCCCCGAACAGCTCGGCCAGCGCCTCGTCCCACTGGTCGGGCACGACTCCGCGCACGTCGTAGGCCTTCACGAGCTGCGACAGATCTGCGGTCACGGGCCGGTCCTCCTGAGGTTTCTTCGGACCGCCAAACTACCCGGCGGCCCAAAACGCCTCACGCTCCGGGCGGGCAGCCGCTCAGGAGTCCGGGCGGCAGCCGCTCAGGAGTCGGGGGAGCGCAGCACCCGCAGGTGGCCTCTGCGGCCGACCTCCACAGGGTCGGCGGTGCGCGGGCCGCCGCCCCTGGTGCCGTCGGCGCGGTCCTGGGGACGCGCGGCCTCGCGTACGGCGTTGGCGAGCGCTTCGAGGTCGTCGCCGCTGGGGCGGGCGGGCGCGGAGGGGTCGGAGAGCCGGACGACCTCCCAGCCACGGGGCGCGGTCAGGCGCTCACTGTGCTCGGCACAGAGGTCGTAGCAGTGGGGCTCGGCGTAGGTGGCGAGCGGGCCGAGGACCGCAGTCGAGTCGGCATAGACGTACGTCAGTGTCGCGACGGCAGGGCGGCCGCACGCGGTGCGCGAACAGCGACGTACAGGGCTCACGATGTTGGACGGTACCGCACTCTTGAGCGGGCTGCGACGACTCTCCCCCGGCTCACCCCACCGTGTCGCCCTGTGAGCCCGGGCACAGGCTCTTCCCGGGCAACTCCCCTGACCTGCACGGGAGGAGAGGGACCCAGGTGATGACGGCAACGATTCGGGTCACCGCTCGGCGCAAAACCTGTCGTACGACAGGGAAGCAGCGATCACGAGCGGGGCCTGAAACGGTTAGTCCCATGGCTGGATCGGTCAGCAAGGATCAGGCCGGTTCTCGCCCGGTCAGCCTCGGGCCGCTCGTCCGCCGGAGGGTTACGCTGCGTCAGTGATGGACAGTTCCGTACCGCCCCGCCCGTCCGAGCCCCGACCCCGGCGCCGGGACCGACACGGCCGCGGCATGCGCGGCCCCGTCGCCCCTCCCCAGGTGCCGCTGTCGGCCAGCAGGGCGGACAGTTTCCGCGATCTGGTGCAGGACTCGGTGGAGCGGCTGGAGCGACGCTGGCCGCAGCTGGCCGAGGTCGACTTCGTGGTGCTCGACGTGCCGGGGACGTCGGAGGAGACCGTGCCGCTGGGAAGCGCGTTGTCCGCGGAGAAGGAACGGCCGGCGCAGATCGTCATCTACCGGCGCCCCGTCGAGATCCGCACCAAGAACCGTGACGAGCGTGCGCTGCTGGTGCACGAGGTGGTGGTCGAGCAGGTCGCGGAGCTGCTCGGGCTCTCGCCCGAGTCGGTCGATCCCCGGTACGGGCAGGAGTAGGCGGACGCACGCAGGCGGGGGCGGGCCGGTTT
>NZ_JAELVH010000496.1 GCF_019399235.1 Streptomyces poriferorum | reverse complement strand
CGCGCTTTCCCTTTCCAGCGGTTTCAACCTTACCAGAACCCGTGCGCACCGTTTCCGGTCCGCATTTGAATTCCAGTGGCCGTTGAAGTGGCCTTGCCTTTCGGCTGATTCGACTTTATCAGAAGCAATAATGCCGAGCTAATCGGCTTCATGTTCCGGAGAGTGGGAATCAAATGGCTCTGCGGAAATTACATTTCCGTTGAGAGCGAGGTAAACCTAACCGTTGGGCCCGAACTTGTCCAGTTCGAGGCAACCGTTCTAATCTACCTCCCCCAGTCCGCCGTGTCAACGGTTCTTTTGGGGCTTGAGGAGACTAGCAGGTCATCGAGGCCGCTCGCACATCAGGCGGCCACCGGCAGTTCGGCGCTCCGTTCGCCTGCCGCGATGTCACCTGCGTCGCCGGCTCGGGCAGCCCGGCCGCCCAGGATGTAGACGTAGGCCAGGAAGCCCAGCTCAGCGGCGATTCCGATCGCGATACGTGCCCAGGTCGGAAGGCCTGAAGGGGTGACGAAGCCTTCGATGACGCCCGACACGAACAGGACGAGAGCGAGTCCGATGGCCATGCCGACGGCTGCCCGGCCCTGTTGTGCCAGGGCTGTACGCCGGGTGTGCGGGCCGGGATCGATGACCGTCCAGCCCAGGCGGAGGCCGGTGCCGGCCGCGACGAAGACCGCCGTGAGTTCCAGCAGCCCGTGGGGAAGGATCAGGCCGAGGAAGGTGTCGAGCCGGCCCGCCGAGGACATCAGGCCGATACCCACCGCAAGGTTGAGCACGTTGACGAAGAGGATCCAGATCACCGGGACGCAGAGGAACGCGCCGAGCACCAGGCACATGGCGGCGGCCTGGGCGTTGTTCGTCCAGACCTGGGCGGCGAAGGACGCCGCCGGGTGGCTGGAGTAGTACGTCTCGTACTCGCCTCCCGGGCTGGTCAGGCGGCGGAGGTCCTCCGGGGCGGCGATGGCCGCCTGGACCTCCGGGTGGGTACCGATCCACCAGCCCATCAGCGCGGCCAGGAGCGCTGAGAGGACGGCGGTGGGTATCCACCAGTGCCTGGAGCGGTAGACCGCCGCGGGAAATCCTGCCGTCAGGAAGTGGACGGCATCGCGCCAGGAGGCACGACGGGTGCCGGTCACGGTGGAGCGTGCCCGGGCCACCAGCTGCGTCAGGCGCGCGGTGAGCAGTGGGTCGGGCGCGCTGGACTGGATCAGGGAGAGATGGGTGGCCGTGCGCTGGTAGAGGTCGACGAGTTCGTCGGCTTCCGCTCCCGTGAGTTTGCGCCCGCGGTGCAGGAGGTGGTCCAGACGGTCCCACTCGATGCGGTGGGTGTTGACGAAGACATCGAGGTCCATGGTCGGCTGCTGCTCCTGGCATGGGTGTGTACGGGTCCGTACAACTGCGGCGCGTTGCGGGTCAGCTTGGCAGACTGTGACCCCGAGGGGCAGGGATGGTCGGCGAAGGGTGGGGCGGCAATGAGTGAGCTGGTGACCGGGGACGCGGTCGTGCTGGGGCTGCGGCCGGCGAAACTGCCGAGCCGGGCACTGGCCCTCGTCATCGATCTGGTGGCAGTGGGGACGGTGTTCGTACTGGTGTCGATCGGGTTGGCCATCGCGACAGTCACACTCGACGAAGCGGCGATGGCGGCGGTGGCCGTCGCGACCTTTCTGCTGGTGCTGGTGGGGGCCCCCATAGCGGTGGAAACACTCAGCCATGGCCGTTCGCTGGGGAAACTCGCGTGCGGGCTTCGGGTGGTGCGGGACGACGGCGGGCCCATCCGGTTCCGGCATGCGCTGGTACGCGGGGCGATGGGCGTGGTGGAGATCCTCGCGACGCTCGGTGCGGTCGCCGCCATCGCCTCGCTGGTTTCGGCGCGTGGGCGGCGGCTCGGAGACGTCTTCGCAGGGACGCTCGTCGTACGGGAGCGGGTTCCGGCGGGCAGGGCCGCAGCCGTTCCGCCTCCGCCGCCCTGGCTCGTCGGGCGGTTCGCCGGACTGGATCTGTCGGCGGTCCCGGACGATCTGTGGCTTGCCGTGCGGCAGTACCTGACGCGGATGCACCAACTGGATGCCGCTGTGGGGCGCGCCATGTCGGAGCGGCTGGCCGGGGAGCTGGCTGCCAGGACCGGGGTCCCGGCCCCGGCGGGGGTGCCTGCCGCCGCGTTCCTGGCCGCCGTGGTCAACGAACGTCAGACGCGTGATGCACGCCGGGCGTTCGCGGCAGCCCCTGCTGCTGCGCCTCTGCCCCACCCCGCTCCGCTCCCGCACCACACTCCCCCGACTC
>NZ_JAELVH010000495.1 GCF_019399235.1 Streptomyces poriferorum | reverse complement strand
GCCCGCCCCTGGGTCTGCCTGCTCTGCCCGCTCGCGGTGTTCGCTCCCCGGCACGCGGCGAACCTGCTGCGGCTCAAGGCGTTCTTCTCCCGACAGTGGCAACAGATGCCCGCCGCCCAGTTCATGGCAGTCTTCGGCCCCTACGCCACCCGGATCCAGCAGGTCCTTGACCGCTTCGACCCGACCGTGTTGGCTCAGGCCGCCACCCAGGTCACCGACCAGGACAAGGAACTGCCCCTGAGGCCAGAGGAGTTGACCGCGTGACCGGCATGACTTCGCTTTCCACCCACAGCGCGCATGCCGCGTCCCCTTTCATCGGCGCGGACGTCTGCGAGGAGGCGGGCCTCCAGTTGCCCGCAGGGGCTGACCACGTGTTCTTCGACGACGACCTGTGGGACTTCACCGATGTGATCGGACTGCCGGTCCAGATGCCACTGAGCGCCCGGCGCTTCGACTTCACCACCGTCGCGTCCCCGGCCTGGCGCCTGGTCGCCAAAGAACTCGTAGTGGCCATGCTGGCGCCGCGGCATCCGGCGGTCGCGCCGCTGCCTCGCGCTTACCGCACCGCGTTGCATCTGTGGACGTGCGCGGGTCGCCTCGCCGAGCTCAGCCGTTTCTTCCACTGGCTCGACGCACTGGGCATCACCTCCCTGGGCCAGGTGGACACGAAGTGCTGTGAGGCATACCTGTGGCACCGGCGCTACGTGCTCGACGAGAACGGTACGGTGGTCGCCAGCCAGAGCCCAGCAACCCGGCGGGCTGCCGCCATGGTCCCGGTCGACCTGGTCAACTACCGCGAACTGTTCACCGTCGACCAGCCTGCCGCCGACCTGGTTCCGTGGGGCGGTGCCACCCCTTCCGCGGTTGCTGAGATGCCCAACGGAAGGGACGAGAACAAGACCCAGCCCGTCGAGGACGGCGTGTTGCAGCCGATGCTCGCCGCAGCCCTCTACCTGCTGACAGCATTCGGCCCGCACGCCGTCACGCTCGCCGAGCAGATACGAGAAGCCGACCGCCTCGGGGCCCGCAAGTCCCGCACTGTCAGAAGGGCCCAGGGACGGAAGAAGACACGGGTTCAGGATCCGGAACCGAAGATCACTGCACTGCTCGCCGAGCACAGACGCACGAGCAGTCCGTTGACGCTGCTTCCCGACCACCACGTTGCAGAGCGGATCGCCAAGGGCTGGGCGAAGCATGATCCGCTGGTGAACATCTCTCTGGACCTCCTCGCACGGCGGGCCGGATTCAGCTTTTTCAGCCCTCGATGGCTGCCCTCGCTGAGAGGACCGTTGGGAGATGCCCTCGCGGCGGTCGGCGCGGAGCGGGAATTCGGCAGGAACGCGGCCGCGGTCACGGTGGCCGGCGGGGAGGCCACGGTGCCGTGGACGCTACCGCTGCACCGACAGCAGGCCGCCGCGCTGGTCGGAATCGTCCGCACCGCCGCAGTCATCGTCCTGGCAGCGGCATCCGGGATGCGTTCGTCCGAGCTGATGGAACTGGCAGTCGGCTGCCGCCGGTTGGAGCAACCCGCCCCCGGCCTGATCCGCTACCGCCTGGTCAGCAAAGTAGTCAAAGGTCAGGGACTCGGCGGCGTCGTCGACGAATGGGTGGTCATCGAACCCGCTTACCGCGCCGCGGAACTCATCGAACGCCTGCACCCCGACCCCGCCGAAGGAGCGTCCCTACTGGGGCGGTTCGCCTTCGACGTCCGCTACCGGTGGTTCCGGAACTGGGTCAAATCCGAAGCGGGGGCACGGCTCGGCCTCGCCCCCATCCCGCACGGCCCCGTCAACCTGCGGCGGCTACGTCGCACCCTCGCGCTGGAAATGGCCTACCGGCCCGGCGGCGTCCTGGCAACCAAGATTCACCTGAAGCACATCGTCGTCGCGACAACCGAGGGCTACAGTTCTCGCCCCGGCGGAGCCCAAGCCGAACTGCTGGCCGAGGTCAACAAGCTGGAGGGCGACCGCAACCTCGACCTTGTCCTGGCCGAGTTCCGCAACTACCAGCAGGGCATCCTCCCATCCGGGCCGGGAGCCCGGAGCCTGACCGAATTCTTCGCCAGCATCGACGCCAAGCTCGAACCGATGGCAGCACCGGCGCCGAAGACCCAGCGCAGTGACCGCGACGTGCTCAACCTGCTGACCAAGCGGGCCAAGATCCTCCACCTCGGGCCGGCGAACTACTGCTGGTTCACCGACCCCTCCCGCGCGCTCTGCCTCAAACTCGCCGGCACCCCCTCCGCCGACCGCCCCCTCGTCGGAATGTGTGACTCGGCCCGCTGCCCCC
>NZ_JAELVH010000494.1 GCF_019399235.1 Streptomyces poriferorum | reverse complement strand
CGGGTGGTGCGGGTCTTGCGGTCGGCTCCGCGGGGCTTCGACCCCACCACGGCGGCGGGGTCCAGGTCTCCGGCCGCTCCGGTACCTGTACTGCGGGTGACGCAGGTCGTCGCGATGGCGACCAGGTTGTCTCCCGCGTTCTCGTCCCGGTCCAGGACGAGCCCGCAGGTATCGCATTCGAAGACGTCCACGCTCAGGGGCAGCTTGGCTTTCACCGCACCACAGCGCGAGCACGTCTTCGACGAGGGAAACCACCGGTCGGCCACGATGAGACGGGTGCCGTGCCGGCGGGTCTTGTAGGTGAGCCGGGGCGCGGACGCGGCATTCGGTGAGATCCGGCGCCGGCTCACCTACAAGACCCGCCGGCACGGCACCCGTCTCATCGTGGCCGACCGGTGGTTTCCCTCGTCGAAGACGTGCTCGNGCGGGTCTTGTAGGTGAGCCGGCGCCGGATCTCACCGAATGCCGCGTCCGCGACCCGGCGCGACAGCCGCCGGCTACGGCCCATCCCGGCGACGTCGAGGTCCACGACCACGACGGTGCCGTACTCGGCGGTGAGGCGGGTGGTCAGCTTGTGTTTCCAAGCCGCAGAAGGAGCAGTCCGTACGGACGTTCCCGGGAGGCCCTGTCGCGCGTCGCCCGCCCGGGGGAACTGCAGGAGACAGTCGGCCCTGCATTGCGACGTCTTCGCAGGGATCAAACTTCGATGAACGCTACGACCACCACGGTGCCCAGGGCGCTTACCCAGTAAAGTAGGCGCACGCGCTCGACTTCGTCGGCGTACTCACGCAGCTGAGGACCGGCCGTGCCTTCGGGGATCGGCTCTCCGACGTCCGGATCGACGGAGATGACGACCAGGGCACGGTCCAGGGCGTGCAGCTCGGCTTCGCTGGTGAGGGCGTCCAACTGCTTGGTGGCGGAGTCGGAGAACGCGATCCGGGCGCGACGCGGGGCCGTGCGGTGCGGGCATCAGGCGACGGCCGGGCGCTTGGCAACGAGCCGGGCGAGATGTGTCTCGCGCAGGTCTTCCCACGGCGTGCAGTCCTCCACCGCGGGCAGTCCGTTGGCCAGACCCTCCGGAGTGTCCTTCACCTCCGGCGGCGGTCCCGGATTGCCCCGATACGTCTCACCGCCTATGTGGACCTTGCCCGTCGCCTCGGCCAGCGGCCGATGTTCAGTCCCACCATCGGCTGGCCCGCCGACGGAGGCCAGGTCGGATCCCCTAGCAGAGACGATCTTGTGACCTCGGCTCGGCGCGGTCCGGGCCACGAACGCGCGCCATCAACTGGGGCCGTTCATCCGTACGCAACTGGGGAACGGGGCCGTGCGCCGACACCAGGCCGCCCCGTCTGAGCCGTGGTGGTGAGTGCTCGGTGCTGGTGGTCAGCGTTGACGCGGTTGCGGACGGCGAGGACGGCCAGGCCGAGGAGGTCGGGTTCGGTGACGCGGGAGACCATCTCGATGCAGGTACCGGAGGTGGTGAACTCCTGGCCGGAGGAGCGGACACCACCGAGTCGAGGGTGACGTTCAGGGCCTTCTCGAATCGTTCGCCGGTGAGCCTGTCCTTGGTGGGGTTTTGCGGGTGGTCCTTGTCGATCTTGAAGGTGACCGTGCCTCCGGCCGGCGGGACCGTGCCGGTTGCTTCCTGCTTCGGCTCGTGCTGGGGGAGCCCGAAGCCCATGAGCAGCCCGATGGTGGCGAGCATGGCGGCGGCGAGACAGCCCAGGGCGCGGGAGACGCGCAGGCCGTAGCCGGACAGCAGCCAGTAGCTGTGCAGCAGTCCACGCTCGGTACTGGTGGTGTTGGCCCGGTCGTGACGGGCCACCTCCATGTCCTCTGCGGACGCGGGCGGGCGTGAGTTTGTTCGGCGGGGCAGGCTTCTCTCAGGGCCGCCGGAGGGCGGTGGCCAGCGGGCGGGCCAGCGGGAGCTGGGCGACCTCGTCATCGCCCCGCTCCTGGTCGGACAGAGCGACGCCGTATGGATGGTCGGCCCGGCTCACTGCATGGGCGCCCCCTCCGCCCGGCTCCGGCACCGGCACCGGCTCCTGGAAACCCGGACGATCCGCGACAAGGTGCTCCTGCGGTACGCACCCAAAGACATCAGCACGGAGCCCCGATGACCGATCGCCCCTCCCCCCACCGGCTGTGACAGGCCCGGCCCCGGCCAGGAGGCCACCACCACCGATCGAGCCTGGCTCGCCGGCGCCTGTGAACTCGCCACCCAATGCCCGCCCTCCGACACCGCGTTCAGCGTCGGTGCCGACGGAACCGAACTCGCCCGCAGCTACCGGCCGAACTCGATGTGCTCGGCGCGTGGGTCTCGAACACCAAATCGAGACGCGACAACCTCGCCCAGGAGCAGTTGGACGCGCTGCGGAAGCTGGGCGTGTAATGGGCGGCATGAGTCCCGGGGAAGAAGGGCACGAGGCGCAGCTCGCCGCTCCTGAGGTCAGTGTTGAGACCGACGGGCGGCTGACCGTACCCGCCGACCACGTCACCGCGCTCCTGCGCTCCATCGCCCATAGCTGGGCAGCCGGCACACGCGACGGCACCCCTGTACGTGTCGTAGAAGAAGGCGCCGCCGTCGGGCTGGAGCCTGTGACCGTCCGGGCCCTCGCCGACACCCTCAGCCACATCGCCGACCAACTCGACGTCCAATACATCCACATCACCACCCACACTCACACCCACAACAAATGAAACAGCAAAGACGAGAACCGCCCGGGATCTGGGCGCGAAGTGAGCACGGTCCACAACGAGACCGAGCCGGTGACCGAGAGGGCACAGGGTCTTGCGCACCTGAACCGCTATCAGTTCGGCCTGGCCGACCTGCACCTCACCGGTTCCGTCCCTGCCCACGCCATATGTTCACCGCAGTCCACGACGCATGGTGGGCCCAGGCCCGCAAGGTTCACGGCGGGCGGGACGGAACCCGGGCGTTGGGCGAGGTCCTGCTGCTGAACCGGCACCTCGCCCACGAGCACGTGGTCGCGGGCCTGGCCACAGCACCGCAGGCCGGCGCCCTGACCGCCGACGCTGTTGCCCTGGAAGCCCACAAGGTCGCACAGGCGGAGGACGAACCGACTATCGGCGCATCCCATCCCGGCGGCCCCGAGGCAGACGCCGGCCACCGTCACCTCGCTGCACGAGTGGCGGCTCGCCACCCTCCACCGGACACCAGACCGCAGCCGTCGGTGACCCCCTACGACCAACTGCTCCGACGCCGCCGCACCAGCGGCAGCGACCACCGTGAGGCAGAAGCACAGTGACCACCTTGCCCC
>NZ_JAELVH010000493.1 GCF_019399235.1 Streptomyces poriferorum | reverse complement strand
GGGCACATCGGCCGCGGCCGGGGCCGGTGTGGCGATCGTGGGCGGTGCCGCGGGGCCGGCGGCGGCGCATGGTCACGGGCACGGGCACGGGCGTCCGCCGAAGCGGTACTCGTTCACCGTGATGGGGACGACGGATCTGCACGGGAACGTCTTCAACTGGGACTACTTCACGGACAAGGAGTTCGACGACAAGGCGCACAACGACGTCGGTCTGGCGAAGATCTCGACGCTGGTGGATCAGGTGCGCCGGGAGAAGGGCCGCCACAACACCCTGATGATCGATGCGGGTGACACGATCCAGGGCACGCAGTTGTCGTACTACTACGCGAAGATCGATCCGATCACCGCGAAGCGCGGGCCGGTCCACCCGATGGCGCAGGCGATGAACGCGATCGGTTATGACGCGGCGGCGCTGGGCAATCACGAGTTCAATTACGGCATTCCGGTGCTGCGGAAGTTCGAGGAGCAGTGTGATTTCCCGCTGCTGGGTGCGAACGCGCTGGATGCGAAGACGTTGCGGCCGGCCTTCGCTCCGTATGTGATCAAGAAGCTGCGTACGCCGCACGGCCGGGATGTGAAGGTGGCGATTCTGGGTCTGACCAACCCGGGGATCGCAATCTGGGACAAGGCGAACGTGGGCGGGAAGATGGTGTTCCCGGGTCTTGAGGAGCAGGCGGCGAAGTATGTGCCGCGGCTGCGTTCGATGGGTGCGGACGTGGTGATCGTTTCGGCGCACTCGGGGAGCAGCGGGACGTCGTCGTACGGGGATCAGATTCCGTATGTGGAGAACGCTGCGGGTCTGGTGGCGGAGCAGGTGCCGGGGATCGACGCGATCCTGGTGGGTCACGCGCACTCGGAGATTCCCGAGTACTTCGTGGAGAACAAGCAGACCGGTAAGAAGGTCGTGCTGTCGGAGCCGTTGAAGTGGGGGCAGCGGCTGACGTTGTTCGACTTCGATCTGGTGTGGGAGAAGGGCCGCTGGGTGGTCGAGAAGGCCGGGTCGCAGGTGTTGAACTCGAACACGGTGGCCGAGGACCCGAAGATCACGAAGATGCTGGCGGACGAGCACACGAAGGTGGTCGCGTACGTCAACCAGGTGATCGGTACGTCGACTGCGGCGATGACGACGGCCGAGGCGGCGTGGAAGGACGAGCCGATCATCGATCTGATCAATGTCGTCCAGGCGGAGACGGTGAAGGCGGCGCTGGCGGGTGGCGAGTACGCGGCGCTGCCGGTGCTGTCGCAGGCGTCGTGCTTCTCGCGTACGGCGCAGATCCCTGCGGGCAATGTGACGATCAAGGATGCGGCGGGTCTGTATCCGTTCGAGAACACGCTTGAGGCGCGGTTGGTGACGGGTGCGCAGATCAAGGATTATCTGGAGTTCTCGGCGCGGTATTACGTGCAGACGGCGGCGGGTGCGCCGGTGGATACGGCGAAGCTGACGAATGCGGATAATACTCCCGACTACAACTACGACGCGGTGTCGGGTCTGACGTATGACATCGACATCGCGAAGCCGAATGGTTCGCGGATCGTGGGTCTTTCGTTCGAGGGGAAGGCGATCGATCCTGCGGCGCAGTTCGTGCTGGCGGTGAACAACTACCGGGCGAGCGGTGGGGGTAACTTCCCGCATGTGCCGGCTGCGAAGCAGTTGTGGGCGAATTCGGAGGAGATCCGGAACACGATTATTTCGTGGGTGCAGGCGAAGGGTTCGGTGGATGGTGCGGAGTTCGCTTCGGTGGACTGGCGTCTGACGCGGGATGGTTCGCCGGTGTTCTAGTCGGGTGCCGGCTGGTGTGTGTGGGGCGGCCGCTCTGCTTCCTTTGTGGGAGGTGGGCGGCCGCCTTTGTGTGTGTGGGGGGCGGGTCAGTTGCCTCGGATGAGGGGGACGAGGACGGGGTTCTGTGCGGGGATGCCGGTGTTCTGGGTGAGGCCGAAGGTGGTGAAGGCGGTGCGTTGGGGGAGGGGGTAGGGGGTGGTGCCGGTGAGGTGGTTGAGGATGGTGGCGCTGCGCCAGGCGGCGAGTCCGAGGTCGGGGGCGCCGACTCCGTGGGTGTGGCGTTCGGCGTTCTGTACGTAGATGTTGCCGGTGATGGTGGGGTCGAGGTCGAGGCGGTGGTGGTGGTCGATGCGGGGGCGTCCGGCGGTGTCGCGGCGTAGGTGGGTGCCGAGGCTGTCGAGGATGGGGTCGAGAGGGCGTTCGCGGTAGCCGGTGGCGAGGACGACGGCGTCGGTGGTGAGGCGGGTGCGGGTGCCTTGTTGGGTGTGTTCGAGGTGGAGTTCGATGCGGGTGTTGGCGAGGCGGCCTGCGGTGCGGACGGTGACGCCGGGGGTGAGGGTGGCGTCGGGCCAGCCGCCGTGG
>NZ_JAELVH010000492.1 GCF_019399235.1 Streptomyces poriferorum | reverse complement strand
GGCCGGATCCCCGCCTACCCCGCCGCCGAACGCGCGGTCCGGGCGCTCGCCGAAGCCGTGCGGTACGCCCAGTGGCGACGCCAGGCCGCCGTACCCGGAAAGGTGCCCGAGTTCCTCGACGACACCATCGACGAACCGGCCGCGGGCACCCTCATCGACACCCTGCTCGGCCAGGACCCCGACCCGCGCGGCAGGCCCCTGGAACACGACGAGGCCCGCGAGCTGCTGGCCTGCTACGGCATCACCGTCCGGCCCACCCTCCCGGCACCCGGCCCGGAGGAAGCCGTGGCCGCGGCGGCGCGGCTCGGCTACCCCGTGGCACTCAAGACGACCGCACCCCATCTGCGGCGCTGCGCCGCGCGTACGGCGAACTGACCGACCTGCTCGGCAAGCCCGCCGAGCTCCGGCCCGTCGTGCAGTCGATGGCCCCGCGCGGCGTCGACACCGTGGTGCGGGCCACGATCGACCCGGCGGCCGGCGCCGTCCTCTCCTTCGGCCTGGCGGGCGCACCCTCCGAACTCCTCGGCGACACCGCGCACCGGCTGGTCCCCGCCACGGACCGCGACGCCGCCGAACTGATCCGGTCCATCAGGGCGGCCCCGGTCCTGTTCGGCTGGCGCGGCTCGGCGCCCGTGGACACCGCCGCGCTGGAGGAACTGCTGCTGCGGGTCTCACGGCTGGTCGACGACCACCCGGAGGTGGTCGCGATCGCCCTGGAACCGGTCGTGGTCGCCACCCAGGGACTGACCGTCCTCGGAGCGAGCGTCCGGCTCTCGCCGCCCCCGGCCCGCACGGACCTCGGCCCCCGGCGCCTGTCCAACTACTGACCCGCGTCGCCCCGGGCCCCGTCCGGCAACGGCGGCGGGACCGTCCCCGGCAGCCACCGGCCCCCCGTAGGATGGTGCGTATGGCTAAGACCGGTACGACGACCCAGGGGCTGCGCGCGGCGATCGAGCGCAGCGGCTACTACCCGGCCCTCGTGGCCGAGGCGGTGGAGGCCGCCGTGGGCGGTGAGCCGGTCGCTTCGTACCTGGTGCACCAGGAGACGACCTTCGACTCCAACGAGGTGCGCAGGCACGTCACGGTGCTGGTGCTCACGGACACCCGCTTCATCGTCAGCCACACCGACGAGCAGAACGCCGACACCAGCTCCCCGACGCCGTACGCCACCACGTCCACCGAGTCGGTCAAGCTCGACCGGATCTCCTCGGTCGTGGTCAGCCGGGTCGTGGCCAACCCGGAGAAGTACGTACCCGGCACGCTGCCCCGCGAGGTCGTCCTGACCATCGGCTGGGGTGCCGTCTCCCGGATCGACCTGGAGCCCGCCGCCTGCGGCGACCCCAACTGCGAGGCCGACCACGGCTACACCGGCAGCTCCACCGCCGACGACCTGAGCCTGCGTGTCAGCGAGGCCGGCGACGGCCCCGACACCGTGCGCCAGACCCTTGCGTTCGCCCAGGCGCTCTCCGAGGCCACGGCCGCGACCCCGGCGGCCGGCCGCTGATGGTCCACCCGGCCTGGCAGGACGACCCCGTGCTGCTGCCACTCGACACCGCACCCGTGCCGGAGTACGGCAGCGGTTCGCTGGCCGATCTGCTGCCGACGCTCGTCGCGGGACAGGGCGTCCCCGGTTTCACCGCGGCGATCCCCGAGCTCACCCCCGCCGACCGCAACTGCGTCTTCCTGATCGACGGTCTCGGCTGGGAGCAGATCAAGGCGCACCCGGACGAGGCACCGTTCCTGCACTCCCTCCTGCCCACCTCGCGAGGCGGCACGGGCCGCCCGGTCACCGCTGGTTTCCCGGCCACCACCGCGACCTCGCTGGCCTCGGTCGGCACCGGCCTCCCGCCGGGCGAGCACGGCCTGCCCGGCTACACGGCCCGCAATCCGGAGACCGGCGAGCTGATGAACCAGCTCCGCTGGAAGCCGTGGACACCGCCGAAGGTCTGGCAGCCGTACCCCACCGTCTTCCAGCTGGCCGACGCCGCCGGAGTCCGTACCGCCCAGGTCTCCGCCCCCACTTTCGAGCAGACCCCGCTGACCAAGGTCGCGCTCAGCGGCGGCTCGTTCCTCGGCCGGCTCACCGGTGAGGAGCGGATGGACGTCGCCGCCCAGCGGCTGGCGGCCGGGGACCGCTCCCTGGTCTACACGTACTACAGCGAGGTCGACGGCAAGGGACACCGCTTCGGTGTCGACTCCGACGCCTGGCGCGGGCAGCTGATGTACGTCGACGGGCTGGCCCGGCGCCTCGCCGAGCAGCTCCCGCCGCGCTCGGCGCTGTACATCACCGCAGACCACGGCATGATCGACATCCCGTTCGACGAACAGTCCAGGATCGACTTCGACGAGGACTGGGAGCTGCGCGCCGGTGTCGCCCTGCTGGGCGGCGAGGGCCGTGCCCGCCATGTCTACGCCGTACCGGGTGCCGAGGCCGATGTGCTGACCGTCTGGCGCGAGGTGCTCGGCGAGCAGTTCTGGGTGGCGAGCCGTGACGAGGCCGTCGAGGCGGGCTGGTTCGGCCCGCGCGTCGACGAGCGGGTCCTCGGCAGGATCGGCGACGTGGTCGCGGCGGCCCACGACGACGTGGTGATCACCGCCTCCGTCAACGAGCCGCACGAGTCCGCGATGGTCGGCATGCACGGCTCGATGACCCCCGTCGAGCAGCTCGTCCCGCTCCTCGAAGTACGGACCTAGCCCCTCCCGTCCCGTCCCACCCTCCTC
>NZ_JAELVH010000491.1 GCF_019399235.1 Streptomyces poriferorum | reverse complement strand
CGCGCGCCGGGCGCTCGGCGGCTCGGGGACGTCGCCGAGGTGCTGCGCCAGGACGGCCGTACCGGCTCCGGTGAACGGCGGTCCGCCGGTGAGTAGCGTGTGGAGCAGGCAGCCGAGGGAGTACAGGTCGCTGCGGCTGTCGAGGACGTCGGGCGCCCGGATCTGCTCCGGTGACATGTACAGCGGGGTGCCGATGACGAAGCCGACGGCGGTCAGGTCGGTGCGGGTCATCGCGGCGGCCGTCGACAGCATGCGGGCGATCCCGAAGTCGAGGATCTTGATGGTGCCGTCCGCGGTGAGCAGCACGTTGGCCGGTTTGATGTCGCGGTGCACGATGCCTGCCCGGTGGGCCGTCTCCAGCCCCGTACAGATTGCTACGCCCCAGCCCATCACCTCGGCGGGGGAGGGGAGTTCGGGTTTCCTGCTCTCCAGTACCGCCCCGAGGTCCCGCCCCTGGAGGTGTTCCATGACGAGGTACAGCACGCGTTCCCCGGCCACCTGCGCCTCGCCGAAGTCGTGCAGGGTGACGATGTGCGGGCTCGACAGCCCGCCGATGACCCGGGCCTCACGGGCGAAGCGGGTGGCGGAGGCGTCCTCGTCGATGCGGGAGAGGACCTTGACCGCGACCTTTCGCCCGATGCGTTCGTCCTCGGCCACCCAGACCCGGCCCATTCCTCCGGAACCCATCGGTTCCGTCAGCCGGTACCGTCCGTCGAGCACCTCACCACGCATCGGCCGCCCCCCGCTCATCTCGCCCTGTCTGCCCCGTACATGATGACCCGACAGGTGGTGTGAGGCCCAGTACTTGCCGGTACCGGCCCGTGGGGGAAGGGCGCGCCGCGTCCGCCCCCGGCCAACCGGCGGCCCCGCTACCGCGCGAACCCGTCCAGCGCCGCCAGGACCGCCCGGGTCGTCGCCGCCCCGCCCAGATGCCCCGCGTCCTCGATCACCGTCAGTTCCGCGTCCGGCCACGCCTTGGCCAGCTCCCACGCGGTGGTCAGCGGGCCGCCCATGTCGAGGCGCCCGTGCACCAGCGCGCCCGGGATGCCCGCCAGCCGCCCCGCGTCCCGGATCAGCCGGCCCTCCTCCAGCCAGGCGCCGTGGGAGAAGTAGCGCGCGCAGATCCGCACGAGGGCCAGCTGCGCCCGGCCGGGGCGGCCGCTGTACGGGGGCGGCCCGGTGTACGCCTCCAGGGAGAGCACCGCGTCCTCCCAGGCACACCAGTCGGCCGTGGCCCGGGCCCGTACCTCCGGGTCGGGGCTCTCCGTGCGCCGTGCGTACGCGGCGAGCACGTCCGGCGTCGCGTCGCTCGCGGCCTCCGGCACGCCGGCCCGGAAGGCGTCCCACGCGTCGGGGAAGAACTGGCTCGCCCCGCGGTACAGCCAGTCGATCTCGGAGCGGCGGGACGTGGTGACGGCGTCGATCACGATCTCGCTGACCCGCTCCGGGTGCCGCTCGGCGTACGCCAGGGCCAGCGTCGAGCCCCAGGACCAGCCGAACAGCAGCCACGTGTCGACGCCCAGGTGGACGCGCAGGCGCTCCATGTCGGAGATCAGGTGGTCCGTCGTGTTGTGCCGCAGGTCGGCTGCCGGGTCGCTCGCGTGCGGGGTCGAGCGGCCGCAGTTGCGCTGGTCGAAGAGGACGACGCGGTAGCGGTCCGGGTCGAAGTACCGGCGGGGCCATGCCGCGCAGCCGGAACCCGGTCCCCCGTGCACGGCCAGGGCGGGCTTGCCGGACGGGTTTCCGCACGCCTCCCAGTACACGAGGTTGCCGTCGCCCACATCGAGCACGCCGTGCTCGTACGGTTCGATCGGCGGGTACTTCTCGTCGGCGTGACGTTCCATGCGCCGGCCCTCCTTGTCTCCTGGCCGCGACGTGGACGCGGAAGCGCACCACCCTACGGCGGGGGCGAAGGGCGTCATGGGGGCGACGGCCGCGGGAACGGGGCAAAGCACCCGGAGGCGTTCGATGCCGCGGCCGCCGCGACGCCCGCCGCGTTCCGCCCCGCGGCGTAGCCTGGGAGCCGTGAACGCCACTCCGGAGGTACTGACCCGACTCGGCGGCCTGCTCGCCGCAGCAGCTCCCGACGACCGTGGAGCGCTCTGGCAACTCGACCGGCAGGGGCGGGAGTTGGACGCCAACCTGGTCCGTCTGCCGGCGGGCGGCGAAGTGGGGGAGCATCAGGAGGACGTCCTGGACGTACTTCTCGTGGTCGTCGAGGGCGACGGTCACCTCACCCCGGGCGGCGGCGGCGAACCCCTCGCTCTCGGCCCCACCACGGTCATGTGGCTCCCGCGCACCTCGCGCCGCTCCCTGACCGCGGGCCCGGACGGCCTCGCCTACCTCACGGTGCACCGCCGCCGCCCGGGCCTCGCGGTCAGGGAG
>NZ_JAELVH010000490.1 GCF_019399235.1 Streptomyces poriferorum | reverse complement strand
GAAAAGGCGCCCGGCGGGACTTAGAGAGCTCTCTAAGTCCCGCCGGGCGCCTTTTCGTTGGGCCGTGCGGCGCATACCTGGTGAACACCTGAACCGGCAGGCCCCCGAGGGGATGGAAACCACGTCAAGTTGGGTAAAAACGCTGCGAGTGCGGCGTAGTTCGTGATTCCCTCGGTTGAGAGAACATTCAGCCCTCGGACCCCAGTTGGACCTGATCGGGCGCTTCCCACCCCCACGTGCACCACGTCGGGGCGCCACCTGTCCACGTGTCCATGTGTGTTTTGCGGAGCCGACCCATGCTCACGACCCTTCATACGGCCTATTCCGACACCCGTGCCGCCGATCTGGCCTGGGCGCTGGGGCGTGAACCGCTCCCGGCGCTGGCTGTCCTCGATCTCGGCCTCGCCGGCGCGCAACTGCAGCTGCGGCTGCTCGGCGCGTCCCATCAGGTACTTCTGGAGGAGGAGCAGGGCAGCTGCTCCGAAACCGTCGCCTGTATGCCCGGCAGCAGCACCCCTCTGCCCTTAGGCGTCTCCAAGCGGCTGGGGGACTGGGAGTACGAGTTCGCGGCGCGCGTCGAGACGCTCGGCGCGGGGTCCTTCGCGGGGCGCGCGCAGGAACTGCTGGCACTCGTCGCCGACCATCCCCACGGACTGGCCGGGACGTTCCCGGGCAGCCCGCACGCCTTCACCGCGATGCTGGCCCAGCGGAGTGAGGGCCAGGTGCGGTGGCGCACCTGGCACGCGTACCCGCAGGAGGGCAGGCTGGTGGTGACGCGGACCCGGGTGGGTGTGCGGATGCCGGCAGCGGCGGCACTGTGACCGGCGTCAACTCCGTTGGGAGTGCGCCGATTACACCCTTGTGGGTGACAAGCGGCGACGTTTCAGTGACGTAGCGTTCGCGGCATGATCGACCAGCAGGTGCCGCTGCGTGGGGGCGCGGAGCGCCTTCCCGTGCGACCGAGGACCGGCAGGTACCTCGTGCTGGCCGCTGTCTTCATCTGCGCCGCCTGCGGGCTGGTGTACGAGCTCGAACTGGTCGCGCTGGCTTCCTATCTGATCGGTGACTCCGTCACCCAGGCGTCCGTCGTGCTGTCCGTGATGGTGTTCGCCATGGGCATCGGCTCGCTGCTCGCGAAACGGCTGCGCAGCCGTGCGGCGGTCGGCTTCGGGCTGATCGAGGCGGCGCTCGCGCTGGTCGGCGGCTCCTCCGCGCTGGTGCTCTACGCGTCGTTCGCCTGGATCGGGGAGTCGCGGTACGCGTTGGTCGGGTTCTCGCTGGCGATCGGCATTCTGATCGGTGCGGAGATCCCGTTGCTGATGACGCTGATCCAGCGGGTGGACCGGCAGGACGCGGGCGGTGCGGTCGCCGATCTCTTCGCCGCCGACTACGTGGGCGCGCTGGTCGGCGGGCTGGCGTTCCCGTTCCTGCTGCTGCCGATGCTCGGTCAGTTGTCGGGCGCTCTGTTCACCGGGACGGTCAACGCCGCGGCGGGCGGGGCGCTGGTCCTGTGGGTGTTCCGGCGGGACCTCACCTCCCGCTCCCGTTGGCTGCTGATCGCCGCCAACGTGCTCGTGATCGCCGTGCTCGCCACGGCCGCCGTGCTGGCCGACGACTTCGAGCGGGCGGCGCGGCGTGCGGTCTACGGAGACCAGGTGCGGGTCGCGCTGCAGACCGACATCCAGGAAGTGGTGCTGACCGGATCGGACCGGAGCTCTCTCGACCTCTACCTGGACGGGCGGCTGAGGGTCAGTTCCCGCGACGAGTACCGCTACCACGAGGCGCTGGTGCACCCGGCGATGAACGGGCCGCACGCCCGGGTGCTGATCCTGGGCGGCGGTGACGGCCTGGCGGCCCGCGAGGTGCTGCGCTACCCGGACGTGCGGAGCGTGACCGTGGTGGAGCTGGACCCCGCCGTCACCCGCTTGGCCCGTACCGACCGGGCGCTGTCCGAGCTGAACGCGCACGCCTACCGTGATCCGCGGATGACGGCCGTGACCGGGGACGCGTTCAGCTGGCTGCGCACGGCGCGGGACCGCTACGACGTGGTGGTCGCGGACCTGCCGGACCCGGGGATCTCGGCCAGCACGAAGCTCTACTCGGCGGAGTTCTACGGCCTGGTCGACCGGGCCCTGGCACCGGACGGCCGGCTGGTGGTGCACGGGGGGCCGGCGGTGAGCCGGCCGCGTACGTACTGGACGGTCGAGGCGTCCATGCGGGCGGCGGGACTGCACACCCGCCCCTATCGGATCAGCGGGCGGTACGCCGGATTCGCGGTCGGCCCCGACCGGGCCACGGGCCGGACGGACGAGGTGCACGGCTGGGGGTTCGTGCTGGCCGGACCCGCCGCGGCGCCCGCCCTCGGTCTGGACGGCGGGGCGCCGCGGTTGCGGGTCCGG